>DATDBH010000197.1:0-11299 GCA_036524985.1 Microlunatus sp. | reverse complement strand
GAGCAGATCCTCGCGCTCGACCTGCAGGCCGCGCCAGGCGAGCAGTTCATCTACTCCAATGCCGGCGCACATCTGGTCAGTGCGATCCTGACCGAAGCCGCCGGAGAACCGGTCCTGGACTACGCACGGCGGGCGCTGTTCGGGCCGCTGGGCGTGAGCACCGAGCCCGCCTACACCGGCTACGAGCCGGGAACGGGATCGGCCGCCTTCGAAGCGGCCGGATTCGCTTGGGCGACTGACCCGGACGGAATCCAGAACGGCTGCTGCATGCTCAAACTCACCGCCGACGACCTGGTGGCGCTGGGGCAGCTGTACCTGGACCAGGGCCAGGTAGCCGGCCAGGAGATCGTTCCGGCCGACTGGGTGACGGCATCCACCCGCCCTTCAGCAGCCAACGTCGACTACGGCTATCTGTGGTACCGCGGACACATTCGCGGCACGCCGGCCTTCGCTGCATCCGGCTTCCCGAGCCAGCTCATCGTCGTCGTGCCGGATCGCCGGGCCGTGATCACGGTGGCCACCGTGGGGACCGACCAGGCCGCCCTGGAGTTCGAGGACGCCATCGCCATGATCGACGAGGTGATCGCGCCCACGATCGGCTGACGCTCCTGGCCCTCTCGTGACGACGCCGCCCGTGATGTGCGGGCCTCGGTTCGGGGCCACGACGGAGGCTGCGGTGACGCGCGGCACGGGCGCCGTGCGTGATGGCCTCGATGTGGACATCACTGGTACGGGTCCGCGATCTCACGGAGCTTGACGAGCGCCTCGCGGAGCGACGCCGCCAGCTCGGGTCCGAGGTGGACCTGCCAGGCTTTCTCGACGCTCATCACGACCTCGCGGGCCCGCTCCGAGGCGATCCGACCCCTGGAGGTCAGCCGGATGAGCCGTGCTCGCCCGTCGTCCGGATCGGGGACGCGCTCGACCAGTCCCTCCCGCTCCAGCGCGGCGATCAGCAGGCTCGCCGTCTGCTTGGTGACCTGCGCCTGCTCGGCGAGATCCGTCAGCCGCGAACCGTCCACGGCGATCCGCTGGCCGATCCGCGCCTGGGCCGTGGTCACCTCGAAGCCGGCGTCGCGCACCGCCCGAATCACCTGGTCGTCCATCGCGCGATAGCCGATGAACATGAGCGTCGCCAGGTCCATGCCACCCCTTGACAATAGTCAGCCTTACTGACCAGAATAATGGTCAGTGTCACTGACGATCATAGGGGGTGTGATGACCAGGCTTCCTCCGCCACGCGTCATCCGTGCCGTCACCCGGCTGCGAACCGCGATCCAGAGCCTGGACCGGAGGATGGTTCCGCCCGAGGTCGGTCTGCTGGAGCTCGCCTCGGGATTCATGGCGACGCACGCCATCTACGCCGCGGCCAAGCTAGGCATCGCGGACACGCTGGTAGATGGTCCACTCCCTGCGCAGGACATCGCTTCCCGCATCGGCTCGGATCCCGACGCCACGCATCGCCTGCTCCGCGCGTGCGCCACGTTCGGTGTCTTCACCGAGAAGCCCGATGGGCAGTTCGACCTGACCCCCTTGGCGCTCGGTTTGCGGTCTGGAACGCCCGACTCGATGGTGCCGGTCATCTTGATGCTCGGGCACCCGGACTACCAGCGTCCCTGGGGACACCTGGCCGAGACGGTTCATACCGGCATGCCCGCCGCCGAGACGGTCTTCGGCAAGCCGATGTGGGAGCACCTCGACGAGAACCCTGAGTTCGGTGCCACGTTCGCCAACGCCATGACTCGTCTCTCGGCCCTGGACTGGCCCACAGTGAGTGCCGTGTACGACTTCACGCCGTACGCGACGATCATCGACATCGGCGGCGGACAAGGACAGCTGCTGGCGTCGATCCTCGCTGCGGCTCCGTCGGCCAAGGGTGTGCTGTTGGAACGCGAGGTTGTCCTCGAGGCAGCCGAGGAGCACTTGCGCGAGGCAGGCGTCCTGGCCCGCTGCCGGATCGAGGGCGGGTCCTTCTTCGACACGGTCCCCTCCGACGGTGATCTCTACCTGATGCGTCGCGTGATCCACGACTTCGACGACGATCGAGCAGCCGCGATCCTCACCAACGTCCGCCGGCAGATGCCGGCGGACGCCACCCTGTTGCTGCTGGAGAGCGTGGTTCCCCCCGGGAACACCCCACACTTCGCGAAGATGCTCGACCTCGACATGATGATCTTCGTCGGCGGTCGCGAGCGCACCGAGCGGCAGTTCGACACGCTGCTCGACCGGGCCGGCTTTCGCCGGCGTCGAGTCATCCCCACGGCGTCGGCCCTCTCACTCATCGAAGCCGTCGTGGGGACACGGCCATGAACATCGTCGCCCAGCTCTGCGCAGGGATCTCGGCGGTGATCCTGCTCGTGGTCTTTCCCCTGGAGGCCTTCCTGATCGATCGTCCGTGGGTCCAGAGGTTCCTCGGCATCGAGTCAGAGGGCCTCGAGAACGTTCGCCTTTGGTCCTTCTGCGTAGGCGCCCGCAACGCGCTCGCAGGGGTGGGCACTCTGCTGGGTCTCTGGTTCGTGAACTACGCCGACGTGTCGACCGGGGGTCACCATCGTGATCATCGGCTGCTGTTACATGCTGCTGGCGTCGCTCGTCATGGGTGTCGCCGATCTGCTCGGGTACTGGCGGCCGCGAGGAGGGAGCATCAAGGGGACACTCGCGTCGTCGGTGCTTCCGGCGATCGCCCTGGTGGCGATCGCCGTCTGAGGACCGGAGCCCGACCTCAGGGCGCGACCAGGCGCTGCACCTGCCCTTCGTCGGTGAGCAGCCAGATCGAGCCGTCCGGCGCCTGCTCGACCTCACGGACCCGGTGGTCCATCTCCCAGGTGTCGCCCTCGGTGGCGTCCGTACCCTCCAGATCGACCCGGATCAACGACTCCGCCGAGAGGGCGCCGAGGAAGGCGTCGCCCTGCCACTGCGGGAACATCTCGCCGGTGTAGATCATCAGGCTGCCGGGCGAGATGCTCGGGTTCCAGGACGCCTTCGGCGCTTCGAAGCCGTCGCCGGCCGCATGATCAGGGATGTCCGCCCCGCCGTAGTGGGACCCGTTGGAGGCCTCGGGCCAGCCGTAGTTCGCGCCCTCCCGCACCAGGTTGAGCTCGTCGCCACCCTGCGGACCCATCTCGGAGTTCCACAGGTTGCCGGCCGGGTCGAAAGCGAGCCCGAGCGGATTGCGGTGGCCGTAGCTCCACACGTCGGCGGCGATCTCGCCGCGGTCGGCGAACGGGTTGTCGGCGGCGCCCGACCCGTCGGGATCGAGCCGGACGATCTTGCCGAGATGGGACTCCAGATCCTGGGCGGGATCCATCTTCTGGCGCTCCCCCGAGGACACGAACAGGTGCTCACCGTCGGGTGAGAACGCGAGCTTGTGACCGTAGTGACCGTTCCCGGACACCTTCGGCACCTGCTGCCAGATGACGGTCAGATCGTCGAGACTCGCCGATCCTGGGTCGGCGGTCAGGGTCGCTCGCGCCACGGCGGCGCCGGAGCCACCGTCGCCGGCTTCGGCCCAGCTGAGGTAGACGTGCCGGGTGGACGCGAAGTCGGGGGCCACGATGACGTCACCCAGACCACCCTGGCCCTGGTGCACCACCTCCGGCACACCGGTCACCTCGACGGTCTGGCCGTCGACGGAGCGCAGCGTCAGCTCACCACCGCGACCGGTGATCAGGGACCGACCGTCGGGCAGGAAGGTCATCGCCCAGGGCTCGTCCAGCTCGCCGATCTCCTCCACCACGAAGGGGCGACCGTCCGGTCCGGTGCGTGCAGGGGACGGTGTCGGCGATTCGGGGGCGCTGGCCGCAGGCGGCGAGCTGCTGGTCATCGTGGTCGGCGAGGCTGCCATCGGGCTCTCCGGGTCCGGCGCCGCGGTGCAGGCGGCCAGCAGACCGATCCCGGCCAAGGCAATGCCCCATCGAGTCCTCATGCCATGCGACCGTACCCAGGTCCGCCAACCCAAGCGGCCTCCCGCCCGCGGAGTCAGCCGAACCCAACAGCGCGGGTGTTGCAGCACCCGCGCGGTCGTGCTGGTGGGTGCGGTGACGGGGCCGTGCTCAGGCCTTGGCCACCACGTGCTCGCGCAGCGCCGGGATGATCGTCTCGCCGTACACCCGCAGGGTCTCCTCCTTGTTGTCGTGCTGCAGGTAGCCGGCGAACTGGTCGACGCCGATGTCCTTGAGCTGCTTCAGCTTGGCGATGTGGTCCTCGGCCGTGCCGAGGATGCAGAAGCGGTCGACGATGTCGTCGGGCACGAACGCGGCGTGGGTGTTTCCGGCCCGGCCGTGCTCGTTGTAGTCGTACCCCTGGCGGTTCTTGATGTAGTCGGTGAACGCGGCCGGGATGGCGCTGCTCTCGCCGTACCGGGCCACGATGTCGGCCACGTGGTTGCCGACCATGCCGCCGAACCACCGACACTGGTCGCGCATGTGCGCCCAGTCGTCACCGACGTAGTTGGGCGCGGCCACGCAGAAGGTGATCGCCTCCGGATCCCGTCCGGCGTTGGCCGCCGCCTCCCGCACGCTGGTGATCATCCACCGCGCGATGTCGACGTCGGCCAGCTGCAGGATGTAGCCGTCGCCCACCTCGCCGGCCGCCTTCAGCGCCAGCGGTCCGTACGCGGCCACCCACACCTCCAGCGTCGAGCTGTGGGCCCAGGGGAACTGCAGTCGCGAGCCCTTGTAGTCCACCGCTCGGCAGTTGGCCAGCTCCCGGATCACGTGGGTGGCCCCGCGGACCTCTTTCAGGGTGGCCGGCTTGCCGTTCGTGACCCGGACGGCGGAGTCACCCCGACCGATCCCGCAGACCGTCCGGTTGCCGAACATCTCGTTCAGGGTGGCGAACAGCGAGGCGGTCACCGTCCAGTCCCGGGTGCTGGGGTTGGTCACCATCGGTCCCACCGTCAGCCGCTGGGTGTGGGCCAGGATCTGGCTGTAGAGGACGTACGGCTCCTGCCAGAGCAGGTGCGAGTCGAACGTCCACAGGTGCGAGAACCCGTGCGCCTCGGCCAGCTCGGCCAGCTGCACCGTGCGCCAACCCGGTGGATCGGTCTGCAGCACCACCCCGAAGTCCATGATCATTCTCCCGTCAGATGAGGTACTGGCTGAGGTCGCGCTTGAGGAACCGCCCGTGGCCCTTCGTGCCCACGTACCCGGTCTCGTCCACGATGACCGTGCCGCGCGACAGCACCTGATCGACGTGACCGTCGACCTCGAAGCCCTGCCAAGCCGAGTGGTCCATGTTCATGTGATGGCTCCGGCCCTCACCGACCCCGATCGAGGTGTGGCCCGACGGATCGTAGATCACGATGTCGGCGTCGGCGCCGGGCTGGATGACACCCTTGCGCCCGTGCAGGCCGAACATCCGGGCCGGGGTGGTCGAGGTGACCTCCACCCAGCGCGGCAGCGTCAGCTCACCGGTGACCACACCCTGGTAAAGCAGATCCATCCGGT
This sequence comes from Microlunatus sp., assembly GCA_036524985.1. Lineage (GTDB taxonomy): Bacteria > Actinomycetota > Actinomycetes > Propionibacteriales > Propionibacteriaceae > Microlunatus. Next base: position 5,855 of record DATDBH010000197.1, on the reverse strand, counting down.
GCTCGATGCCGCCGATGCCGTTGGGGATGGCTCGGAAGTCGCCGCGGCCCAGCTCCTTCTGCTCCTTCATGCAGAACGGGCAGTGGTCCGTGGACACCATCTGCAGGTCGTTGGTGCGCAGGGCCTGCCACATCGCGTCCTGATGACCCTCGGCCCGGGAGCGGAGCGGGGTCGAGCAGACCCACTTGGCGCCCTCGAAGTCACCCCACTCCTCGCTGCGGGCGCCGAGCTGGTCCTCCAACGAGAGATACAGGTACTGCGGGCAGGTCTCACCGAAGACGTTGCGTCCCCGGTCCCGGGCGGCGGCGATCTGCGCCACGGCCTGCTGAGCGCTGACGTGCACGACGTAGAGCGGTGCCCCGGTCACGTCGGCGATCATGATCGCCCGGTGGGTGGCCTCCTCCTCGAACTGCCAGGCCCGCGCGAGACCGTGGTAGTAGGGACCGGTCTTGCCGGCGCTGCAGAGCTGCTCGGCCAGCACGTCGATAGCCGGCCCGTTCTCCGCGTGCATCATCGTGATCAAGCCGGTCTCCGCCGACTTCTGCATCGCCTTGAGGATCTGCGCGTCGTCGGAGTAGAAGACACCCGGGTAGGCCATGAACAGCTTGAAGCTGGTGATGCCCTCGTCGATGAGACCGTCCATCGCCTTGAGCGAGAACTCGTCGATGCCGCCGATGATCTGGTGGAAGCCGTAGTCGATGGCGCAGTTGCCCGCCGCCTTGGCGTGCCAGGCGGCCAGCCCGTCCTCGACCCGTTCCCCCATCCGTTGCACGGCGAAGTCGATGATCGACGTGGTGCCGCCCCAGGCGGCGGCCCGGGTGCCGGTTTCGAAGGTGTCCGAGGCGTTGGTCCCGCCGAACGGCAGCTCCATGTGCGTGTGGGCATCGATGCCGCCGGGGATGACGAGCTTTCCGCTCCCGTCGATCACCGTGTCCACCGAACCGGCCAGGTCGACTCCCAGCAGGCGGGAGCCCGGGGTCAGCACTGCCGCGATCGTCTCGCCGTCCACCAGCACGTCAGCGGTCGCGGTGCCGTTGGCGTTCACCACCGTGCCGCCGGTGATCAAGATCGTGCTCATGAGCGGAGCCTCTCGCTAGTGATGATCATGGCGGTGATGATCATGGCTTGGTGATCGCCGTGTACGACTCCGGCCGCCGGTCCCGGTAGAACTGCCAGGCGTTGCGGACCTGCCTGATCATGTCCAGGTCGAGATCGCGGATCAGGATCTCCTCCGTCGAGTCGCTGCCCATCGGGCCGATCAGGTTCCCCTGCGGATCGACGAACTGGCTGGAGCCGTAGAAGGAGACGGCCAGCTCGCCGTACTCGTTGTCCTCCCGCCCGACCCGGTTCGGTGCAGCCACGAAATAGCCGTTGGCGGCCGCGGCAGCCGGCTGCTCGATCTCCCACAGCCGGTTCGACAGGCCCGGCTTGGTGGCGTTGGGGTTGAAGACGATCTGGGCTCCGTTGAGGCCGAGCTCGCGCCACCCCTCCGGGAAGTGCCGGTCGTAGCAGATGTAGACCCCGATCGGCCCGACAGCGGTCTGGAACACCGGGTAGCCGAGGTTGCCGGGCCGGAAGTAGAACTTCTCCCAGAACTTGTCCAGGTGCGGGATGTGGTGCTTGCGGTACTTGCCGAGCACGCTGCCGTCGGCGTCGACCACGACCGCGGTGTTGTAGTAGACGCCGGGCTGCTCCTCCTCGTAGATCGGCAGCACCATCACCAGCGACAGCTCCGCGGCCAGCGCAGCGAAGCGCCGGACGATCGGGCCGTCGGCCGGTTCGGCGAAGTCGTAGTACTTCGCGTCCTCGGTGATGCCGAAGTAGGGACCGTAGAAGAGCTCCTGAAAGCAGATCACCTGGGCGCCGGCAGCCGCCGCCTCCCGGGCGAAGCCCTCGTGCTTGTCGAGCATCGACGCCTTGTCGCCGGTCCAGGTCGTCTGGGTGATTGCCGCGCGTACGGTTGCCACGCCTCATCCTCCCGCGACCGTCAGGCGCTGTCGACGGTGGGGGCCGGGAGCGGCGGGAAGCGGCCGGGCCGGGCATATGCTGACGAGATCGACGAAGGAGCATCGTGACCGACTACCAGGCGATGGCCACCGACAACCTGCTGCTGCACTTCTCCAAGCCCCAGGTCGCCGACCTGTTGGTGCTGGAGCGAGCCGAGGGGCCGTACGTCTTCGACACGGCGGGGCGGCGCTACATCGACGCCCTCTCGAGCCTGTTCTGCGCTCAGATCGGCTACTCGTACGGCGCCGAGATGGCCGAGGTCGCCACTCGACAGTTGACCACGCTGCCGTTCAACACCAACTGGGCCACCGCCCACCCGGTGGCCCTCGAGCTGGCCGCGAAGATGTCGTCGCTGGCCCCGGCGGACGACTACCGCGTCTACTTCACCAGCGGCGGATCGGAGGCGGTCGAGTCCGCCTGGAAGCTGGTCCGGGAGCACTACGTCGCGCTCGGTCAGCCGCAACGCCGCAAGGCCATCGCCCGCCAGGTCGCCTATCACGGCGTCACTCTCGGCGCGCTCTCCTTCACCGGCATCCCCAAGTTCAAGGACGACTTCGGTCCGGCGCCGATCGAGGTCAGCCACGTCAGCAACACCAACCCGTTCCGGGCCCCGGACGGCCACGACCCGGTCGCCTTCTGCGCGCGGCTGCTCGCCGAGGTCGAACAGGCGGTGCTCGATGCCGGACCCGACGAGGTGGCTCTGATCATCGCCGAGCCGGTGCAGAACGCGGGCGGCTCGATCACCCCACCGCCCGGCTACTGGACCGGTCTGCGGGAGATCGCCGACCGCTACGGCATCCTGTTGATGGCCGACGAGGTGATCACCGGGTTCGGGAGGATCGGCGAGTTCTTCGCCAGCTCCCGCGAGGGCGTGGCCCCGGACCTGATCAGCGTGGCCAAGGGCCTCACGTCGGCGTACGCCCCGATGGGGGCGGTGCTGGCCCGGTCCAAGGTGACCGCGCCGCTGACCGAGGGCTCCGGCCGGGTGCTCAGGCACGGCATCACCTTCGCCGGTCACCCGCTGAGTGCCGCCATCGCGCTCAAGAACATCGAGATCTTCGAACGCGACGGCGTGCTCGAGAACGTGCGGGAGCTGGCCCCGCATCTGGAGTCCCGGATGAACGAGCTGCGGTCGCTGCCGATCGTCGGCGACGTCCGTGGGGCCGGCTTCTTCTGGGCGGTCGAGATGGTCGCCGACGCCGAGAACTCCCGGCTCGACCAGGCTCAGCGGGATCAGCTCATCCGCGGCTTCCTGCCCCAGCGCTTCCGCGACGCGGGTCTGATCGCCCGCACCGACGACCGCGGCGACGCGGTGATGCAGATCGCCCCGCCCCTGATCGCCGACGCCGCCCTGCTCGACGAGATCGTCGACCGCCTGGGCGAGGTCCTCATCGACGCCGGCAAGCAGATCGGCGTCGCGGAACCCGCCCTCGCCTGACTTCCACGCCACAAGCCGACTCCGCTCGGGTTCAAACCCAAGCGACGTTCGTGGGCGGTCAGCAACCACTGACTTCGCTCGGGTTCAAACCCAAGCGAAGTCGGTCAGGAGCCCGTCGCGAGCGGCAGCGAGCGACGACCAGCAGAGTCACTTGCAGGTGATCTTGTCTGTGGGGGCGTAGGTCCAGCGGAACGGCTCGGTCCGCACGACCTTGCCGTCGTTGCGGAAGATCCGCGCGTAGTTGACCGTGAAGCCCTGGACCGGGGCCTGGGGCTCGCACTTCGGGTCGTCGTCGGTGATGTTCCGGCCGGTGGTGAAGTTGGACTTCTTCAACGCCGAGGAGTCGATCTCGTCGTAGGTCTTGGTCGACCACATCTTGACGGTGATGGATCCCTGCGAGCTGGGGGTCGCCTTCTTCACGTACGCCTGCACCAGCACGCCGTACTTCGTGTTGTTCTGGAACTTCAGGTCCAGCGTCGGCCAGGCGACGGTGGCCTCGCGGCCCGGCGGATACCGGTCGATGTACAGCGTGTGCGGCTGGTGCTGGATGTCCTTGAGACCGGCGAAGAACATGGCGTTGAACGTGGTCGTGGCGCTCTGTGAGACGCCGCCGCCCAGTTCCTTCTTGAACTTGCCGCCCTGGATGATGTAACCCTCGACGAACCCGTTGCGGGCGGTGCGCTCTCCCACGATGCCGTTCAGCGAGAAGGTGTCGCCCGGCTTCAGCACCGTGTTGTTGATCAGCTCGGCGGCTCGACCGATGTTCACGTTGCGGTAGGTGGCGTACGGGAACCGGGTGGTGAACTGGCCCGTCACCTTCTTGATGCCGAGGTTCTCCGCGTCCGCGGTGGAGAAGGAGGCCTTGGCCCCCGTCAGCTCGACGGCGGCGGTCCGCTCCTTGCCGGTCTTGGTGAGCACGGGCTCGACGGCGGCGGCCAGGTTGGCCGCGCTGAGTGTCGTGCCGTTGACCGCGGGGATCACCGTCGGCTTGCCGTCCACGAGCCTGACGGTGGCGTTCCGGGGTTTCTTCAGCTCGACCTTCGACACCGCGTCGTCGGCGACCGTACGCAGCTTCTCGGCGTCGAGCCGCGGCGTGAGCGTGCCGTCGGCGGCGGTGAAGGTGATGGAGTCGCCGATCATGCTCGGGGTCACCTTGAAGCTGCCGGCGGCACCGGCCTTCACGGTCACCGGGCCGGAGACGGCCGGTTCGGCGTACGAGCTCGCCAACGCCGCCACCTCGGCGGTCGTGATCTCCGGCTCGGTCACCTCGGCCGGCAGCTCGACCGGCTCGCTCGAGCCCAGGAAGGCGCTCTCGATGGCCGAGGTCGCCTCGGCCAGGCTCAGCGCAACCCCGGGCTTGCCCTTGGTCTGCACGACCTGGCCACCGTCGAAGGAGAGCTTCGCGTCCTTGGGCTCCCGGTCGATGTTCTTCGCCAGCTCGGCGACCGCGGCGTCCAGCTTGGCCTGATCGGTCACGACCACTGCGTCGGTCTGCGTACCCCCGGTCAGCACCCGCCAGATGTGCCGCGGGTCGAGGCTGCGCCCCCCGCCGGCGAGCTCGACGCTCGCGGCGTAGTCGATGCTCAAGCCGGCCTCGCTCGGAGATACCGTCGCCTTCTCGTCACCGGCCGTCACCGCGATCGGCGCTGCCGCGGACTCGCCGAGCTCGGCCTGCAGCTTCTCGGTAGCCGCCTCGGTGCTCAGGCCACCCACGGCGACACCGGCAACCTGAGCGTCCCTCGGCAGGTTGTCACCAGCCATCAGGTAGCCCACCAGGTAGACCGCCCCGACCAGGACCACGAGCGCCCCACCCACCAGGGCGGCGATGACGCCGGCCCGCTTGCTCGCCGGCGAGGTCTCGGTCGGCTCGGGCGGCAGGGGCCCACGCACCAGCGTGGCATCGGGATCGCTCGGCTGCCCGTCGTCGGACGACGCGCTGGACCAATCGGACTGACTCACGAACAGAACCTCATCGGGGTGGCGCACCTGACGGCCTCCGCACAGCCGGCCGGGCGCAACTCGACCCCGGGGTCAGGCGGAGGGGGTCATCTGGACACTGATTCAGCGTGCTGGGACATCACTGAAGGTGCTTCGATAGTACGTGAGGGGGTCGCGACGTGACGATTCGTCACCCGTGATATCGGGTCCGCTGAGCGGGCTGGTGTGAACAACCTCACCCACGACGATGGTGTGGTCACCCGCGTCGTGCTGCGCGGCCGTTCGGCAGTCCAGCCAGACCAGGGAGCCGTCCAACACCGGCGCACCGGATGGCGCAGTCGACGTCGCCACGTCGTCGAACTGGGTGGAGTAGGCCCGGCCGTGGGCCGCGAAGCGGCGGGCCAGTGGGCCCTGCTCGCGGGCGAGGACCGACACGGCCCAGGCGCCCGCCGCCGTGACCGGGGTGTGGAAG
>DATDBH010000196.1:0-2029 GCA_036524985.1 Microlunatus sp. | reverse complement strand
AGCTCGCCGCCAGCCTCAAGCTGATCGCCACCGGCGACCCGGCCCAGCCGCCGAGCGTCAACATCTACGGTGTCCTCCTGGACGGCGACGCCGACGGCTCCCACGTCATCGAAGACCTGATGGACCGGGTCGGAGCCGAACCCGCCTGGCGTTGGGCCGAGGTCCTGCCGTTCGACCGGACCCGGCAGCTCTGGGCACAGCTGCCTCCCCCCGGGACGCCGTTTCACGACCTCGGCACTCCCACCGCGGGGACCCACCCCTGGCTGGCCACCCGGTCCGAGTTCTTCCGCCGACCGGTCCCGACCGGCACGGTTGCTGCGGTGCTCGACGTATTCACCCGGGATCGGGTCGCCGGGGAGGAGCGCGAGCTCGACTTCATGCCGTGGGGCGGGGCCTACAACCGGGTCGCCACCGACGCGACCGCCTTCGTCCATCGCGACGAGATGTTCCAGCTCAAGCACTCGTGCGCCGTCCGCCCCGACGCGCCCGCTCGAGCCAAGGACGCCGCCCTCGCGTTCGTGCGGCGGTCGTGGGAAACCGTGCATCCATGGGGATCGGGCGGGGTCTTTCCCGCCTTCCCCGACCGGGACCTCGCCCAGCCCGCCGAGGCGTACTACGGCAGCAACCTGCCACGGCTCCGTACGATCAAGGCCCGCTACGACCCCACCAACGTCTTTCAACCCCCGGGCGGACAAGCCATCCCACCGGACTGACCACGCGGCTGGAAGACGATGCCCCGACGTACGGGGTAAGCGCCGAGGCACCGCCTCGAGAACTCAATCAGGGGAACTTGAATGTTCGTTGAAGGGTTCACGAGTCCTGCCTGAGTGTTTCTGCTTCATTCAGCAGACCCTCAGGGCACGGCGCGACACTCGCCGGGTGACATCTCCCACGGCCCTGGCCGCGACCCGGCCGGCCGATTCCGTACTGCTACCGAGCCGCAAGCTCCTGGTGATCGAGCTGGTGATCGTCCTGGCGCTCTCGCTCGGGCGCTCGGGGATCTACGCGCTGGTCAAGCTGATCGGCGCCGCCACGGCTCCCGGTGGCCTGTCGGCGCAGACGACGACCATGCACGGGTCCTTGGCGCCGTCGCGACCCTGGCTCGACCTGACGTTCCAGCTCCTCGGCATCTTCTTCGCGGTCGTGCCGGTAGCGCTGGCCGGCTATCTGCTGGTCCGGTCCGGCACCAGCCTGCGGGACGTGTGGTTCCGCGGGGCCGGCGTCGGTGACGTGGGGCGCGGCGCCGCCGTGGCCGCCGCGGTCGGATCCGTCGGCGTCGCGTTCTACCTGGTGATGCACGCGCTGGGGCTCAACCTGACAGTCGTCGCCGACGGACTGCCGCCGGTGTGGTGGAAGTTCCCGGTGCTGGTCCTCTCGGCCCTCCAGAACGCCGTGCTCGAGGAGTTCGTCGTCCTCGGCTACGTCCTGGTCCGACTGCGACAGCTCGGTCTCGGATGGCCGGCCGCGATCGGGTTGAGCGCGCTGCTGCGCGGCAGCTACCACCTCTACCAGGGCCTCGGCGGTTTCGTCGGCAACCTGGCGATGGGCCTGCTCTTCGGCTGGCTCTACCGGCGCTGGGGTCGGGTCACGCCCCTGGTGGCGGCACACACGCTGCTCGACATCGGGGCCTTCGTCGGCTACGCCGTGCTGGTCCACCACGTCTCGTGGCTGCCTTCCTGATTGCCCTGGACACGGCCTCGGGAGCAGACTCGACTGTTCAAGGGAGAGGCACCCATGGGCGATGTCAGGCAGGGCCGCTGGACCACCAAGATCGAGGGCGACTTCGTCGTCTTCCTCATCGGAGCAAGGCTCCAGGCCACTCATCCGCTGCGGTCGATGCGCGACCTCGGGGGCTTCACGCGCGGCATGCCCCAGATGCTGAAGTACCTGATGGAGCACCCCGAGAAGGGTCTGCTCGGCTACCAGACCTCCGGCATCAGTCTGATGAACGTCCAGTACTGGCGCTCCTTCGAGCACCTCGAGCGCTTCGCCAAGGACGAGAGCGATCCGCACCTCGCGACCTGGCGCT
>DATDBH010000195.1:0-34981 GCA_036524985.1 Microlunatus sp. | reverse complement strand
CTTCCCAGCAAGGCGTGGCCAGCCTCGGCGACATCGTGGCTGTCCCGACGGTCCGTGACGCGCGAGACCGCGGCCTGCTCAACGCGGAACCCATGTTCGACCGCCTCACCCGCACCGGTGTCGGTTGGGACGAACCGGCGAGACAGGTCGATGCCGACGTGATCATCTGGTGCACCGGATTCCGGCCGGACATCGCCCACCTGGCCGCACTCGGCCTGAGACGACACCAGGGGCATCCGGTCACAGACCCCGACCTCCCGACCCGCTCGGTCGACCAGCCCCGGCTGTTCTTCCTGGGGTACGGCGACTGGTGCGGCCCGGCGTCGGCCACGCTGATCGGTGTCGGTCCGGCAGCCCGGGCCACGGTCTCGGCACTCCTCACCGGCCTCGATACTCCCGAGGGTGTTCGCAGCTGAGTGGTAGCTCGGATGACAGGAGCTTGTCGTGCGCAGGAGGGGTTCGGGTCAGGCTGGGGTGAGCGCTCAGGCTGGATTGAGCGCTCGGGCCATCGCGGCCAACGTGGTGGGGGCGATGCGGTAGTAGGCCCATTTGCCGCGCTGTTCGCGGGTGATGAGGCCGGCGTCGACGAGCAGCTTCATGTGGTGGGACACGGTGGGCTGGGAGAGCTGCACCGGTTCGATGAGGTCACAGACGCAGGCTTCGCCACCGTCGGCGGCAGCGATCAGGGAGAGCAACTTGACCCGGGTGGGGTCGGCGATGGCCTTGAACATGTACGCGAGCCGGACGGCGGTGTCGTCGTCGATGATCCCGCCGGTGACCGGTGCGCAGCAGGCGCCCAGGTCGGAGTCGAGGAGCGGTGCCGTGGTGGCTGACATGGTCCAAGTCTGCCACACCCATTGACATTCGTCGATGGACGACTACAGTACGTATCGAGAAACTTCAATCTGATGAGGGCGGGGACGATGATCGAGCTTCCTGTGGTGGTGATCGGGGCTGGGCCCCAGGGTCTGGCTGCGGCGGCGCAGCTGCGCGAACGAGGGTTGGATCCGGTGGTGGTGGAGGCCGGTGATCGACCGGCGGCGGCGGTGTCCCAGTGGGCTCACGTGCGGTTGTTCTCGCCGTGGCCGGAGCTGGTGGACCCGGCGGCGGCACGGCTGCTGGCGCCGTCCGGCTGGCAGATGCCGACGCAGGGATACCCGACCGGTGGCGAGTGGATCGAGCGCTATCTGGCTCCGCTGGCCGCCGCCTTGGGCGATGTGATCCGCTACGACGCCCGGGTGACCGGTGTGTCGCGGACCGGCCGCGACCGGTTGGTCAGCTCGGGCCGTGACGAGCAACCGTTCGTCGTGCACCTGACCACGTCGGCGGGAGAGGAGTCGCGACTCCAGGCTCGTGCGGTGATCGACGCTTCCGGGACCTGGCGTCAGCCGGGACCGGCGGGAGCGGATGGTTTGCCCGCGACGGGAGAGCGGGCCGCCGCCGCGAGAGGACTGGTGACGTACCTGCCGCCGACGCCGGACCAGGTCGCAGACTCGGCGGGACGGCATCTGGTGGTGGTGGGAAGCGGTCACTCGGCGATGACGGCGATCATCGATCTGGCCGAGACTGTGCGGCGTACGCCGGGAACCCGGTTGACCTGGGTGCTGCGGCGCGGGCTGAGCACCGACACGTTCGGGGGCGGCGCCTCCGATGAGCTGCCCCAACGCGGCGCGTTGGGTCTGCGGGCCCGTGCGGCGGTCGAGGAAGGACTGGTCGAGCTGGTCACCGGCTTCCGGATCGCGGCGGTCGAGCGTCATGATCACCGGGTGGTGCTGGTGGCCGAGGACGGGAGATCCCTCGAGCCGGCCGACCACGTCGTCGTGTTGACCGGTTTCCGACCAGACCTGTCGTTCCTGTCCGAGATCCGGCTCGACCTGGATCCGGTGCTGGAGGCGCCGCGCCTGCTGGCGGCGGAGATCGACCCGAATCTGCACTCGTGCGGCAGCGTCAGCCCGCACGGTGCCACGGAGCTGGCACAACCCGAGGCGGGCATCTATCTGGTCGGGATGAAGTCGTACGGTCGGGCGCCGACGTTTCTGGCGATGACCGGCTACGAGCAGGTCCGCAGCGTGGCCGCCGAGTTGGCCGGTGATCATGAGGCGGCGGCGCGGGTCGAGCTGACCCTGCCCGATACGGGTGTCTGTGGTGGCTCGGGTCTGTTCGACGACCCGAGCGAGGCGTCTTCCGGTGGCTGCTGCGGTCCGGCCCCGGCGACGGAGACCACGGCGTCGGTCGGTCCGCAGCTGGTGACGATCGGCGCCAGGCCGCGGTCGGAGTGAGCGAGGGCGACGGCCTGCTCGCCGTCGCCGCACCGGTCGGCCTCGACCGGGTCGAGCTGAGGCAGATCCTGATCACGCTGTCGGTGACGCAGGTGACCAGCTGGGGGGTCTTGTACTACGCGTTCCCCGTGCTGTCCGGGCGGATCAGCGTAGCGACCGGCTGGTCACCGCCGACGTTGACCGCAGCGTTCTCGGCCGGCCTGGTCGTCTCGGGCGTGGCCGGGGTCGGCGTCGGCCGGTGGATCGATCGGCACGGCCCCCGAGGGGTGATGACGCTCGGATCTGTGGTGGCGGTGCTCGCGGTGGTGGCCATCGCTGCGGCGCCCACCCTGCCCGTGTTCGTGGGGGCGTGGCTGGTCGCCGGGCTGGCCATGGCCGGGGTCTTGTATCCGCCGGCGTTCGCTGCGTTGACCCGCTGGTACGGGCCGCGCAGCATCGGCGCGTTGACGGCCCTCACTCTGGCGGGAGGCTTCGCCAGCACGGTCTTCGCCCCGATCACCGCTGCCCTGGCCGAGCACCTGGACTGGCGGGGCGCCTACCTGGTCCTCGCGGGCGTCCTCGCCATGATCACCATTCCCGCACACGCGTTCGGCCTGCGCCGACCCTGGCCCCGCCTGACCGAGTCCTTAGCGGCAGCGCAGCGGCCGGCGCGCGTCCTCATCAGTCGACCCTTCGTCATGCTGGCGGCCGCGCTGGCCCTGGCGGCGTGCGCCTCCCATGCCGCGATCGTCAACCTCGTCCCCCTGCTGACCGAACGGGGCATCGCCATCGGCATCGCCGCCCTCGTCCTCGGTCTCGGTGGTGCCGGGCAGGTGGTCGGCCGTCTCGGCTACGCGCCACTGCACCGCCATCTGGGTGTTCGTTCGCGGACGGTGACCATCATGCTCGGGGTGGCGGTCTCGACGGTTCTGGTCGCGGTCTTGACCGGACTCGCCGGCCTCGTCGTGGCGGTGATCTTCGCCGGCGTCGTCCGCGGCCTGCTGACGCTGGTGCAGGCGACCGCAGTCAGCGAGCGTTGGGGAGCCGCCCACTACGGCCGGCTCACCGGCGTGCTGTTGGCACCGGCCACCCTGACCGCAGCGCTGGCCCCGTGGATCGGTGCCGCCCTGGCCGCCGCCCTCGGTGGGTACGCCGCCATGTTCTGGGTGATGGGTGGGCTCGCGTTGGTCGCTGCCACAGCCAGTGTCTGGTCGGTTCCGACCGCGATCCGATCCTGAGTCGACGAGCCGGTTCAGCGGTCTCGGGTCAGATCCTCGATCAAGGACTGCACCTTCTCGTCGAGAAACGCGCGCAGCGGTCGCAGTCCCTCCAGGTCCCATCGTCCCGGCTCCGGCAGGGTCCAGGTCTGCCACCGGGTCCCGTCGGTCGGGACGATGCCGAGGTCGGGCTTCACCGCCACGACCACATCGGCCTGCCGGAGGAGGCCGTCGGTCAGTAGCGTGGGCACCTGGTCGGACCGGTCGATGCCCAGCTCGGCCAGCGATGCCAGCATCACGTCGTCGACCCGCGCATCGGGATTCGTGCCGGCTGACATCACCAGCAGCCGACCGGCGGCACGGAACGCGGCGAGACCGGCGGCCAGCTGCGAACGACCGGCGTTGTGTTCGCACACGAACAGCACTGTCGGCACGCGACCCGTCGTCCGGCGTCCCAGCGGCGTCCGAGGGGTGGTCAGCGCTGCCTCGTGCTGGGGATGCCGAGCTGGTCGATGAGGTCGCGGACGCGACGTTCGATGTCGTCGCGGATCGGTCGCACGTCGGCCGGGGCGAGGCCGGCGGGGTCGGCGAGGTCGTCCCAGGATTCGTAACGCTTGCCGGGGAAGATCGGGCAGGCGTCACCGCAGCCCATGGAGATGACGACGTCAGCGGCACGGACGGTCTCGTCGGTCCAGGGCTTGGGGAACTCACCGGAGATGTCGATGCCGCGTTCGGCCATGGCCTCGATCGCCGACCGGTTGACCTCATGCCCTGGTTCGGAGCCACCGGACCAGGCCACGGCCTGCTCGCCGACGAGGGCCTGGAAGAAGCCGAGCGCCATCTGCGACCGGCCGGCATTGTGGGTGCACAGGAAGAGCACGGTCGGTTTGCCGTCGTCGTGCAGGCCCTCGACCTTGGCCAGAGCCGTGAGTCGCTGTCGTCCGAAGCGCTCGGCCATCAACGGCAGGAACTTGGTGATGGTGGCTCTCTCGGCCAACTGGTCGTACGACGAGTGGAGGAACCGCTCGATCGTCTCGGTGCCGTAGATCCCGCGGAAGTCAGCGGACAGGCGGCTGGCGGCCGTACGCAGAGCGACCTGGGTGTCGATGCTGTGGGTGGTCCAGGTGGGTGTGGTCATGATGCCTTCTGGTTGGTCGTGACGTCGCGACGGAGATCGGGCGACTTCTGGCCTACGTCGTGGCCGGTCAGGAGGTCCTGACCGGGAGCAGCTGGCCGATCAAGGCCTCGATCCGGGACCGGATCTCGTCGCGGATCGGGCGAACGGACTCGACGCCCTTGCCGGCGGGGTCCTCCAGCACCCAGTCCTCGTACCGCTTGCCGGGGTAGAAGGGACACGTGTCGCCGCAGCCCATGGTGATCACCACGTCGGACGCGCGGACGGCGGCGTCAGTGAGGATCTTGGGCGTCTCAGCGGTGATGTCGATGCCTTCCTCGGCCATGGCTTCGACCGCTGCCGGGTTGACCTGATCAGCCGGCTCCGATCCGGCCGAGCGGACCTCGATCGCACCGCGCGACAGGTGGGACAGGTAGGCGGCGGCCATCTGCGAGCGACCCGCGTTGTGCACGCAGACGAACAGCACACTGGGCCGGACGGCCTGGTCGGTGTCGAGAACCTGATCGGACATGGGTCAACTCCTAGGGGTGGAAGACGAAGCGGGGGAGTCCAGGGATGGTCCGGACGGGGACGAGTCGGGGAACAGATGGCGACGTGCCCACAGGGAGACGTAGACCAGAGCGACCAGCACCGGAACCTCGATCAGCGGTCCGACCACGCCCGCCAGCGCCTGGCCGGAGGTGACGCCGAAGGTGCCGATCGCGACCGCGATGGCCAGCTCGAAGTTGTTGCCGGCCGCGGTGAACGCCAGCGTGGTGGACCTGGGGTAGCCGAGCTTCAACGCCCGTCCCACCAGCAGGCTGGCGGAGAACACGACCAAGAAGTAGACCAGCAGCGGCAAGGCGATGCGGGCGACGTGCAGCGGCTCGGACACGATGGTGTCGCCCTGGAGCGCGAACAGGATCACGATCGTGAACAGCAGGCCGTACAGCGCCCACGGTCCCAGCTTCGGCAGCAGCTTCTCCTCGTACCAGACCCGGCCCTTCACGCGTTCGCCGATGGTCCGGGTCAGGAAGCCGGCCAGCAGGGGGATCCCGAGGAAGACGAACACACTGCCGGTGATCGCCCACACCGAGAACTCCGCGGACGTGGTCGGCAGCCCCAGCCAGGACGGCAGCAGCTGCAGGTAGAACCAGCCGAGCGCACCGAACGCCACCACCTGGAAGACCGAGTTGATCGCCACCAGGACCGCCGCCGCCTCCCGGTCCCCGCAGGCCAGGTCGTTCCAGATGAGCACCATCGCGATGCACCGAGCCAGGCCGACGATGATCAGACCGGTCCGGTACTCCGGCAGATCGGGGAGGAACAGCCAGGCGAGGGCGAACATGAACGCCGGCGCCAGCACCCAGTTGATCACCAACGACGTGATCATCAGCCGCTTGTCGGTCAGCACCGTGCCGGTTTCGCTGTAGCGGACCTTGGCCAGGACCGGGTACATCATCACCAGCAGACCGATCGCGATCGGCAGCGAGACCGACCCGACCTTCACCTGATCCAGCAGTCCCGCCAAGCCCGGCACCATCCGCCCCAGCAGCAGGCCGAACGCCATCGCCGCCAGGATCCACACCGGCAGGAACCGGTTCAACCTCGACAACTGCGCCATCGGCGCGCCCGGCGTCTCGGACTGCGTGGTGACGTCGGCTCGGCTCACCGGCAGACCTGCCCGACGACGGTGGGGTCTCCAGCCGGCGCCTCGCCCAGCAGGGCCGACAGGGCGGTCAGTACCTCGCGGGTGGCCCGGTAGTAGACCCAGACACCGCGTTTCGACCGCTCCAGCAGGCCCGCGTCATGGAGCACCTTCAGGTGGTGGCTGATCGTCGGCTGCGACAGGTCGAACGGAGCCGTCAGGTCGCAGACACAGGCCTCGCCACCGGGATTGGCCGCCACGAGGGACATCAGTCGCAGTCGTACCGGGTCCGCCAGTGCCTTCAACAGCGGAACGAGCCGATCGGCCTGATCCTGGCTCAGCCCACCATCAGCCGCCGGCTGACCGCCCGCCGCAGTTGGGAGGGGCAGGAGCACTTGAGACGTTGACACACGTCTATATTCACATGCATCGATCTCTAGGGCAATTCTAGGGGCGAATGCTCGTGCTGACTGAGCTGACCGCTTCCGCGGCGACGCCCTGGGTCCTGGCCGCGGTCGCGCATACCACGAGCACCACGCCCGATCGGATCCCGCTCGGGAGCGCTCAGTGCGCCCTGTGATCAATCGGGCAGGGTGACGGGATGCCCGCTGACCTGGGTCAGGTCGTCGGCAGCGGTGTCGAGGAGTCGGTCGGAGAGCCGACGCAGGGCGCGGGCCACCGCCACTTCGTCCCCGATCTCGGGTACGTCGGGATCGCCGGGCCGCAGACGGGCCAAGCCTTGACCTTTGAGCGGGGTCGGGGCGTCGCCGTGCAGAACAGCTTGTGCACTGGTCGTGATCTCGTCCTCGTAGAGATAGACGTCGATCCGCCAGCTCTTGGTGTGTGCGGGTCGGGCTCGACCGGGCGATGGTTCGGGGGCGCTCGGTGGCGACGCAGGTTCGCCGCTGGGCCCGAAGTGCTCGACGTGGGCATCGGGGCCGGGAAAGAACAAGGTCTCGGCGCCGCTGTCAGACCAGCGGATCCGGTAGGGGCCTTCACCGCCTGGGCCTGTCGACAGGATCTCACCGTCTCGGACCGGTCCGTCGAGTCGTGCCGCCGCAATCACCATTCGGTCACCTACCGCAGCATGCATCCTGTCCACCTCGTGTCTCGGATTCGCGCCTGGGCTCTCGAGGAAGATCCCAGCACACGTCGCGACGTCTGCCTAGGGACCTTGGGCCCTTCGTTGTGCCTTCAGCGCGAAGGTGCCACAGCTGGCGGCATCGTCCAGAGCCGGTCGGCGAGGACATCGGGGTCGTGGGTGGGGTGTCGGCGACCTTCGGGCTGTACTGCAGCACCTCGATCGGGCCGAGATGTCTCGATACCGGGTCGTGCGCAGGCCGGCTCCGTCGCTGGGGATGCCGGCCTGCACCTGTCGTCTCTCAGCGCCACCAGATCGGAACCAGAGGGGGACCTGAGGTCCCGACTCTGGATTCCTCGTCAGCCGTGCCAGTCAGCTGGGGACGTGTTCCTCACAGGGTGGAAGCGAAGGGGTCGAAGTCCTCCGGCAGCAGCGGGACCGGCCCGACGGTGCTGGTGATCTTCACGAACTGTTCCGTCGCGGCGGACTCCTGCGCCGAGAGCATCACGTCGACGGCGTGGTTGCCGAGCTCGCCGGAAGCGACGTGGGGCCGCCCGGCCGCGATGGAGCGCACCATGTCGAGGACGCCGAGACCCCGGCCGACGACCGTGCCCTTCTCCTCGACCTCGGTCCAGGGCTGCTCGAAGGACATGCCGTCACGCAGCACGCCGAGTGGCTTCACGTACGCGGTCCGCCCGGTGAACTGGTTCGGGTCGGGTAGCACGATGGAGCCCTCGGTGCCGTGGATCTCCAGGATCCCGTGCCGTTCCTGGGCGGAATCGAAGCTCAGCAGGCTCTGTCCCTGCGCGCCGCCCTCGAACGCGGTCAGCACCTGGATCGTCGACGGCACCTCGACCGGGAACAGGGTCCCGGCGTTCGGACCGGTCCGGATCTCCCGCTGCTCCCTGGCCTTGCGGCCGACGGCGGCGACGCGGTCGACGGGGCCGAGCAAGGTGATCAGAGCGGAGAAGTAGTACGGGCCCATGTCCAGCAGCGGGCCCGCCCCCTCGGCGAAGAGGAAGCCGGGGTTCGGGTGCCACAGGTCGGGTCCCTGGGTCTGGAACGCGGTCTGCGCGAACATCGGCTCACCGATGACCCCGGAGGCGATGGCGCGCCGGGCGCTCTGGAAGCCCGGACCGAGCAGGGTGTCGGGGGCCGAGCCGATCCTGACGCCCGCCGCCTTGGCCTGCTCGAGCAGCGCAGCCGCGCCGTCCCTGTCCAGACCCAGCGGCTTCTCCGACCAGACGTGCTTGCCGGCCGCGATCGCCGCCGACGTCACCTCGATGTGGGCGTCCGGCGTGGTCAGGTTCACGACTAGCTCCACGCCGGGGTGGGCCAGCACGTCCGGGCCGCTGCCGTGCGCAGGGATGCCGTGCTTCTCGGCCTGGGACCGGGCCCGGTCGGCGATGAGGTCGCCGACCACCAGCACCTCGACGTCGGGGAAGGAGTTGAGGTTCTCCAGGTAGGTGTCGCTGATGACACCGACCCCGATGATCCCGACGCCGACGGCACTCATCGGACGTAACCGCCGTCGGTGAGGAAGGCGTACGACGAGGCGATGTCGTCGAAGACGTCTCCGGGAGCGTTGTCATACTCGATGACGGCGTACTGCAGCGCGGTAGCCGCCTGCAGGG
This sequence comes from Microlunatus sp., assembly GCA_036524985.1. Lineage (GTDB taxonomy): Bacteria > Actinomycetota > Actinomycetes > Propionibacteriales > Propionibacteriaceae > Microlunatus. Next base: position 26,029 of record DATDBH010000195.1, on the reverse strand, counting down.
ACTCCACCAGCGGCACGTCACCGTCGCCGGCGTGGCGCTGATCGAGGCTCTTCGACGAGAACGCCGCGGCGCCCGGCGCGAACGGGTTGCTGGCGGGGGCGACGCCGTCCTTGATGTGCAGCGCGATCAGCCGGTCACCCAGGCTGGCGGTCAGCGCCGCGGGGTCCTGGCCGCCGACGAGCGCCCAGAACAGGTCGAGCTCGATCGCGACGCGGTCCTCGGTCAGCGCGATGAACCGCTCGTACGCGGTCTGCCCGTCGAAGGAGGCGAGGAATTCCTGCGCGTGGTTGTGGTAGCCAACGGTCAGCCCGAACTGGGCAGCGGTCTCGGCCAGGGCGTTGATGCGGTCGGCGATGTCCTTGACGCCGTCCTCGGTCAGCCAGCGCTCCGTCGGGACCATCGGGTCGATCACCGTGGACATGCCGACGGTGGCCGCCGCCTCGAACACCACCTGGGGCTCCGGGGTCGGGATGGAGCCGTCCGGCGTCCAGAGCGTGTCGGACAGCAGCGGGGCGTGACCGGTGGGGGAGGCGAGTCCCGAGGCGTCGAGCGCCGCACGGATCTCGTCGGGCCGGCGGACGAAGTCGAACGCTTCGACGTTCTTCAGACCGATGGCGGCGAGGCGCTCGAGCGAGCCGTTCATGTCGGCGGAGAACTGCTCAGCGAGGGTGTAGAGCTGCACGGAGGCGACCGGGAGGGCCACGTTGTCCTTCTTCCCTGGTGGTGTGGGCTGGGTCTGTGCCACGAAGGCACGAGACCACCGTAGCAGAAACATCCAGATGGAGGTATTCGGCCCGATGTTGCTCTAGCATCGACGTCATGGTCGACAGCTCAGGCAAGCCGGTGCGGTCGCGCGGCGCGTACGCCAAAGGGGTCGCCCGGCGGCAGGAGATCCTGGACGCCGCCATCCAGGTGTTCGCACGGCGAGGGGCGGATCGCACCAGTCTCCGCGCGATCGCGCAGGAGGTCGGGGTGACGCACGCAGCGCTGATCCACCACTTCGGCTCGCTCGAGCGGCTGCTGGTCGACGTCTACCAAGAGTCCGCTCGTCGGCTCGAGCGGGAAGCGCACGTCGGTGGTGACGTGTCACCGGTGGAGATGCTCAGGCTGGTGGCCGAGCGCAACCGTGAGGTCCCGGGGATGGTGCAGCTGTACACGACGCTGGTCGCCGCCGCACTGGAAGACGGGCATCCCGCAGCCACGGAGTTCGCCTCGCAACGGTTCGCGGCGCTGCGCGCCTCGCTGGTCGAGCAGATCAGAGGCCGGCAGGACGCGGGGCTCCTCCGCCCGGATCTCGACGCGGATCACGTCGCGGCGCTCGTCATCGCCGCCTCCGACGGCCTGCAGACCCAGTGGTTGCTGGACAGCGACGTGGATCAGGTCGGTGCGCTGGCTCTGCTCGACCAGTTGATCAGCGACGCGCCGGTCACGCATCCCCCCCATTCCCCGAGGACGGCACTCCGAGCATCCGCGTCCGTCGTCGACGAATCACGAGCGGTCGGGAGGTGAACCTTCGCCGGTGAGGAGACCTAGGTCTATGTTTCGGCCGGCGAACAGCGATGAGACTGATCTCGATCCCGCGTCTGGTGCGGCCATCTCGTTCGGAGGTCTGTTGTGGAAAGCGCTGAGCACGTGTGGATAGGCGATCACATCTCGTTGCAGTTTCCTGACCACACACCCAGCCCCGGGAAGCATCCCGCCTACAGCGTCGTTCTCGACGAGATCGGCAGCGTGCAACTCACCTACGGCCGGATCATCGCGCTAGCCGGAGACTTCTTTGGGGTGCTCGGTGGCCAGATCTGCCGTGCTGACGATCACGAGGCAGCCTTTCGGAAAGCGTGGGAAACCCTTGCGCGAGCAGATGCGGGTGAACTCGCGAACATCGTGTCCATCATGGAGGAGGAGATCCGAGCGCTCGACGCGGTCCTGAGGACGCGCAAACGTGAACCACACGAGATGTATGACGAGCTCGGCGACGAGCTCTCGCAGAGATGGAACGGGGTCACTGGTGGATCGAGTGACTACTGGGTGCCGGCGGGCCGCTACCTGAAACTGGCTGCCGAGAACTTCGATCACTTCGGCCACGGGGCGGAGACCGCTTACCGAGCCGGGCACGTGGTGGCCATGAAAGAAGCAGCCGCGGCGGCGAAACTGTCGGGCTCCGCTGCATATGCCGGACTCGTTCGCGCGTACGCCATGAACGCGTTCGCTGACCACTTCCTGACCGACCTGTTCTCAGCAGGGCATCTTCGGGTGCCGCGCCAGGAACTGTTCGACGTGACGAACACGTACTGGGACGCCGGGCACGTCACAGGTGTCGGCGCCTACATCAGTGGGCTCCTGGTCAAGGGCATGCATGACGAAGATTCGAAGTACGGCCTCACCGTGGAGAATGCTCTGGGCGACCACTGGACCGCCTACGGCGACAAGTACCTTCTGGATCTGAAGAGCAGGAAGAACTGCGAACTCGTGACGAAGGCCGCGCAGGCATCCGCCGACGACGTGTGGAACGCGTACCAGGGCCATTCCCACTCCTTCGAAGCCCTGAAAGTCAGTCCGAACCTGTCGATCCTGGCCGATACTCTCAGGAAGGACGGCGACAAGTACGTCAACAGCTCGCCGGCCTTCAAGATGCAGGACGGATCGCTCTGCGAACGCTCACCCCTCGCCGACCGAGCGCGGTACGCATGGGACAGCATCTATGACTCCGTTGCCACTATCATCTACTTTCGCAATCGCAGCGACCCCCCCGAACACACGTTCTTCCCCGCACCCTGCTTCACTGTCGGCAACGGCGATCCGAGCAGCCGCACATTTGTCGGCTGGCTCTGCAGTGACACGTGGGGCAACGTCCATGTGACGACCAAGGAGAGCGACGCCCACCGTGTCTGCTGGGTCATCGAGGAGGCAGGCCTGCTTCTCCGGAAGCAAACAGACGGCACCAATGGACGTGACCGATGGCTGGGCCTCGGCGATCGAAACTACGCAAGCTGGGGTCTCCGACCGGGATCCTATTGGGGAGCGGTCTACTACCACCCCGATGGGACGATCTCTTTGAAGAAGGACGGCCATCCGAGCGGGCGGAAACTGTTCTACGACAACGATGATCGATTGTCTTGGACTCAGGAAGGGGCCGCCGCGAACCCCAATATCGTGACGGTTCAGGTGCCGTTGCCCGAGGGTCCCTACTTCTGAGCTGCTCGTGCGCTGAGCGATTGGTCATGTCGCCGTGACGTGCGGCGCCCGGCCCAGATCGCGGCTCCACCCAGCAGCTCCACGGCGCCGACGATGATCATGATCCAGGCCACGGTTCGTGGGCCGGGCCCTACGGTGCCTGCGAGGAAGAGATCGGGGGCGCCGAACGGGGTGATACCGACGACGAGATTGGCGATGCCTGCGACCACCAGAAGCGCCGACGCGAAGATCAACATGGTGGCTGTGTCGTCCCACCCGCCCGCTGCCATCCTCTGGTCGGCTCGGGCGATCTCTGGTTCTTCGGATTCGCTGGTCGTGCTGCGGGATTCCACTACCGGGCTGCGGTCGTCGGCGGCCCGGAGCTGTTCGTAGAGCTGGCGTTGAGGGGGATCGAGCTGCCGTGGGATGTCGAGGATCACCGTCAGCCGGAGGTTGCCGCGGCCATCCTCGTCATACCGCGGCAGTCCGTTGCCGGGCACGCGCAGCACGCTGCCGGGTTGAGTTCCTGGCGGCACTCGGATCCTCGCCTGCCCGCCGGGTAGGGGAACGGCTGTGGTGACACCGAGGGCGGCGTCGCAGGCTCGGATGTGCAGGTCGTGCCACAGATCGGCGCCGACTCGGCGGAACAGGGGATCGGTGGCGGTGTGGATGTTCACGAACAGATCGCCTGTCGGGCCGCCGGGCACGGGGCTCGGCATTCCCTGGCCCGCCAACCTCAGGGTGGCCCCCTCCGGGATGCCCGGTGGAATCCGGATGGTGACCTTCTCGATCCGCGCGGCCCACCCGGTTCCCTGGCAGGTCGGGCAGGGATCGATGACGCGTCCTCGGCCCGCGCACGCCGGGCAGGCGGTCACCTGACCGACCGTGAGTGGGCCGTGCCGGCTGGCCTTCGTACGTTGGCCGGTGCCGCCGCACTGCTGACAGCGGCGCGGGGTGGTGCCGAGTCTGGATCCGCGGCCCGCGCATCGGGGGCACGGGCTCGGACGGCTGACCGTGACGACGTGGTCGACACCGGTCATCACTTCTTCCAGTGAGAGTGTGAGATCTTGGCTCACATCGTCGCCGGGCCGCGGGCCTGACGCTGTTGGCCCGAACAGCCGCTCGAACAAGCTGCCGAAGGAGGGTGCCCGGGAACCGAAGATGTCGGTGAAGTCGATGCCGCCCCACAGGTCTTCCGCGCTGGCGCCAGCCAGGCCAGCGGACCCCTGGTCGTCGTAGCTGGCACGTTTGGCCGGATCTGAGAGCACGCCGTAGGCTTCGGCGATCTCTCTGAACCGTTGCTCCGCGTCTGGCTCGGTGCTGACGTCGGGGTGATACGGTGGGCCAGTTGGCGGAACGCGCCCTTGATCGCCTCGGTATCAGCGTCGCGGGGAACGCCGAGGGTCTCGTAGTAGTCACCAGTGATCGTCATGACGGCCCGCCGCAGCGCGATGCAGGTCAGCGGTCGGTGCCTTGTGCACTCTGTCCAGGCTGACCGCCGAGTTCATGCTTCGACTGTCGCAGGGGTTCCGAACCTGCGCCACCGCCAATCGGGCACACCTATGGGACCATCGGCCCAGTGGACAGGCTCGCTGTGCGTGCTGTTTCTGATCTTGATCGCTGGCTACCTCACAATCGGCCCGGCCATGGTTTGCCACCATCGTCGACCTGCTGTGGACGCGCTGCCACGACCGGGCATTCGATCGGCCCTCAGGTTGGGACCTTTGGCCCCTCGTCTAGAGGCGAGTCCGATACTAGGTTCTCGTTCAGGGGTGCTGATACATGGATGTGTCCGAACGCCGGTCCCATCGCCACGCCGATTCCGGCAACGACTTGGTGTCCCTCTCGATCGGCATGACGGAGATCGGTGCTCGCGGTCTGCGTGCCGCCCTGGGACGACCGATACCCGGCGAGGCGCTGTACGACGTCACCCTCGGCGCCGCGCTCGTCAGCTGGGCGATGGCAGCCCGCGCGATGGACTCGGCTCGCACTCTTGTGGATCCCCGCATCTCAGGCCTCCTTCAGGTCCCGACGATTCACGTTCCGCTCACCTGGCGCAGGATGCGGATCGTCGAGTGGCTCCGACACCGCGGGCGTCAGGCACGGCTCGAAAGCGCCGTGACGACGGTGCGGGTCATCGACATTCTCGTGCCCGTGATCGCCGAGGAGCTGATCGCCCGCATCGATGTCGACGCGCTGGTGCGGCAGCACGTCGACCTCGAGAAGCTCATCAGCAGCATCCCTCTCGATGCCCTTGTCGACCAGGTGGACGTTGACAGGGTGGCTTCTCGGCTCGACATCGATGCGGTACTCGATCGGATCGATCTGACCGCAGTGGTGCGGGATCGCTTGGATGTGGACGCTGTCGTCGGGGCTGTCGACATCGACGCCGTGGCGGCGCGTCTGGACGTGGACGCAGTGATCGAGCGACTGGATCTGCCGACGATCGCGCAGGACGTCATCGACTCCATCGACCTTCCTGTGATCATCCGTGAGTCCAGCGGATCCATGGCCTCGGAGGCAGTACAGGGTGTACGCCTGCACAGCATCGACGCCGACGACGCGGTGCACCGTGCTCTCGACCGGGTGCTCGGTCACCGTAGGAGCGCCTCCTCGAAGGCGCCGGTGCCTGGCGTTCCCCCGCCCGACGTCGAGGAACGGGTGGCGGATCCCTTGACTCGGCCGAGCCCATGATCACCAACGATGCAACCATTCCGGGACCTGCGCGTCCTTATCAAGGCAGACCTGCCGGCCTCGTCAGCCGCTCGTTGGCCAGCGGCATGGACCTGGTGATCGTTGCCACCGTCCTGGTTGTGTTGTACGCGGGCTGGTCGGCAGTGAGATTCCTGCTCCGGCCCGCGAAGTTCGAGTTCCCCGAGCCGTCGCTCCTCCTGGTGCTGGTCGCGGGCTTCGCGGTGCTCACGCTCTATCTGACACTCGGCTGGACGATGACAGGTAGGACCTACGGCGACCATCTGATGGGTCTGCGCGTCGTCGACCGGGCCGGGAACACCTTGCACCTGTACCGCGCCAGCCTGCGTGCCGTTCTCTGCGCGCTGTTCCCGATCGGTCTGGCGTGGACGGCCTTCAGTGCCGGCAACCGCTCGCTTCAGGACATCCTGGTCCGGACCACCGTCACCTACGACTGGCACCTCGGTCCGAGGCGCGAGGTCAGGAACCCCTAGCGTGGCCGCCCAGAAGCACGGTTGGGGCCCACATCTCAGATCCTTGCAGAGTTCGGTATGTGCCCGAGCGCGAGAAGGGCTGACGACTTCATGATCAAGAAGCAACACCGATCGGGCGACAGTGAGCTGGCGATGATGGCAACCGGCGATGGCACTCCGTTCCTGCCGGCCGAGGGGCGGTCAGCGAACGAACGATCGACGTATCGGTGGTTGTTGGCCTGCACCTACGCGGTGCCCTGTGTGCCACGCGGCGGCGACCTTGGCGAAGGGACTCGACGGGAGACGGAACGGTGAGAGGGGAGCTTCAGATTCGCATGCAGGGAACGAGCGAACCCTGGCTGACCCCAGCATCGGTGATCGAGGCCAAGGAACTCGCGGCGAAGATTCTGGTGGCCACGCCGACCCGTCTCCGGCACACCGCGGGCGTCGCGTCAAGAGCTGAGTTCCTGACCGCCACCGTGGCCGAGGAGAGCGCCACCACGCTGGTTGTCGCGGCCTGGCTGCACGACATCGGGTACGCCGAGGAGCTCCGAGACACCGGCTTCCATCCCGTCGACGGGGCAAGGTACCTGCAACGGTCGGGCTGGCCGCCCGAGGTCTGCAACTTGGTGGCCCACCATTCGGGCGCACGATTCCTCGCCGGCGCGGCGGGCCTGGACAGCGAGATAGGCCGGTACGACTTCAGCGTCGACCCCCTGTCCGACGCATTGACGGTGGCGGATCAGAGCACAGGACCCCAGGGTGAGCTGATGACCATCGGGCTGCGACTCGCCGACCAGCTGAGGCGCCATGGACCGGACTCTCCCTACGCGCGGGCGTACCCGTACCGAGGACCGTACGTTCGCTCGTGCGTCCTGCGGACCATCGCGCGGCTCGAACGAACGCAGGACCCGCTCGGCTTTGCGGCCGGAATGTCGGCGCCCCGGGGTCGGCCATGAACGATTCCAGCACGTCCCATCGAGGGCGAGTTTCGCGCGGAGCAGCGTTGTGACTCGCCAGCCCCACAGTGGCCCGTCGGCGCGGGTGTGGTCGTGCGGGTCATCGAGAAGGCGCGGTCGGGCAGCGGCAGCTGGGTGAGCTGGACGACTGCCCGACGATGCCACGTTCGGCAACTCGGTCCGCTGGACCTGGCGGCAGGCAACGACCTGGCCGACGGAGGGTGATGCCGGATCAGGGTTGTGCCGAAGCGCTGGCGACGGCGGCGTGCACGGTGGGGTAGACGTGTTCTTCGCCGATGAGTTCGAGGACGCCGGCCTCGGTGAGGTGTTCGACCATGGGGCCTTTCAGCCGGGCGAACACGAAGGTGATGTCTTCTTTGCGGAGGGATGCGATCAGGTCGGTGAGGAAGTCGACGCCGGTGGCGTCGACGTGGCTGAGTCCCTCGGCGTCGAAGACCAGCCAGTGGACGGGTGTGGGTGCGCCGGCGATCGCTTCCCGGAGTCGGGACTGGACGTAGTTGACGTTGGCGAAGAACAGCCGGTCGTCGAGGCGGTAGACCAGGACGCCGGGGGTCACCGTGGCCGAGGGGTGGAATCTCACATCGGCGTAGCGGTCGAGTCGGTCGACCCGGCCGAGGACGGCGTCGTGGGGCTGCGCGCTGCGCCGGATCGCGTCGATGACGGTCAGGGCGACGGCCAGCAGCAGGGCCTGTAGGACGCCGACGGTGATGACGCCGATCATGGTGATGGCGGCGATGGCGACTTCGACCTTGCTGACCCGGACGAGTCCGCGCCAAGCGTTCGGGTCGATCAGCCCGATCGAGGCTGCCACGATCACCGCGCCGAGCGTTGCGGTGGGCAGGTACTGCATCGGAGCGGTGAGGAACAACAACACGAGGGCGATCACGCCGGCGGCCAGCAGACCGGAGAGCTGCGTTCGGCCGCCCATCTCGTCGTTGACAGCGGTGCGTGAGCCACTCGCGCCGATCGGCATGCCCTGGCTGATGCTGGCGGCGAGGCTGGCAGCGCCCAGGCCGGTCAGCTCAGCGTCGGCGCGGACATGCTGGCCGTGGCGTCCGGCGAACGACCGCGCTACCAGGATCTCGTCGGAGAAGCTGACGAAGAAGATCGCCAACGCTGCCGGGACCAGATCAACGAGGGTTCTCAGGTGCAGGTCCGGCAGGGTGGGGCTGGGCAGCCCGGCGGGGATCTCCCCGACTTCGGCGACGCCGTATGCCGCCAGTCCCAGCGCGGCGGATGCGGCGATGGTGAGGGCCACGACGATCAGCGCGGCCGGGAGTTTGGGGGTCAGCCTCCGCCCCAGCAGTAGCAGGGCCAAGCACGCGGTGCCGATGGCGACAGTTGGCCAGCTCACCTGGCCGATTTCGCGCATGGCCTCGATCACCTGGCCCGGTGGTGTCTCCGCGCTGATGCTGAGGCCGAGCAGCTTTCCCAGCTGCCCGACGATCATGACCACAGCGACGCCTTGCAGGTAGCCGATGAGCACGGGCCGTGACAGGTAGTCGGCGATCCAGCCGAGCCGGGCGAGGAGGGCCAGGAGGTAGGCCGCACCGACCAGCAGGGCCAGCGAGGCCGCGAGGGAAGCGCGTTGGTTGGGGTCGGGGGTCATCGGGATCAGTGCCGCACCGACCATCGCGGCGATCGCGCCTTCCGGTCCGACGATCAGCTGACGGGAGGAACCGAGGAACGCGTAGGCGACGGCCGGCAGCAGCAAGGTGTACAGGCCGACGACCGGGGGCACCCCGGCAAGCTCGGCGTAGGCCATCGCCGCCGGGAGCGCGAGCGCGGCCACCGTGACTCCGGCCAGAGCGTCACGACCCAAGGTTCTGCCGCGATAGCCCCGCACATGCTCAGCGGCCGGCACCAGCCGTTGAATCAGCGGCCGGCGGGGCGGCGGACGAAACGGCGATGCCTCTGCGCCGTAGCCCTGACCGGGCCCGGTCGTCGCGTCATCGTCGTCCATGCCTCAACCCCCACCGATCCTTGAAACTGGATCGTCCCACTCCCACCCCGCGGTCACAACGGGGTACCTCACGTCCATCGCGGTGGACCAACGGCGCGGACCCCGATCCGAGAGCGCCACGTCCTCCGGGCTGGGTGACGCGGGGCAGGATCCGATGAAGGTCGCTGAAGGACCAGACCGGATCAACCGCCCAGTCGGGGCGTCCGGTGATGACCACGCGAGCGGCTTGGTTGGCGCGGAGTCGTTGGCACCGTCGGGGCGATCCGATCAGAGGGGGAGTCGGCTTGCGAGCGATCATTCAGTCGACGTTTGGCTCGCCGGAGAAACTCCAGCCTGGAGGTGGTCGAGCAACCTGCGCCCGGCGACGGTGAGGCGCGGGTCCGGGGTGTATGCGGCCGGCGTCGGGGGTCGGGTGTCAACCGTCAAGCGCCCTCATGCCGCCCCGAATGCCGTCGTCTCATCCACCACCAGCCGCCACCACCACCCGCGAGGACCAGCAGGAGCCATGGCCACCAGGTCGTGCCGTTCTCCGAGGTCGGAGCGTCGACGGTTGGGCTGGACCACTCGCTCGGCGCGACAATGGCGGTGGTTGGGACGCTCGTGGGCGAGTTAGGTGAGCCTGCGGACGAGGTAGGGCTGATCGAGACACCACGTGTCGCCACCGTCGCGGTGGCAGTCGTGGTCATCGTTGCGGTGGCCGTCGCCGTCGTGGTCAGCGTCGAGGAGCTGGCCAGGGTCGCGGGTGAAGGCTCCGATGCCGATGTCTTCGGCACGGTCGATGGCGCGACACTCGACGCGGGCGGGCGGGTCGATGTGATCGAGACGGACGGCCGCGACGCGGTGGGCGGCGCGACACTAGACGCGGGCGAGCGGGTCGGCGCACGCGTAGGTGTCGGTGGGCCCGGCCTCGATGGCAGGCTCACGGTAGGGACCGTGACCGTCGGCCCGAGCGACCTCGTTGGCGCCGGCGGCCCGGCACCGCCACCGCCCGAGCCGCACCCCGCGGCGGCCATCACCGTGATCAGCACCGCCACCGCTACCGCTACTCGCATCGCGCTTCCCCCTCAGGCACGGCTTCCCTTGCCGCACTCAAGCCTGTCACGGTGGATTGCCAACCGCACGCTAGCGGCCGGGCGTGCGATGCACCTGCTGGGATTGAAGAACCAGCTGCCAGATTCGTCCCAGTGTCGATGCCTGTGAGCCGCAGCGGAGGCCGATTGAATCGCGGGGGTCGAGTGCGTCGCGCGACGGGTCTCGTCACCCTGGTGCGCTGTTTGGAGCCGAAGGATTTCGCCGAGGCGCGAGGCCGAGTCCGGCGGACCGTTTGAGCTCATCCTGGAGCTGCCTCGGGTGCGCGGCGTCTTCGAGCTTCTCGAACCGGTCACCCTCGAAGGTCACATTGCGAAACACCAGCCGACGTCCACAGATCGTTGACCAGCGCATGCTCGGTGACGCTGGGCATCGCACTGTCCCCACCTGCTCCGGTCCGGCGGTGCGACGACTGGACTCGCGACGACCGGTAGCTGCATCACGCGCGGCGGCGGCACCACGACCCAAGGGTCTGTCGGGACGCGGGGTTGCGTGCGAACGGCGTGGTTCCGGGCCGTGAACCGACGCATCTGGGTCGAGGGGTGTGTGACAGGCTCTGCCTGCCACCGACCTGCGGCAACCAGACGACGAGAGGTAGACCTGATGAGCGACAAGGACGACGCCACACTGGATCTGTACGTGGCCGCCTACAGCGATCCCGGCACGGCCGAAGAGGATTGGAAGACGTTGAAAGGGCTCGCCGCCGATGACGTGATCAAGGTCGGAGCGCTGGCCTTGGTGAACCGCGACAGCGACGGCAAGCTCCACGTGAAGGACACCACGAACGAACCTGGTATCGGGGCAGTGGTCGGCGCCGTCGGTGGCGCCCTGGTCGGTTTGATCTTCCCGCCGGCGCTGCTGGCCTCGGCCGCGGTCGGGGCGGGAGTGGGTGTGGGTACCGGCACACTCATCGATCGGGTGACGAAGCGGAGGATCAAGTCCGACGTCGAGTGGGCCGTGCCACACGGTGGGTCAGGTGTCGTGGTGGTCTTCGACGAGCAGTGGCTGAGCGAGGTCGAGAAGGCACTCGCGCGCGCGGACAGGATCTCCCGCAATCACCTCCACGATGACGATGCCGATGAGAACGCCACGCCATAACGGCTTGGTGCGCATCGGCGCTGCGTGAGACCAGGCCCAGCTCGTGTGGTGTGGTGCGGCTTGCGACGCCGGCAGACCCTCACTCGGCACCGGAACCCACCGACGAGAGGACCGCAAGGCTCAGGCTGTGCGCGGCCCGAGGGCCGAAAGGATCCGGCCGCCGCAGGGCGCCGGGCATGAAGTAGCCCGGATCGCACCGATGCCGAATGCGTTGTGACTCTTCTCCCGTCGCTTCCTTCGGTCACCGGTCCCCCCGAGAACTGGCGAAGACCGCCAGGAGTGCGGCCGGAGATCCCGAGTCCAGCGAGCGCGCTCTACCCGCCGCGCGCGTGCTCACCCGGGACTGACAGGATGTCCCACGGCCCCGCGACACGGGGATCCGATCCGACAAACCGACACAGAGGTGGACCATGCCCGACGACCAGCCCGTGATGACCGCTCTCGCCGAGATCACCGCAGTCTCCCTGCTTCACAGCAACCTCCCTGCCCGTGAGCACATGATCGCCCGACTCGCCGCACTGGTGGCGGTCGACGCCCCGACGGCCTCCTACGTGATGAATGCCAGCACCGCCGCCCAGACCGGGATCACCGTGGAGGACGTCCAAGACCTCCTGGTGGCGGTGGCTCCTCTCGTGGGCACCGCCCGGATCGTCACCGCGGCCGAGCGGATCACCGAGGCCCTCGGCTTCATCATCGAGCTCGCGATCGCCGAACTCGCCGCCGAACTCGACGCAGAAGGAGCAGCCGACGGGCGCTGAGCAGGGCGCTGGGACACCCGGTGGACTGGCGGTGGGGTGAGGTCCTCGATCCGGTGGCGCACGCGCTCGATGTCGATGCCTTGGCAGGGGGAGTGTTGCCGGCAGTGTGGTAGTGCGAGATCCCTTGGCTATAAGACAATCTGAGGCTGCGCCTGGGTGGACGGACCTCTCGCGCAAAGGCGGTGACACCACACCACACCGTCGGCGTCCTGCCTGGACCCTTCCACGGCAGGTGCGTGCCGCGACCCCGGGGATGCTCAATGGGGCTGGTGTCAACGTCATACGGGACTTGATCGCCGGCGGTGCTCGGCCTCAGATTCGTGAGGTTCCGGTCCCGGCGCGCCGATGAAGAACCCATTGACAGTTCCGGTGTCGTGGGAGGCCATGGCATCCAAAGATCACCAGTGGCCTTGCCTGGTGATGAGTTGCTCGGCGGACCGTTCACCTGGCTGGATGAAGCATGGACCAAGCCCGTCGCCAGCGGGAGACGTCCGAGCGTCGGCATCACCTCCAGCCTGCGCCGTGCCGGATGAAGCGCATCGTTGCTGCCGGTCAAGCGGCGACAGCGACCGCGGCAATCCGGACGCGTGTCACCGACGGATGCTTGTCGCCCTGGCGACCCCTGACTGGACGATCCTCCGCGCGTTGGCGACTGCCTCCGTTCGGGACCTAGGCCCGAGTTTGCGGTACACGGAGAGGCTGATGGTACTGATCGTGTTGTAGTGACACGTGCAGGTCGCGGGCGACAGCTGAAGTCGTCTCAGGCCGCGAGTACTGGAGGCACGCTCCGGGCGAGTCTCGATGAGGAGACGGCGTTCCGCGGCGATCCTGGATCGCGTAGCACCGGGGTCGCGGCCACGGCCGGTTACGTCGCTTGGGGTGGTGTCGGCTGATCCTTCAGTTGTCGACCAGGAGGGTGGTTCGTCTCCGTTCTGTCCGGGACGTGGATGGTCGCCAGCCGTTGTGGCATCAGGACCCGTCAACGCTGGCAGCGGGTTTCGTGTCGAGGTCGGCCACCTTGGGTGTGGTCACGGTCCCCGAGTCCGTGGCGACGCTGAGGGCTCGGGGCAACAGCAGGGCGGCTGCTAGGCCGACGATGCCGATCGCTGCGAGGGTGAACATGGCCAGACCGTATGAGCGGCCGGGTGTCGAGGTGATGCCGGCCACGAGGATGGTGCCGGCGATGGCCGCGCCGAGGGAGGAGCCGAGGTTGGACACACTTCGCGAGAGCCCGGAGATCTCGCCTTGGAGATCCTCGGCGAAGCTTGACTGCACGACGTTGACCGACGGGGTCAACATCCCGCCGAGCCCGAGTCCGATGAGGAGCAGTCCGGGCGCGAAGGCCCATGTGCCGGGGGTTCCGGGCACCATCAGGAGCAACGCGACGACGCCTGCGATGGTGGCGATGAAACCGGCCACGATGAGGTTCCGCTGGGGGTATCGTCTGGCGAGCCGTTCGGCGGCAAGGGAAGATACCAGCAATCCCGCCGTGGCAGCGGTGAAGATGACACCGGTCTCGATGGCGTTGTAGCCGCGCGCGACCTGGAGGTAGGCCGACACCACGAACGACACCCCCATGAGCAGGAGCCATTGGGTGTTCTGGGTGATGAGTGCGAGGTTGGAGGTCCGGTTCCGGAACAGGCTGGTGGACAGAAGGGGTTCCTTCCCGGCGCGCTCCTTGGCCCGCACCGCCACGAAGAACAGTGCCAGCACCACGGCACCGCTGGCGATCAGGATGAGCATCAGCCAGGCATTGTTGTCTGCGGCGAGGATGCCGAGCACGACCAGGACAAGGCCGGCGGCCGAGAGGACCGCGCCGCCGACGTCGAAGCGCCGCGCGGGATCGGGCGGGAGTGGATCCTTGATTCCCCGGGCTAGCCAGATGATGAGGGCAATGATCAGGGTCTGGAAGATGAAAGACGCCCGCCAGCTGATCGTCGAGGTGATCAAACCGCCGATCAGGGGCCCGGCGGCTGCACCGATGCCCCCGAGTGCGCTGATCACCCCGAACGCGCGGGCGCGGGCGGCAACGCCGGTGAACAGCAGCGTGGTGAGGATGTAGACCGGTGGGATCAGCAACGCGGTGCCAATACCCTCGAAGATCGAGTTCCCGAGGATCAGCCATCCCAGTCCCGGTGACACGGCGCTGACCAGGGCGCCGATCCCGTAGATGATTAGACCGATGGTGAAGCACCGTTTGCGACCGTAGCGGTCGGTCAGCTTTCCCCCGGGGATCATCAGTGCGGCCATGACCAGCAGGAAGATCGTGATGGCGAGCTGCACGCCCTGCACGGTGGTGTCGAGGTCGTCGCTGATGTCGGTGATCATCACGTTCATGCTCGAGCCGGCGAAGCTGCAGATGAACTGGGCGAGAGCAAGGGGAATGAGCACACGTCGCATCGATGCCGACGGTGGCTCAGACGAGGTGGGCGGGTTCACTCATCCACCAGCTCTCAGGTCCGACTCAGCTCGTGACCCGCGGACATGGTCGGCAGCGGCCGGCCGGATCGTTGCTGGCTCAGCGATGTCGCGGGTTGGGGTCGGAGGGCGGTCCACAGCGAGCAGGTATGCCTGCCACGCGTGCAGGTCCACGTACAAGCCGGGGTCGGCGAGTTCGGAGCCATCGCGGACATAGACCCGCTCGGAGAGCAGGTCGGTGAGACGGAGTCTTCCGGGCGGCGGGTCACTCCAGTCCAGGTGAACCCTTCCCTGAGCCGGATGGGGGGAGAGGTTGACGACCACCAGGTGTCCTAGACCGACCCCGCCGCCGGTCCAGGACCAAGCCACCAGGCTGGTGCAGGTGAGGTTGTCGGACCAGCCGGTTGTCTCGTGCAGCTGCCACCGTCCGCGCTTGATGTCCTGATCGGCGACCGTGGTCAGCAGCTGTCGATACCAGTCGGCGAGCAAGAGATCTGGCCACTCGTGTGGCCGTCGGGACAAGAAGACCGGTGGTCGCACCTGGCGGGCTTCGAACTGCCCCTCATGCCACAAGGTCCCACCCGGCAGAGTGGCGACTGCTACGGCGGCGGCCTTCCCGGCTTCGGCATCCAGGCACGCGGCGATGCGGGGCTCGTCATGGTTCTCCACAAACCGGAGCAGTTTCGACTGATAGCCCAGATCGGCGCCGAGGTGGTCCCGGATGCTGCCTGGGTCCTGGCTCAGGATCCGGTCGTAGAGCCGCTTGTCGTAGCAGAAGTCGAAGCCTTGCTGTTGAAGCTCCCATTCGAGATCCCAGTAGGTTTCCGCGATCAGGACCGTGTCGGGATGCGTCGTGCGGAGGACGCCGATCACGTCCGGCCAGAATTCGTGGTCGATCTCCTCGCCGGCGAGCTGACCCCACGTCGTGCCAAAGACCCGGTTGGTCATCAGCATGGCCATGTCACAGCGGATCCCGTCGCATTGGCTGGCGATGTCGGCCAGCACGTTCGCGGTGGCCACGCGCATGGCCGGCGCGAACGCGTTCAGCTGCACCACATCCGGCCAGGGAGGGAAGTACGGGTCTCGTCCACGGGCGAGAACATGACCTGCCGTCGTCATCCACGCCGCCGGGTCCGCCGCCCGGTCGTGATCGTCTCCGCGGATGAACCGCTCGGGGCTGGTGCTGACCCAGGGATGGTCGGGGGCGACATGGTTGGGCACGTAGTCCAAGATCAGCCGTACACCCCGGTAGGCCAAGGCGGCTCGGGCCGCGGCCAGTCCGTCCGGGCCGCCGAATCTGGCGTCGACGACATAGCGCCGCACGCAGTACGGCGAGCCGATGACGTCTGCGGTCCCCAGATCGGGCAGGGCGTCGCGGAACGAGGCCCGCAGCTCCGCATTCTCGTTCGCGATGGCCACGCCGGCGGGGCTCCGCTCCCAGACCCCCATCAACCAGACGGCATCTATTCCTGCGGGGGTGACGGCGGCCCAGTCGTCGGCACCGACATCGGCCAGCGTCAGCCGCTGGTTGGCGGCCTTGGACAGATCGCCCAACCACACCGCGGTGTTGACTTCATAGATCACCGGCATGGCTGGCCAGGTCATGGCTGCTCCGCCCCGACCCGGAACGGTGTTCCCGACGGCGGGTGGGCGCCAGGTTCGCGCCGGTCCGCGCCGGGCCAGCTGATCGCTGTGCCGTGGAACAGCAGCATCAACAAGGCGACGCCACCGGTCCAACCGGTCTGGTGGCTGGCTCCGATCCCCGCACCGTTGTCGCCATGGAAGTACTCGTAGAACAAGATCAGGTCCTGCCAGTGCGGGTCGTGCTGGGGGATCGCCTGGCCACCATAGACCGGCCGTCGTCCGTCGGGCCCCCGCAGAAACGTCCCCGCGAGGCGGTCCGTGAGGACCTGCGCCACCTCGTCCAGGGTGAGCTGGGTGCCGGAGCCGGTCGGGCACTCGACGGTGAACCCGTCGCCGAAGTACACGTGCAGGTTCAACAAGGCCCGGATCAACATCATGTTGATCGGGAACCACACCGGCCCGCGCCAGTTCGAGTTGCCGCCGAACATGCCCGTATCGGACTCGGCCGGAAGATAGCCGACGCTGTGTCGCTGACCGTCGACGTCCAGTACGAACGGGTTCGCGCCGTGCCACCGCGACAGTGACCGAATGCCATACGGTCCGAGGAACTCCTCCTCGTCCAGCAGGCGTGCCAGGATCCGGCGCAGGCGAGTTTCGTCAAACATCGCAAACAGCACGGGCCCGTCGCCGCGGTCGTGGTGACGCTGCCCCGGCATCGCCGCAGCGACCGCCGGATGTCGCGCAAGGAACTCCCGGGCCCGCTCCGTCAGCTCCGGGAACTCTCGTCGAACATCGGTATCGATCACGGTCGCAGCGACCAGAGGCATCAAGCCGACGATCGATCGCACCTTCAGTCGCAGGGAGCTGCCGTCAGGACGTCGCAACACGTCGTAGAAGAACCCGTCCTGCTCGTCCCACATGCTCGCATCCGCAGACCCGACATGGTTGGTCGCGGCCGCAATCCACGCGTAGTGCTCGAGCATCGCCTGTGCCTGCTCGAGGTAGACCCGATCATGGCGGGCCAGTTCGATCGCGATCTGGGTCAGGTTCTGGCAGTACAACGACATCCAGGCCGTGCCGTCAGCCTGGTCGATGCTGCCACCGGTTGGCAGCGGCGCGCTGCGGTCGAACACCCCGATGTTGTCCAGCCCGAGGAAACCACCCTGGAAGATGTTGCGACCATCCGCGTCCTTGCGGTTGAGCCACCAGCTGAAGTTGCGGCTGAGCTTGTGGAAGGCGTTCTCCAGGAAGGCACGGTCCCCGGTGCCGGTCCTGGCCTTGTCGATCTGATACACGAACAAGATCGCCCAGGCATGCACGGGTGGGTTGACGTCGGTGAAGTTCCATTCGTACGCGGGTAGCTGCCCGTTCGGATGCAAGTATTGGCGGGTCAACAACAGTTCGAGCTGACGCTTGGCGAATCCGACATCGACGACCGCGAGGGTGACGGCCTGAAAGGCCAGGTCCCAGGCCGCGAACCATGGGTACTCCCACTTGTCCGGCATCGAGATGATGTCCTCGGCGATCAGATGCCGCCAGTCATGGTTGCGGAGCCCGGATCCGTCGCCGAGCGGGTCGGCACCGTGACCGGCGAGCCACGCCTCGACGTCGTAGCCGTAGTACTGCTTCGACCACAACATCCCGGCCAGCGCCTGACGGGCCACCAGGCGCTCGTCCTCGCCCAGATCACCGGCCAGCACATCGTCCCAGAACGCGTCCGCCTCGGCGCGGCGGAGGCTGATCACCTGGTCGAAGTCACCGAAGGGATCAGCCGCCACGCTGTGCACACCGTCATCCACCGGACTGGTAGGGGAGAGCCTGAGACGTACAACGCTGCTTCCACCCCCCGGCACACTCAGCGCGTAGTGGACGGCGGCCTTCGTCCCGACCCCCTCGGGGTTGACCGCGGCGGCCTCGGCGTGCACGACCGCGCGATCGATCCCGTCCTTCACGTAGGGCTCATCGTTGGGGACGCCGAAGATGCGCTCGTTGTTGGTTTCGTTGCCGGTAACCAGAACGTGCGCAGCACCGTCAGCTGAGAACCAACGGGTGCCCAGCTCACGATGATCGACACGGACCGCGCTCGCCCCGTCGGCACCTCCAACCGATCGCAGTTCCGGACGCTCCGGCGAACCGCCCCAGGACCAGGTGTGCCGGAACCAGAGAGTGGGCAGCACATGGATCTCAGCCTCATCGGGTCCGCGGTTGTGCACGGTGACCTGCATCAGCAGATCCTCCGGCGCAGCCTTCGCGTACTCCACAACAACATCAAAGTAGCGGTCGTCGTCGAAGACACCGGTGTCGAGAAGCTCGTACTCCGCGTCCGCGCGGCCCCGCTGGCCGTTGGTCTCGATCAAGTCCTGGTAGGGGAAGGCTGCCTGCGGATACTTGTACAGCATCTTCAGGTACGACGCCGTCGGCGTCGCGTCGAGGTAGTAGTAACACTCCTTGACATCCTCGCCATGATTCCCTTCGGCGTTCGTCAGGCCGAACAGTCGTTCCTTCAAGATCGGGTCGCGTCCGTTCCACAACGCCAAAGCCAGGCACAGCTGCTGCCGGTCATCGCTCACCCCAGCCAGACCGTCCTCACCCCAACGGTAGGCCCGGGACCTAGCATCGTCGTGTGTGAACGACGACCACGCCTCCCCCCCGACGCTGTAGTCCTCCCGAACCGTTCCCCACTGTCGCTCGCTCAGATACGGGCCCCAACGTCGCCAATCCGCCCCGCCCGCGTCAGCGACATCGAGTCGGCTCTGCTCCACAGTCATTCTCGTCCAGCCCTTCGTCCTCGACTCCATCCCAGACGGAGGCGACCCCTGATGCGTGCGTGCCCAGTGGTGGATGGCGCGTTACTCGGGAGCCCCGAGCGCCGCGCTCCCACGCTAGGGGTCACAGACCGGCCAGAAGCCCACGGCCAGGTGACGCGCAGACGACAACTCGGACAACGGCAAGGACCCAACGGGAAGGTCGCCACTTCCGCAACCCACCGCCCAGGACGGTTCGCCTGTCCCCCTTCGACCGACGACTCGTGGTCGATAGGCCCTGACTGCACACGGTCGGACCGGGGCCACTCTCAGCTCCGGCATGCCGACCCCGGGCACCACCCGCAACCGGCCAGCTGCATCCGACGGGTGTTGGCGGCCGCGCTGTGCAGCATCGTCAACCAGGCGGCCGAACGCCACCCTGACAAGGATGTCGTGATGCCTCGAGCGGGGACGCTGTCAGTCGGTTGCGGTGTCGGGTGTCTGTGCGCCGTCTCGAAGGTAGAGCGGGGGTGCCACGGGTCTGCGATGCGCTGGACTGCGCTCGGTGGTGGACGCAGGCTGGTCGGGGACGTCGATCGTGCTCCCGTTTCCTGTCAGGTGGGCCAGTCGTGCCAGCTCGGAACCGAAGAACGGCGGGTCGCCGCGGCGGGCGATGATCACCACCCGTTGCCCGCAGAGAGGGGCGACCACGGCATGGTGGGCTTCCCAGCCGGGAAGCCAGGTCGGCTCAGAGGCGACCCGGTGCATGGTGTCGAACGGGCGAAGACGCGCCACGATGTCGGGTTCCAGGTCGGGGGCACCGGGGGTGCTGAACACGACCCGGGGGGTGGGGGAGAGGCGCAGCAGCACGCTCCATGAGGCCCGGAACACCAGTGGGGCGGCGGACACCAGGATCTCATCGGCGCGTGAGCTGTCGGCGGCCATCCGCCGGCTGAGTTCCACGTCCAGCTCGATACCGCCGCCGCGGGGATAGTTCCGCACTGACTGGACCTGCACTCCGGTGACGCAGTCACAAGCGGCCACGAGTGTGGCGACCGACTGCGAGGCAGGCAGGTCGAGTATGAACTCGTCGACCTCAACGTCGCCGCGTTTCTCGACGATCTCGACCAGGCTGATGTCGGCGCCGATCCGGCCCAGGGCGGACGCGACAGCACCGAGTGCACCCGGCCGGTTCGGCAGACTTACCCGCATCAACAGCACCTGCCGCACCTTCCGCCGCGCAACTGGACGGAGCCACCGCGCGCACCGCCGCTTGCCTGTCATGAGCCATGCTCGCAGGTCACAGCGGGCCGGATGTGCGGGCATGCCATCGCGACGTAGTAGGCACTCGGCGGGAGTCATGACGAACCACGCGGACCCTGTCGTCGGTGACCTGCCGCTGACTCGGGGGACGACTAGATCGGGTGGGCACTGGGGTCAGGAGTACCAGGACTTTGAGTCCACGCGGCCGTTGACGAAGGACACGTAGGCGTACCCGCCCTTGTTGTTCTTCCACTTGTAGTCCTTGTAGACCGTGGTCAGGTCCACGTCCCAGCACTCGCCGTCGACCCAGTAGCCGTCGACCCACTCCTCGCCCCACTGCTCGTAGCCGTCGATCCAGTTGCCGTAGTCGTCGTAGTAACCGTCGATCCACGTCATGGTCGGGGTGTAGTGACCGTCCACGTAATAGCCGTCATCACACTTGCTGTCGCTCGACGTGCTTTCGTAGTACCAGGTCCGTTTGCCCTGGGACCCGACGATCTTTCGGACCTGAGTGAGAGTCATGCCCCGCTTGATCTTCCTGTATTCGGACTTCGTGGCCTTGGCCTTGGACTTCTTCTTCTTCTTGGCCTCGGCTGCGGTCGGGGCCAAGGCCGACAGCGCCGTGGTGGCCACGGTGCCGCCAGCGCTGCTGGTGGCCGGGACGACAGCAGGGGCGGCGACGAGAGCGGCCGCCGCGAGAACGCCTGCGACGAGTAGGCCAACGATCTTCTTCAAAGTTCTTCCTTCGATCCGACGAGTCTTTCTCACTTGCTAGAGCAAGTAGCTCCAAGTCCGTTGTGGAGCCGATACCTCAGACCTTGCCGGGCACCCCGAACACAACCTCCCGCGGATGCTGAGTGGCCTTGACTACCCAGTCGTCAGCTGGGACGCGCTCGTCGCGACAGCCTTCAATCATCCAGACGGGGCACACCCCGAGCCGAAGGGTCGCGTCGCGGCTTGGCGACGCTCGTGGCACGCCACAGCGACATCGTCCAGTAGGCGAGGCCTTCGACGTAGGCCAGCAGGGATGCTGGCGGGGGTGGTGCGGTCAGTTGCGGCCGTTCAGCGTCGTCTCTCCTCGCGTGGTCAGCAGGGCTGGACCGACCCCGGTGTTCTTCAGCACGATGTAGCCGTGGGCGGCGAGGACGGTGACCGACCAGCTCACCGCCCGGCCGTCCAGCATCCACGGCGCTAGATCGCCGTAGGTCAGGTCGCGGGTGACTCGTCCCTCGCTGATTGCGCGCAGCACCAGCAGATGCTGGGGAGCCAGCTGTCGCGGTGTGCTGCGAGCTCGCGACGGCTGTGGCGACGGGCGGACGACGGGGAGGGTGCCGACGGGGACTGCTGGATGGTGATGCCACCGCAGTCGTAGCGGGGTCATGATGCGCGGGACCCGCGCCGCTGCTCCTGGAGGGTGAGCAGGTGGTGGATACGGCGCTGGATGTCGACGTAGGCGTCTTCGAAGGCTGCCTCGGTGTCGAGTCGGGCAGGGTCGGGGATGGACCAGTGCAGCCGAGACGCCGGATCCTCGAGTTCCTCGTGGGCACGGTCACAGACCGCGACGACCACGTCGTCTTCCCGGAGCACCGCCCCGACCGCTGCCGGTACGGCCTGCTCGAGGTGCAGGCCGTGGCGGCCTCCGATCGTGACCGCCCGTGGATGGACCCGGGGTGCTGGGTGCGTGCCGGCCGACATCGCCGGGACGGCACTGACTGCTGCCCAGCTGGCGGCAGCGAACTGAGAACGGGCCGAGTTGCCGGTACAGACGAACACGATCCGCGGCGCAGCCGCGACGGCGGTGGCTGCTGCCGGACCGGCCAGGCAGGCGGCCCAGACGAGGGGTTCGTCCAGTCGGAGCTGGAGGTAGCTGCGCCGACGGTCGCCTTCGGAGCGGACCCTGCGGATCACCCCAGCCTGCTCCAGGACCCCGAGATGGTGCGCCAGCAGATTCGTGGCCAGCCCGAGCTCGGTGCGTAGCTCACCCGGAGAGACATCGCCCGGGACCAGTCGATCGACGATCGCGAGCCGGAGCGGTTCGCCGAGGGCGGCGAACAGCGCGACCCGGCGATCCTCCACCCCCTCCACGGCTTCCAACATCCCAGCCTCGCTTCTGGACCGCGCTCCTGATTACTCAAGGTCCATTGCCTCAATTATGGTTGATTCATGTCTGAGGTCAAGTCCCAGGTGGCCCCGTTGCGACGCCGTTTGGTCGCTGAGCTTCTCGGCACCGGACTGCTGGTGACTGTTGTGGTCGGATCTGGCATCGCCGCGGCGAGACTGTCGGCGGGTGACGTGGGGCTGCAGCTGCTGGAGAACAGCACTGCGACCGTGTTCGGTCTGGCGGTGTTGATCTTGGTCTTCGGCCCGGTGTCGGGGGCCCATTTCAATCCGGTCGTGTCAGCGGTTGACTGGCTGCTGGGCCGCCGCAGCGGGACCGGCTTGACTGGTGTCGAGGTCGCCGCGTACAGCGGGGCGCAGATTGTCGGCGGTGTGCTGGGGGCGGTGCTGGCGAACGTCATGTTCGACCTACCCGCGGTCCAACTGTCGGCCACGGACCGGATCTCGCTCGGTCACGGGATCGGTGAGGTCGTGGCCACCGCCGGTCTCGTCCTGGTGATCTTCGTGCTGGCCCGCACGGGCCGGGCCGCGCTGTCCGCGGCCGCCGTCGGCGCCTACATCGGGGCGGCGTACTGGTTCACCAGCTCGACCTCCTTCGCCAACCCGGCGGTGACGATCGGGCGAATCTTCTCCGATACCTTCGCCGGGATCGCGCCCACCTCGGCACCTATGTTCATCGCAGCCCAGCTGGTCGGCGGCGCGGTCGGGTTGGGCCTGCTCCTGGTGTTGTATCCCGACGCGCCAAGGGCGGCCGACCAGGTCGTCGTGCCGCACGAAACGTCCACCACGAAGGAGAGCTGAACATGTCCAAACCCAGTGTGCTGTTCGTCTGCGTCCACAACGCCGGCCGGTCGCAGATGGCGGCCGCGTTCCTCACCCACCTGTCCCAGGGCGCGGTGGAGGTCCGATCGGCCGGATCCGCACCGGCCGACCAGGTCAACCCGGCGGCCGCGCAGGCCATGGCCGAGGTCGGGATCGACATCTCGACCGAACAGCCCAAGATCCTGACCGACCAAGCAGTCCGCGAGTCGGACGTGGTGATCACCATGGGCTGCGGCGACACCTGCCCCTTCTACCCGGGCAAACGCTACGAAGACTGGGTCCTCGACGACCCCGCCGGCAAGGGTGTCGACTCAGTCCGACCGATCCGAGACGAGATCCGCCGACGCATCGAGCAGCTCCTCGGCACCCTCGCGCCCGCATGACCCGCGTGACCGGCCGATCCGGCTGATGAGCAGGTCCTACCTGCGCCCAGAACGAAGCCAGCTCACGGCCGGCGACGCAGGACTCCCAGATCTATCGCCGCACCCCGGGGCCTGTGCCGAGGAACTGGCCACCCTAGCCCGGGCGGCGTCACCCAAGGTTTGGCGAGCCGGGGTCGTAGAGGTGAGCGTAGCTGCGCCACGTCACCAAGATGGCCGCCATCGATCCGGCGATGGCGACGGCCATGGGCAGTGGCCGACGCCGCCAGGCGGCGACCCCGGCTACGGACAGGCAGGCAGTGCTTACCGCGTTGAGGGCGATGATGTCGCGACGCTGGGCGGGGTCAGCGATCCATTGTTCCTCTCCGAGGATGGCGCGGGTTGCGAAGGCACGATCGTCGGTCACTGGGGGTGTGATGATCGGGTTGATGATCATCCAGGCTGCGATGGGCAGTGCAGTCCAGCCCCGTCGGTACCAGAGTGGGACCACGACCAGAGGTGTTGAGGCCCACCTGCTCCAGGCGCTGACAGGATGGGCGTGCCTGACGAAGACCGACCTGAGCATCGAGCGCGACATCCCCTAACCTCCAGGGTTCGAGCGAAGGACAGTGCGGCGGCTAACCCGCGGCTAACCCCGGCTAACCCTGGTGTGCGCGGATCGGAGCAGAGCAGCCACGGCATGCTGTCAGCGAAACACAGGCGTGCGGAGATCGCCAGCGCCCAGCGAGACTCCCCGAAGGGTGCCCTGGTCCTCCTCGATGCGAAGCAGGCAATGGCGGACCGTCGTGCGAAGCCTGCAATGGCGGACCGTCGTGCGCCAGACCGTGGATGGTCTCGTCGTACTGCTCGACAACGGCGTACCGGTGGGCGGTGGTCGGTGCTATGCCTCGTGCTGGGCGATTACCTTGGCGAGCATCCGGCCGAGTTCGCGTTGCTCCACTGGGTCGAGCGCAGCCAGGCTCTCCTGCTGGAGGCGGAGGACTTGCGGGTAGGCCGCGGCCAGGGTCGCGCGCCCATCCTCGGTGATTGCGACCTGGGCGGACCGACCGGCAGTGGTATCCGACCGGTGCGCCAGGCCTGCGGCCTCCAATCGTGTGAGCATCTCGCTCATGCTCTGTGGCGTCACCAGGGCCCGTCGGGCGAGCTCGGCCTGACTTAGGCCCGGATCGGCGGCGATCAACGCCAGCACGCTGAACTGACGGGGGTTGATCCCTGACGCCTGCAAGCCGTCCGACCACGGTCGCGACACGAGCTCTGCGGCTCGTACGAGCAGGTACCCGACCTGTCCGGCCGGGTCCAGGGGGATGAAGTGAGCCATCCTCTGACCGTTCCAGCATCAGGCCCCTGATGCTAGTATCAGGGACCTGATGGTGAATCCTGTAGGGGTCACGCCCTTCACCCGCTCGCTGCTCCTCGCAGCACTCATCGGACTTGCCTGGTGGTTCTTCGGCAATCTCTACGAAGCCGTTGTCATCTCGCCGAACTGGGTCATCGACTCGCCAGCCCAGCTCACCCGCATGCATGACCTCTTCACCGTCACGTCCCCCACGACGTACTTCGTCCCCGCGATGCCGATGACCGTCACCGTCTTGTGGGTGGCGCTCTACCTCGGAAGAAGGTCGCTTCCCAGCACGCTGGTGCGTTCCACCGTCGCAGTCTCGATCGCCCTTGTCGCCCTCACGATCGCCATCGTCACGATCCTGGTCGACGGCCTCTTCGGCGCCGACTATCTCGAACACGCCGACGTGCTCGTCGCCTACGCCCGGTGCTGGAACGTCGCGAACCTGATCAGGATGGCACTCACTGCGACCTGCGGCGTCCTGACGTGGTGCCTGCTCCATACGCCCGCCCGCGCTGCCTGATCCATGGCGACGCGCGTCTGGGCAGCCGCACCCCGGTCACGTCGTCAGGTACGCCGAGACGGGCGCAGCAGGATGATGCCGATCCAGATGAACCAGACGATCAGCCCGAGTCCGAACAGGGGTGCGGCGTAGGTGACGGCGGGCGGCACCAGGGTCCAGGCGCCGGCGACGGCGATGCCGAGTCCGAGGCCGCTCAGGGCGTTACCGAGCAGATGGGACCGGATTCCGGCCACGCTGACCAGCAGCACCCAAGCGGCGCCGACGATCTCGATGCCGCCACCCAGGGCGGTCTGCACGACGCTGATCGATGACCATGTCGAGGCCGCCATCGCTGGGTCGGTCGCGGCGAGGTCGACCACGGCTCGTTGGCCGGCCAGGGCGACGAGTCCGCTGGCGAGCAGCAGACCTGCCCAAAGGTGACCGATCACGGCCGCGGTGTGGGAGAGCCCAGCCGCGCCGGGGCGGAGCCGGTGGTGGACGCCGAGGACGAGGCTGACCAACGCGATCCCGCCGACGAGGTAGAGAACGAAATACCAGACGTAGAGCATGACCTGATGGTCGAGCAGGAAGGCCAGCGAGTCCTGAGGGCTGGCCTGACCGTCGAGGAAGCCC
>DATDBH010000194.1:0-12630 GCA_036524985.1 Microlunatus sp. | reverse complement strand
CCGACTGTTTCCCGACGGGTGCGCCGCCGGCCCCGGGTGCGGGATCGCCGCGTGTCGGGTCGTGCTGGAACGAAGGTGAGGTCAACGTACCGCCCTCGTTGTCGTCTATGGAAAACAACTTGCATGTCCTAGTTGTCGTGTCCACAGTTGTCGGGTATCGCAGTCAGGACGATCGGGGCGGATGAGCCGACCCGACGAAGAGCAGAGGAGGCGTCGAGATGTCCATCAACGTCCGGGCGTTCAGTGCGCCCTCATCCGTCCTCTCTCCTGGAGTCATCACCCCTCATGTCTGTTTCACCTTCTGCGGCGCCCGACGACACCGAGCCCGACTTCTCGCCTGACGACTACATCCCGCTCACCGACGAGCTGCCGGCCGGTCAGCGCTGGTCCACCTGGGACGACATCGGCATCACCGCCGGACCCGAGCCCTGGCCGGACTGGTTGATCACCGTGGACGCCGCCATCGACACCGACCTCGGCATCCTCAAGACCGGCAAGGAAGCCGACGTCTTCCTGCTCGAGCGAGCCACCGACGAGACTTCGGTGATCATGGCAGCCAAGCGGTACCGCGGCAGCGACCACCGGCTGTTCCACCGCGACAGCGGCTACACCGAGGGACGCAAGATCCGACGGAGCCGAGATCGCCGCGCCGTTGCCAAAGGCACCCGGTGGGGTCGCCAGATCCAGGCCGGGGAGTGGGCGCTGGCCGAGTTCGGCTACCTGTGCGCCTTGTGGGGTGCCGGGCTGCCGGTCCCCTACCCGGTGCAGCTGGACGGCACCGAGCTGCTGA
Organism: Microlunatus sp.; assembly: GCA_036524985.1. Lineage (GTDB taxonomy): Bacteria > Actinomycetota > Actinomycetes > Propionibacteriales > Propionibacteriaceae > Microlunatus. The sequence goes on along the minus strand of DATDBH010000194.1, from coordinate 11,840 downwards.
TGGAGCTCATCACCCTGTCGGACGGTTCCGGGGCGCCGCGGCTGGCCCAGACCCGGCCGCCGGGTGATCTGCTGGAGGTCTACTTCGAGCAGCTGCGGACGGCGATGTGCACGATGGCCGGGATGGGACTGACGCACGGCGACCTGTCGGCGTTCAACATCCTGGCGACCGAGGAGCGCCTGGTGATCATCGACGTGCCGCAGGCGGTGAACATCGTCGGCAACCCGCAGGGACCCGAGTTCCTGGCCCGCGACTGCCGCAACGTCGCGACCTGGTTCACCGCCCGAGGTCTGGAGGTCGACGCCGAGGGGCTGTTCGGTGAGGTGATCGCGTACGCCTGGTGAGCCGCCCTGGTAGGAACGGATCGTGCTTCTGGAGCTGACGTTCACCGGCGCGTACGACTGGCCACTCGCGCTGCGGATGATCGGCGCGCACGCGGTGCCGGGCGGCGAGGTCACCGACCAGGTGACGCGGACGCATCGGCGGCTGCTGCCGGGCGCCGCCGGTCCGCTGATCGTCACCGTCGCGCCCGACGCCGACAGGATCGCGGTCCAGGTCGAGGGCGGGGGTGCGACGGTGACCGAGAGCGACGCCGCCGACGTCACCCGTCGGGTCAGGCACTGGCTGGACCTGGACCTGGATCCGGCCACGATGTCGGCGACCTTCGGCGACGACCGGATCCTCGGGCCGCTGGTGCGGGAGCGGCCCGGGCTCCGGCGTGTCCGCTACCCCGACTCGTTCGAGGCCGTCATCTCCACCGTGCTCGGGCAGCAGGTGTCGCTGGCCGCTGCGCGCACGTTCGCCGGGCGCCTGGTGGCGGCGTACGGCGAGGCGGGGCCGGGTGGTCTGACGGCCTTCCCGGCACCCGAGCGGCTGGCCGCCACCGAGCTGGAGGAGCTGCGTTCCGCGATCGGGATCACCGGTTCGCGCGCCCGGACGCTGCTGGCCGTGGCCGAGCTGTTCGCCCGGACCGACCCGTGGCCGCTGCCGTTGCCGCCGGAGCAGTGGGACGAGCGGGCCGCGGCGCTGCTGGCGGTGCCGGGAATCGGTCCGTGGACCCGGGACTACCTGCGGCTGCGCCTGTTCGGTGACCCCGACGCGGTGCCGGTCGGTGATCTCGTGCTGCGCCGAGTCCTCGGCGTGGCCAAGGACCGCGACGTCCCCACCGCCATGGCGAGGTGGCGACCGCAGCGCTCCTACGCCGTGTTCCAGCTGTGGGCGTCGACCGCCTGGTGAGCACGCGTCACGACGAGCGTTCGAGGATCTCCGCCACCTCGTCATCGGTCAGCGCGATCGGGTTGCCGCGCATGCTGCTCGCCCGCTGTGTGGCCGCGACCACCTCGGTGGTGTCGGCCTCGACCAAGCCGCAGTCGGCGAGTCCGGGGATCTGAAGGGCCTCGGTGAGCTCGCCGAGCCAGCCGGCGACGTCCTCAGGCTCAGCCTCCACCGAGCCGGTCAGCAGCACCGCGAGCTCGGTCATCCGCAGCAAGGTGCCGGCACTGCCTCGCTCCCGGACGGCCCGCAGGTTCACCGCCACGGCCGGCGCCAGCACCGCCGCGCACACGGCGCCGTGCGGAGCTCCCAGCCGGGCACCCAGGGCAGCGGCGAAACCGTGCACGGCACCCAGGCCGGAGTTGGCCAGGCACAGACCGCCGAACAGGCTGGTGACCGCGAGGTCGAACCGGACACCGGGGTCGACCATGCCGTCGGTGAAGGCCAACCGGAGCGAACGCGCCGAGCGGACGATGCCGTCCCGGGCCAGCGCGTCGGTGAAAGGGTTGGCCCTGCGGGACAGGAAGGGTTCGATCACCTGAGCGAGGGCGTCCATCCCGCTCGCCGCGATCGTGGCGGCCGGCACCTCCGTCAACAGGTCGGGGTCGACGATCGCCACCCGTGGCAGCATCAGCGGACTGCGCAGACTCGCCTTCACCCCGTCCCCGGACAGCACCGCGTTGCGGGTCACCTCCGACCCCGTACCGGCGGTGGTGGGGATGGCGAGGCACGGCAGCCCGGGCCGGGTGATCGGTCGGCCGTCCCCGATCACCTCGAGGTGCTCCAGCGGATCCGCTCCGGAGACCGCCAGCACGGCGACCGCCTTGGCCACGTCGAGAGCACTGCCGCCCCCGAAGCCGATGACCGCGTCACAACCGGCTGCGGCGATGACCCCGTCGCGGACGACCTGGAGGGTGGGCTCGCCGACCACGGCGTACGTCGAGGTCTCGATGCCCCGCTCGTGCAGCGCCGCGATCACCGGCGCAGCCCGCTCGCCGGAGCGGCCGGTGACCAGCAGGACCTGTCGCGCCACCCACCCGACCACCACGTCCGGCGTCTCCGCGGCGCGACCCGCGCCAACGCGGATGTCGGTGGGCAGGGTGAGGTCGAACGGCGGGGCGCTCACCAGGCGACGTCGTCGGGTGAGGTGTTGACGTACCGCGTGCCTACCCGCGGCCGGGCCATCATCGGCGCCACCGTGTCCCGCCAGGTGGCGTAGTGCGCGGTCTCCTTGTGGGCCGCGGCCGCCGCCTCGTCGCGGTAGATCTCGACGAGCACGACGTGCCCGGCGTCGGCGCGGTCGGTCAACACGTCGAAGCGGAGGATGCCCGCTTCCTGACGGCTCGCGGTGGCGTTGGCCTCGGTCGCCGCGAGGAAGGCCTCCAGCCGGTCCGGTAGGACAGCGATGTCGACGTGCACGACCAGCAGCGAGTTCGTCACGTCGCCGACGATAGCGACCCACCTCCGGACGGGACAGTTGCGGTGGCTGGGTGGCAGCATGACCACGAGGAGGCGTAGCCGATGACCATCCACCTGTGTGCAACCTGCGCGGTCGAGACCGAAGGTGCCCACTCTCCCGATCAGATCTGCCCGATCTGTGCCGACGAACGGCAGTATCTGCCGAAGGGCGGGCAGCGCTGGACCACGATCGACGCGTTGATCGCCGACCGCCACACCCTGGAGTGGTTCGAGGTCGAGCCGGACCTCGTCGGTCTCACCACCACGCCGGGCGTGGGCATCGGTCAGCAGACCATGGTCGTGCGGACAGCGGAGGGCAACCTGATCTGGGACCCGCCCGGTCTGATCACCGACGAGGCCATCGACCACGTCCGCCGCCTGGGCCCGGTCAGTGCGATCGCCGCCAGTCACCCGCACATGTACGGAGTCCAGCTGGCCTGGGCCGAGGTCCTGAACGCACCCGTTCTGGTCACCGCGAAGGACGCGGAGTGGTTGCAGCGGAGCGGTGACGCGATCGAGCTGTGGTCCGGTGAGCGACAGGTGACGTCGACCATCACCTTGTACGAGCTCGGCGGGCACTTCCCCGGCAGCTGCGTGGCCCTGTGGAGCGCCGGAGCCGGCGGCCGGGGTGTCCTGCTGGCCGGTGACACGATCTTCGCCAACCCCGACGGCACGGCGTCGTTCATGCGCAGCTACCCCAACCGCATCCCGCTGTCCGCGGCCGTCGTGCTCCGGCTGGCCGACGCCACCGACCGACTGGAGTTCGACCGGCTCTACAACAACTTCGGCGCGATCATCGACGCCGACGCCCGGGCGGTGGTCCGCTTCTCCGCCGACCGGCACGCGGCCTGGGTGCGCGGCGACTTCGACCACCTGACCTGATGCGTCCGGGGTCTTGAACTTCCGTCATTCGACGGCTTGTCGTGCACGCCGGCGGCCGGGAGGCAGCACAATCCGTCGAATGACGGAATCTTCTAACCGGGGGGACCGCGCATCCGGGGTGGGCGCGGATCGGCGGTGGGAGCGCGCCCGTACCAGCCGGTGAGGGGCGGGAGCCTCCGCTCGACGGAGGGGCCCGCGGACTAGAGTCCGGGCATGCCGGAGACGATCATCATCGGCGCCGGGGCGGCCGGCCTGGCAACGGCGGCGCGGCTTCGTCAGCGAGGTTTGCCGTTCCGGCTGATCGACGCGGGGGACGCGGTGGGCGCCTCGTGGCGGGACCGCTACGACAGCCTGCGGCTGCACACGGCGCGCTGGCTGTCGGGGCTGCCCGGCACGCCGATCCCGAAGGCGTACGGGCCGTGGGTGGGTCGCGACGACCTGGTGCGGTACCTGCAGGACTACGCAGTAGAACACGACCTCCGCCCCGAGCTCGGGGTCGCCGCCACCCGCATCGAGGCGGACGGGTCGGGATGGCAGGTGCAGACCTCGGCCGGTCCCCTGACGGCCGACGCCGTGGTCGTGGCCAGTGGCTACAGCCACACCCGGTACGTCCCGGACTGGCCCGGCCGGGAATCGTTCGCGGGCGAGGTCCTCCACTCCTCCGACTATCGCGAGCCGTCGCCGTACGCAGGGCAGCGGGTCCTGGTCGTCGGCTCCGGCAACTCCGCCGGTGATCTGGTCACCGACCTCGTCGGCGTGGCCGGTGAGGTGATCATGGCGGTCCGGACCCCACCGAACATCGTCCGGCGCGACACCCGCGGAGTGCCCAGTCAGCTCATCGGCATCGCGTCGGACCCGCTGCCGACCGTGCTCAAGAACCCGATGTCGGGACTGATGCGCAAGCTGACGGTTCCGGACCTCAGCTCGTACGGCCTACCGGCTCCGACCAAGGACGGTTTCAGTCAGTTCCAGCGCTCCCGAACCGTCCCCATCATCGATGCCGGCTTCATCGACGCCATCACCTCCGGTCAGGTCCGGGTCGTGCCGGCGGTCACCGGTTTCGGCGAGGGCACGGTCCGGCTGACCGACGGCAGCGAGGTCGAGGTCGACGTCGTGCTGGCCGCGACGGGCTACCGCACCGGGCTGCCGCCCCTGGTCGGGCACCTCGGGGTGCTGGACCAGCGCGGGATGCCGCTGGTCACCGGGGGTCGTACGCTCCCGCAGGCTCCGCGACTGCACTTCATCGCCATCAAGGTCGAGTTGACCGGGTTGTTGCGGGAGGCCGGGATCGAGTCGGCGCAGATCACCCGATCGCTTGCTGGAAACGCCTGATCCGCGGCAGGGCGTCGGCGATCGCCTGGGGCCCGGCCGCCAGCGACAGCCGGATCGCCGTGCCCCCGTCGACGGTGTCGAAGTCCGGTCCCGGGGTGACGGCGACGTCCTCGGCGTCCAGCAGCGCGGCGCACCACGCGACCGAGTCCGGGTAGGGGCCCAGCCGGTCGGCGATGTCGGCCCACACGTAGAAGGCGCCGTCGGCCGGAGCCACCTTGGTCCAGCCGAGATCATCGACCGCGTCGAGCACCAGGGATCGAGCCGCCGCGAACTCCCGGACGGCGGTCTCGGCCTCGGCGTAGGAGCTCTCGGTGAACGCCTCGATCGCCGCGTGCTGCGCAGGAACCGGCGCACACAGGGCGTAGTTGCCGGCCAGCGCATCGACCGCCGCCACAAGATCATCGGGCACCAGCGCCCAGCCGAGCCGCCACCCGGTCATCCCGGCGTACTTGGAGAACGAGGAGATGATCACTGCGGAACGGTCGTGCTGCCAGGCACAGCAGCCGACACCGACCCGCTCCGCGACCGACGCGTCGACGATGCCGTGGTAGATCTCGTCGCTGACCAGCCGGACCCCATGAGCACGACACCACCCCGCCAGGTCGGCGAGCTGATCATGGTCGACCATGGTGCCGGTCGGGTTGGCCGGCGAGGCCAGCACCAGCCCCGCTACCGGTCCCTCGCGCAGGGCCGCATCGAGCAGCTCCCGGGTCGGCTGGAACCGTTCGGCGGGACCGCACGCGAGCTCCACCACCTCGCAGCCGAGACTGCGCAGGATGTTGCGGTACGCCGGGTAGCCGGGCCGGGCCAGCAGCACCCGGTCGCCGGCGTCGAACGCGGCCAGGAAGCTGATCAGGAAGGCACCCGAGGACCCGGTCGTGACGGCGATCTGGGCGACCGGCACGTCGAGGTCGTACCAGCGCCGGTAGTGACCCGCGATCGCCTGCCGCAGGCTGGTCAGTCCGAAGGTCTCGCTGTAGCCCAGCGGGGTCCGGTCGACCATCAGCTCGGCGAGGCGACGACGGACGTCGGACGGCGCCCCCTGGGACGGCTCGCCCGCACACAGCGAGATCACCTCGCGCCCGGCCGCCCTGGCCTCCGCGACGCGCTGGAGCACCGTCATCACCGCGAACGGGGGCACGGCGGACCGCCGCGAGGCCCCGATCGGACTGGTCACAGGGCCCGCTTCCGGGCCCGGTAGGCCGCGACGGCGGCCCGGTTGCCGCAGTTGCCGTCGTCGCAGAAACGCTTGGAGCGGTTCTTGGACAGGTCGACCAGCACGTCGTGGCAGTCGTCGGCCGCGCAGGTCTTGAGCCGCGCCCAGTCGTCCGCCCGGATCAGCTCCATAAAGGCCATCGCGGCCTCTCCCGCCATCCGCTGGGCCAGCGGCGCCTCGGGCGGGGTGACGTGCAGGTGCCAGTCCCACTCGTCGTGCCGGGTCAGGAACGGCCGCGCGTCACAGGCCGCCAGGATCTCGTTGATGATCGGCACGGCGGCATCGCGGTCGGCCACGCGCCAGAGCCGGCCGAGCTGGGTGCGAATCTCCCGGACTTCTGCGACCTCGGCCTCGGTGCCGAGCACGACACCGCTGAAAGGGTGGCGATCCAGGTGGGAGCGCAGCCCGGACGGCTGGGCCAGCTCGTCGATCCCGTCGCTGTCCACGGTGTTCACCAGGGCGGCCGCTTCGGCCAGCGACACCTCTGTGTCATGAGTGAAAATCATCTTGACTCGTGACACCTCCTCCCCGTAGTGTCATCAGCATAAACCCAGTTAGCCAATGACAGGATCTGCCTCGTGACCACCGCCGCACCAGCGACCCGACCGGTCGTCGGCAGCACCACCGTAGACGTGCGGACCGGACTGCCGATCGCCCTGTGCTCGGCCGCCGCCTTCGCCTTGTCGGGCTCGCTGGCCAGCAGCCTGTTGGTCACGGGCTGGTCGCCGGCCGCGGTGGTCGCTGCCCGGGTGGGAGGCGCGTTCCTGGTGTTGGTGATCCCGTGCCTGCTGCTGCTCCGGCGGATCGGACGCCCGACCGGGCGGGCCACCGGGAGAATGGTGGCGTACGGGATCGTGGCGGTCGCCGGCGCGCAGTTGTGCTACTTCAGCGCCGTCCAGCACCTGTCGGTCGGCGTGGCTCTGCTGCTGGAGTACCTCGCGCCGGTGCTGCTGATCGGCTGGTTCTGGTGGCGTCGTGGCAAGCGCCCCACGGCCCTGAAGCTGGTCGGCGCCGCTCTGGCCGTGGCCGGCCTGGTGCTCGTGCTGGATCTCACCGGCGACGTACGGATCAGCCTGGTCGGTGTCGCCTGGGGCCTGGGTGCCGCGCTCTGCCTCTGCGCCTACTTCGTCCTGTCGGAGCACAGCGCTTCGGCCCCGCCCGCCCTGCTGTTGACGACCGTGGGCACCGGTGTCGGCGCAGCGGTCCTGCTGCTGGCGGGTCTGATCGGCATCGTGCCGCTCACCGTCGCGAGCTCGCCGGTCACCATCGCCGCTCGCACCATGCCGTGGTGGGCACCGATCATCGCCCTGGTGCTGGTGTCCGCCGCCCTGGCGTACGTGACCGGGATCGAGGCGGTACGCCGCCTCGGCAGCTCGATCGCCTCCTTCGTCGCACTGTCGGAGGTGATCCTGGCCGTGATCTTCGCTGCCGTGCTGCTGGGCCAGATCCCGACGCCGGTCCAGGCGGTGGGTGGGGTCTTGATCCTGGCCGGGATCGCCGTGGTGCAAGCGCAGTCGGGTCGCCGGGCCGCATAGACTCCCCCGGTGCCTGACCGACCCCGAGCCAGCGGTGTGGTGATCGCGGGCACGTCCTCGGATGCCGGCAAGTCGCTGGTGGTGACCGGACTGTGCCGGGCGCTGTGGCGTCGAGGGGTCGACGTGGCCCCGTTCAAGGCGCAGAACATGTCCAACAACTCGATGGTCTGTTGCGACGGGAGCGAGATCGGGCGGGCGCAGTATCTGCAGGCCCAGGCCGCCCGGGTGGAGCCGACGTCGGCGATGAATCCGGTGCTGCTCAAACCAGGCTCGGACCGGCGCAGCTTCGTCGTGGTGCGCGGCCGGCCGTACGGGACGTTGGAGGCAGGCCAGTATGCAACCGGGAGGACCGCGTTGCGTGAGGCGGCCTTCGCGGCGTACGAGGAGCTCGCCGAGACCCACGAGCTGATCGTCGCGGAGGGAGCCGGCTCGCCCGCCGAGATCAACCTGCGCGCCGGGGACTACGTGAACCTCGGCCTTGCCCGCCACTTCGACCTGCCGATGGTGGTGGTCGGCGACATCGACCGGGGCGGCGTGTTCGCCTCCCTGTTCGGCACCGTCGCACTCGTGGACGCAGCCGACCGGGCTGCGATCCGCGGGTACGTGATCAACAAGTTCCGCGGGGATCAAGCGGTCCTGGCGCCAGGGTTGGCGATGCTGACCGACCGTACGGGAATGGCCTGCCTCGGGGTGCTGCCCTGGCTGCCCGAGGTCTGGCTGGATGCCGAGGACACCTTGGACGTCGGCGCCTGGCGATCCTCCATGCGACGCACCGGTGATGATCATGACCGGCTGCGGGTCGCCGTCGTACGACTTCCACGCGTCTCCAACATCACCGATGTCGAAGCCCTCGCCGCAGAACCGGGAGTCGACGTGCTGGTGACCACCGACCCGCGCGTCGTGCGGGAGGCCGATCTGGTCATCCTTCCCGGCACTCGCACCACGACAGCCGATCTCGACTGGCTGCGCGAGACCGGACTGGCCGAGGAGATCCGGGCTCGATCGGCTGAGGAGCGACCGGTGCTGGGCATCTGCGGCGGCTATCAGATGCTGGCCCGCACCATCTCGGACGACATCGAGGGTGGCAGCGGGACGATCGACGGGCTGGACCTGCTGCCGGTCGGTGTTCGCTTCGAGGAGGTCAAGACGTTGGGCCGTCCGGTCGGGAGCTGGCGCGGTGAGTCCGTGGCGGCGTACGAGATCCACCACGGCGTGGCCGTACGTGATCACGACGGCGAGGCCGAACCGTTCCTGGACGGGTGGCGGGCAGGGTCGGTCTGGGGCACCATGTGGCACGGCTCCCTGGAGAACGACGCGTTTCGTCGCTCCTGGCTCGCCGAGATCGCGGCGGCCGGCGGCGCCGACTGGAGACCCCAAGCTGACGCGCCCTTGTTCGGTGACCGACGCGAGACCATGATCACGATCATGGCCGATGCGGTCGAGGAGCACGTCGATCTCGATCTACTGCTGAGCTGGACCAGGATGGCGTCGTGATCACCGTGCTCGCCATCGGGATCGGCAGCGGCAGCCCGGCTCACCTGACCGCGGAGGCCGTCGCCGCCCTCAATCGGGTGGATGTGTTCCTGGTGGCGGACAAGCGGGCCGACACCCGTGACCTGGCGTCGATCCGGACCGAGCTCTGCCGGGCTGTGATCACCCGTGAGGACTACCGGGTGGTCCAGGTGGTCGACCCGCCCCGCGACCGCGACGCGTCCGGCTACCGGGAAGCGGTGGCGAACTGGCACGCTCGGCGCGCGACCGCGTACGCGGAGGTGATCGGCCGAGAGCTCCCCGACGGCGGCACCCTCGGGTTCCTGGTCTGGGGCGATCCCGCCTTGTACGACAGCACGCTGCGGATCGTCGAGCAGATCGCCTGCACCGGCATCGATCTCGAGGTGGAGGTGTTCCCGGGGATCAGCAGCGTCCAGCTGCTGGCCGCCCGGCATCGGATGATCTTGAACACGGTAGGCGGTTCGGTCCACCTGACCACTGGGCGGCGCCTTGTCGAGGAGTTCGACCCGGGCCTCGGCACCGTGGTGGTGATGCTGGACGGGGAGCTGACTTGCGCTCGCCTGGTGGACCGGTATCCCGACCTGGAGATCGCCTGGGGCGCTCAGCTCGGGCTCGCGGACGAGGCCCTGGTGCGGGGCCGGCTCATCGACGTGCTCGCCGAGATCACCGAACGACGGGCCGCGATCCGGTCGCGTCGCGGTTGGGTGATGGACGTGTACGCCCTGCGCGCCGCCGGCTGACCCCTCATCCGGACAGGGCGACCACCACCTGCGCCTCCGGAGCAGTGATGTCCACCGTGACCTCGACGGTGTCCACCTCACTGCGCACGATCAACCGGTACGCCCCCGGGACGGGAACTGCGATCGAGAACAATCCGTCCGCCCCGGTCAGCGCCGCGATGTCCGGCACCGGGATCGGTGACGAGGCGATGAGGACAGCTGCGCCGACGACGGGACGGCCGTACAGATCGGTGACCGCGCCGTTGATGATCATGATCCGGTCACCGATCCTCCGTCGTCAGGCTTTCCAGAGCTGGAAGTTGTCGAACACCGGCTTGGTGATCCGGGTGCCGCTGTTGCTGCTGCTGCCACCGTACGCGTGCACGGCGACGCCGTAGCGCACACCGTCCTTGATCACGTATGCCGCGCTGCCGCTCTGTCCACCGGCAGTGTCGATCGTGTAGTAGACCTTCCGTGGTCCGAGGGCGGCCACCGCACTCGACTGGTACCACTGCGTCCCTGACGGCTTGTCGCCCGGGTAACCGGAGATGTTCACCGTCAGTGGCTGCAGGGTGGCGTCGGAGTAGCTGGCGAAGCCGAACCAACCCGTCTGGTTCCCCAGCGGGGTGGGCAGCACCAGAGCGCCGTAGTCGAACTCCTCGTTGGGACCGCCCGTCCAGGACGACACACTGCGCAGGTTGGCTCGCGGCACCGTCACCGACCCGTACGGGAGCGTCGCGCCGTTGCGACCAGGCATCACTCTGATGCTCTGCACCCAGCCGTGACGCGCAGTGCCCGGAGCGTGGATGAACACGCAGTGACCGGCAGTGACCACCGTCTTGGGCCCGATGAACCAGCCCGTGCCGATCCACTGCGAGCCGTCGTTGGCCGTGATCAGCAGGGAGCAGTGCACACGCCACGGGTAGTCACCGGTGTTGGCGATCTGGATCCGGGTGTCCGGTCCGAGCACGGACTCGGAGTCGCTCATCCGGCCGTAGGTGGCCTCGCCGATCGGTCGCAGGTTGGACGTGTCAGGAGCCGCCTCGACCACCGCGGCCTCGGCCGAGACGGCGATGATCGGCTCGACCGAGCCTTCGACCGAGGCGCTCTCACCGTCGCCGGTCGACGCGCCCTCGACCGCCTCGACGCCCGGCTGCTCCCCGGAGGCGTCCTCTTCCGGGGCGACAGGCGTGTGCGGGTTCTCACTCATGATCAGGTCCTCCTGGCTGGCCGATGGCGGCCGGAATGGACGCCACGTGACCAAGAGGAGTCCCGAGGGCCTCGACCCGATACGTCGAAGGGCCTCAGCGGTTGGCGCCAGCCCCCCGAGCGGATTCGGCGGTGGTCCAGACTTGGTGGGCCCAGTGGCGGTCGCCGAGCAGGAGGGTGCCTTGGTTGGTGGTGACCGCGATCAGTCCGTCGGGTGATCGCCACAGGTAGGTGCCGAGGTCGGGTTGTCGGGCCCGCCAACCGCCGAGGGTTTTCGCGCGGTGCTCCGTCCGGGTCAGCGGTCCGAGGTTGCCCATCGACGTCTGGCCCGGTGGACCGTGCATGGTGTGCGGGATGGTGTGGTCCAGGTCGCACCGGCCGCCGGTGCTGATGGTGGCGGCGGGGCTGAACGGCCACACCGATCCGGGATGGCGGACCATCATGGCCTGCCGCAGCGCCTGGGGGATCTCGTAGGCGTCGACCGCAGCCGTGGCGGCCGGGTCGACGACGGGTCGGATCGTGATGCTCGGGTCGGCCTGGGTCAGCCACTGCCGGAACTGGTCCAGGGTGATCGGGCCGTGTTCGGTGCGGACCACCCCGTGCTGGTCGATCGGGGTCTGGTCGCTGAGGTGGACGTGGATCACCACACGGGGTCCACGGCCCTGCTCGGTCGGGGTGAACGGCCGCAGATCGAACCGGGCACCC
>DATDBH010000193.1:0-2650 GCA_036524985.1 Microlunatus sp. | reverse complement strand
TCGAGTGGCCCTGAGTGTTGGTCCGATCCCGAGCTCCTCAAGAACCGATCGCCGGCGGTGGTCGACGCGGTCCACGACCGGCTCATGGCCGGGTTCGGCTCTCGCCACGACGGGGTCGGGTTCGCAGTACCCGGTGCATTCATGATCGTCACCACCAACCGCTGATCACCATCGTGAGTCGATTCAGCCTCAGGGCAGGTCGAGCGGCAGGTAGACGTCCAGCCCGACGATCACCGCGACGCCATCCCTGTGACCACTTGTGCTCGCGGGCGCTGACAATTGACCCGTTGGCGACAGCCGGGGCGCTGAAGACACGACGAACCATGTCGGGGTGCCGCCGGTCGGTGTCGCGTGGTTCACTCGGTACCCGTGGAGCCCCTCGACTGGGTACGTGAGCAGGGCATGGTGCTGCAGTCGGCGCGCGGCCCCATCCCCAACCTGGCCGAGTACGTCGCCGGGGAACCCATCCGCGGCAGCTGGTGGGGACATCCGGCCGGCCGCGACATCTTCGAAGTCCTCACCCGCCTGATGGAGTCGCCCGACGTCGTCGCCACACGGCTCATCAACGGCAAGATCACACTCGTGCATCGCCGACTGTGGCCAGCGCTTGTCCGGGTCGCGGAGAGATTCCCCGCGGAACGCTTGACTGCTCTTGATGAGGAGCACAGCGCTTCAGGCGCCGCCCACCGCACGGTCGAGATACCATTCCCCGACTGGGTCCCGGATGAAGAAATGACCGCTGCCAGGCTCCTTACCGTCGACGCGGCACTAGCAAAGCTGCCACCATGCCTCCGCTGAGGACGCATTAGGTGAATCCGGTTGGAGCCCCAATGCCATGAGGTCCCCTTTCGCCTCTCCGCAGCGCGCAGCAAGCGGACGGGCCGTGCCGGAAGCCGTCGGCTACCGAAGCGAACTTCGGCCCGATCACCGACGCCAGCGGGCTGCCGTCCTGACCTTCGATAGCCGACCGTCCTACGGGAATCAGGGCGCGAGGAAATCGCTGGTGTGTTAGACAACGGCGTTCAACGCCCTGACGGCAACCGAACGAACGGCTCGTCCTAGTTGGAGTTGCTGTTGGCTTCTTTGTGGTCGTCGGTGTCGGAGTCTGCTGGGGCCTCGTACACCAGATGGCCAGCGACGTGAGTCAGCACGGCATCGACGAGTCGTTGACCGTTCTTGTAGAGCGTTGGCCCGACTGGGATGACTTGCCCGTCCTGGGCGAACACGATGAGATCGCCGTCGTCGTCACGCATGACCCCTACAACATCGGGCCAGGCGATCTGCTGAAGGCGGCCCTGGTAGGTGTGAGCGAGACCGGTTGCGGTGAGAGCGACCCGGGAGGCGCGGGCCTCTTTCGCCAGGGCGAGAGCCAGCAGTGGCGGCCGAAAGGCCTGGCCGGCTGGGAGGGGACTGTTGGTCGTCGGTTCCGGCTCGATCAGGTCAAGTCCCAGCGTCGGCAGATCCCCTTCAATGGCCTCGTCCACGATGTAGATCAGGTCAGTGGCGATGCGGTTCAGGTGCTCAGCGACCTGGCCACGGTTGAAACCGTCGAGCAGATCGGGGTGGATCCGCGGGGACGGTAGCCCGATCAGGTCTGCGGTGGCTGTGTCGACCAAGTCGCCGATCTCGGCGTCACGGCCCTGCATGGACTCCCGGACAATGGCTCGGGCGTGTTCGAGCTCCGCCTCGGTCGGGCCATCGGCCAGCAAGGTCGTGATGGTCTGGACCATCGCTCGGATGCCGTCCCGCACGCGTTCGGGTTGAGGATCGGTCCGGATCGTCACGTCGAACCCCTCGCGAATCGGGATCGCGTCGATGTCGACGTCATAGATGAGCCCGCGCTGGTGGCGAAGGACCTCAGTCAGCCGGTCCTCGACCACCGTCAGGGCCAGTCGGGTCGCCGCGGGATCGGCGGGCATCACCACGTTCACCTCGCAGCAGGGAGCCTCCACGGTGATCGCAGAGGGCCGACCCACATGCCGGGTCAGGACTGCTGGATGGTCAGGACGTACACCGTTGACCAGCGGCAACCGCAGACCGTCAGGCCACGACCCCTCGACCACCAACAAGGCGTTCGAGGCGACAAACCAGCGGGCCGCCGCATCTCGGACGGCGTCAGCGCGAACCCTTGACGGGCTTGGTCCAGGTCCGTCGAGGATCCCGAGATCGCGGAAGCCGTAGCGGAACACGGCCGCGGGTGAGGTTGCCGAGTCATCGCCCTCGAGTTCGGCCTCCAGGATCTGGGCCTCGTGGGCGAGCCGATCGAGTGGTGGGTCGGCCAGTCCCCGGCACACACCCGTCAAGAACGAGCCGACCAGGTGTGGTGAACCGGCGGCGGTGAACTGAGTGGTGCTGACCCTGACGGTGGCGTCGATCTCGATGGGGGTCCTACGCACACCGGTCATGGCGGCGTGCTCGAGAGCGTGCAAGGTGCCTAGCGTCGGCAGCGTCTCGTCGCGGGCACCTACACCGAAGATCAGTGTGGCCTCTGCTCGACCGGAGTCGTCGGGGAAATGCAGCACGCGGACACCGTCCAGCTCGCTCTCGCGGACCTCGACGTTTGTCTGTCGTGCCGACCAGGTTGCTGCTTCCTTGCTCACGGCGGAGAATCCTGCCAGCCAGATCCTGTGGGCTCGGCATTCTTTACCCG
>DATDBH010000192.1:0-32482 GCA_036524985.1 Microlunatus sp. | reverse complement strand
CCGGGGTGCTGAGTACACCGTGGATCTGGTCCCGAAGGTGAGGCTTGAGGTGCTCGTGGACGACGAGGATGCCAAAGACATCATCGACGTCCTGGTCAAGAGCGCACGGACCGGCCGCATCGGTGACGGCAAGGTCTGGTCCGTACCCGTGGACGACATCGTCCGCGTGCGTACGGGAGAGCGCGGGCTGGACGCGCTCTGAAGCGTGATCTGACCTCTGAGCGCCTCAACGTCGCGATCCGGTCCACGTGGTCTTCCACGTCTGGGCCGGATCGTCGGCGTTTGATGAGCGACTGCCTCGAGGAGGCGCTCGTCGACCTGTACGCCGGTGCCGGTGGCCCCGACTCCGGGGTGGCGCTGGCCGCGGTGGGCAGCCTGGCTCGACGAGAGCTCGGGCCCCGCTCCGACATCGACCTGGTGCTGCTGCACGACGGCAGGGACCGAGCTGGCATCGACGCTCTGGCCGAAGCACTCTGGTATCCGCTGTGGGACAGCTCGGTGCGGCTGGACCACTCGGTCCGCACGCCCGCCGAGTGCGCCGACGTGGCGGGACGCGAGCTGAGCGCCGGGGTCGGGCTCCTCGACCTGCGGGTGCTGGCCGGCGACACCGAGCTCGTCCGCGGTGCGCGGTCGACCCTGTTGGCCGCCTGGCGGGGCAACGCCCGCAGACGTCTCCCCGAGCTGCTCGCCGCCCTCGAGGATCGACACGACTCGTTCGGTGACGCCGCCTACCTGCTGGAGCCCGATCTGAAGGAGGCCCGTGGCGGCTTCCGCGACATGATCATGCTGCGGGCACTGGCCGCCACCTGGCTGACCGACCGGCCACACTCGGGCGTCAAGGACCCGTACGAGCGACTGCTCGACGTGCGTGACGCGCTGCACCTCAGCTCCGGCCGGACCATGGACCGGCTCCTGGCCACCGAGGTCGACGACGTGGCCACCCGTCTCGAGTACGCCGACGCGGACGACCTCCGGCGGGCCGTGAGCATGGCCGCCCGTCGCATCGGCCACGCGGTCGACCTCACCAGCCGGGCGGCGCGGCAGGTGCTCCCGGTCCGCCGCAAGCTGTCGTTCGTGCGCCGGGAGCGCCGCCCCGAGTACGCCCAGGCTCCGCACGGACTGATCATCCACCAGGGCGAGGTGGGACTGGATCGGCTGACCAGTCCCAGCACTCCGCTGCTCGATCTGCGGGCCGGCGCCCTCGCCGCGCAGCGCGGGCTCGTCCTGTCACCCGTGACCGCCGAGAACCTCGGCGAGCACGCACCGCCGATCTCCACCCCCTGGCCGGACGAGGCCCGGGTGCCGCTCTTCGAGCTGCTCTCGGGCGGTTCGGCGCTGCTGCCGGTGTGGGAGTCACTCGACCTGGCCGGTTGCATCGTTCGCTGGTTCCCACCCTGGCAGGCCATCAGCGCCCAACCCCAGCACAGCCCGGTTCACCGGCACACGGTCGACCGTCACTCGGTGCAGTGCGTCGCCGAGGTGCAGCGTCACCTCACGCAGGTCGAGCGGCCCGACCTGCTGCTGCTGGCCTGCCTGCTGCACGACATCGGCAAGGTGCCCGGCGCGGGCGCCGCGCACCCGGTGGTCGGCGCCCCGATCGCCCGGGCGGTCGCCGAGTCGATCGGGCTGCCGGAGACCGATGTCGAGCTGGTCGAGCGCTTGGTCCGGGAGCACCTGACCCTGGCGGACCTGGCCACCCGGCGCGACCACGGTGACCCGGCGACGATCGACGCCCTCGTCACCGCCGTCGACGGACGGCCGGAGACGCTGCAGATGCTGCGGTTCCTGACCGAGGCCGACTCCAAGGCCGCCGGACCGGCCGCGTGGTCTCCGTGGCGGGCCCAGCTGGTCAACGCGCTCACCGAGAGCGTCGACGCGCTGTTGGTCGGCGACGCTCCGGACCGGACGAGCGGCGACCTCGTCGATCTCGGTTTGGCCCGGTCGGTCAGCCTGGACGGGCGTCCGCGCGTACGGGTGGAGTCGAAGCCGGGCGGCATCCAGCTGATGATCGCCGCGACGGACCGCTTGGGCCTGTTCTCCGACACCGCGGGTCTGCTCGCCTCACACTCCGTGTCGGTGCGTTCCGCAGTGCTGAACACGGTGGACGGCATCGCGGTGAACACCTGGCGGGTCGACAAGCAGCTGCCCACGGACGTGCCCGACCCGGCCCTGCTGGTGCAGGAGCTGGATCGACTGGAGGACGGAGACTCCTCGATGTTGCGACGGGTGCGCAAGCGGGAGTCGCGGGCCGCGCACCGCAGTGAGATCGCCCCGCCGTTCGTCGAGGCGGTCGCCGGCGCCAGCGCCAGCGCTGCCGTCATCGAGGTCCGTACGGGCGATCGCAGCGGTTTGCTGTTCGCCCTCGGTCGCTGCCTGCGCGAGCGTGGACTGTCGATCCGCTCGGCCCACATCGCGACCCTGGCCGGGCAGGCCATCGACACCTTCTACGTCACCGAGTCCGACGGGTCACTGCCGTCGCCGCACCGCACCGCCGAGGCCGTCCGCGCGCTGTGCGACGCGGCCGCCGGCAGCGAAGTGCCGAGCGAACCCTCCGGCTAGACCCGGCTAGACCCGGCTGCTGGCACTCGCCTCGATCAGGGCATCCACCTCGGCCGACGTGGGCGGTTGGGCGCCACGGCGGGAGCACACGATCGACGCGGCGGCTGCGCCGCGGCGCAGCGCCGACTCCAACCCGAGTTCGTGCCCGACATAGCCGTCGAGGAAGCCGGCCCTGAAGGTGTCACCGGCGCCGACGGTGTCGACGACGGTGGTCGGGAAGCCTTTCACGGCGGTTCTGGTCCCCTCGGGGTCGACCGCGACGGCGCCACCCGGGCCCAGGGTCACCACCCCGAGTCCGATCCCGTACTGGGCCACCCAGTCAGCCAGCACGTCCACCGGATCGCCCCCGGGCGCATCCACCTGAGCCAGGAACTCCACGTCCTCGTCGCTGGCCTTGAGGATCCCCTTGTGCTGCCCGACGACCCGAAGCCACGGCCGCACCTTCGCCCAGTACTCCTCCGGATCCGTGATCACCGTCGGGCGGACGTTGATGTCGTAGGAGATGCCCGCCTTCAGCCCGTGCACCCAGTCCAGCAGCACGTCGCTACCCGGGCTGACGACGCAGGCCAGCGACGCGATGTGCAGCCAGTCACCCTGGCCCAGGGTCGGCAGGTCCGCGTCCTCCCAGCCGAAGTTGGCGGTGTCGGAGAAGTGGAAGGTGTAGCTCGCCTTGCCCTCGTCGTCCAGGCTGACGACGGCGAGCGAGGTGGCCTGCGACGACTCCGTGGCCAGATCGAGGGCCACCCCGGCGGCATCGATGTGCCCGCGCAGCTGGGCCCCGAAAGCGTCACGGGACAATCGCCCCAGGAAATGCACGTCCGCGCCGAGGTCACCGAGCGCCACCGCGCTGTTCATCGGACCTCCCGCCGACATGGCCGACCAGATCGAGCTGAGGAACCCATCGGGCTGCTCATCCGCCTGAATGAGGTCGATCAGCGTCTCACCGCACACCACGAACCGCGTTGTCATGGGTGCCAACCTAACGGAGCCGCCGTCGGATCGACCAGCCGCTCCGCATCGCCGGGGACAGCACCCTCCCCACACACCGCAGGTCAGACCAGTGCGGACCTCATCTCCTCGGCGATGGCGTCGAAGCGGCTGGGCGGGACAGCCTGGTCGCTGATCTCCTGACAGATCTGCAGCAGGGGGTAGTCGGGTGCCACCCTCTCGAGCCGCTCGATGCAGCAGTTCAGCAGCGCGCCGTTGCCGCTGAGCCAGGCCGCCATGGCAAGCATGCCGAGCGGAGCCGCCTCGGACGGCCGGACCGCCACGGAGACCACCCGATGCCACACCATCACGTGGTCGGCGGCGTCTTCGCGCGACATCAACGCCCAGGCGACATCGCGCACCACCACGTCGCGGGCCAGCACCGCGATCTCGACCGCCTCCGCCTCGGTCGGACCGCCCGAGCGGACTGTCGAGACGATCAGCCTCTTCATCCGCTGGCGCCGTCGTCGACGGCCGACCCCGGCCAGGCGACGGGCAGTCTCCTCCGCCCGGCCGCTCAGCCTGTCGTGGTCGGCGTCCGTCGGACCGGCCGTCAGATCCGCGATCTCCTGCCGGCTGGGGGTCGCCGAGATGCCCGCCACCACGGCGGCGGCCGCGAGCGGGTGCGCGGCGATGTCGTACGACCGACCTTCCGGCGGACAGCACTCCCCGTCGCAGCACACGGACCACCAGCGATCGCCCGACACCGCCAGCACATCGACCAGGTCCAGCGGGATCAGGTCGGCGAGGTCCCGCATCAGCTCCCGGACGCCCGCGTCCGCGCTGTAGCCGATCAGCACCAGGGACCGGCTGCTCACCTGCTGCCCCACCAGCTCCAGCTGGTCGACCAGACCCTCGATGTCGGCGGTGGCGGCCAGGTCGATCCGTGCCGTGACCCTGATCCGTCGCTCGCGCACGAAGGCCGCGACGAGGGACTCGGTCGGATGGAAGCCGAGCAGGTACGGGACCACGCCGAGGATGTCACCCGGCTCCCGGACTCGCAGGACGGTGGGGGCGGGGGGTTCGGCTGGGACTGTTGCGTGTCGTGTCATACCCAGACACAAAGGACGCCGGCCGGAATCGACCGGGCCCGCCGACGATCTGTGGACAGCGCTTCACTGCGGCCGCAGCCTGTGGACGAGCACCTTGGCGGAGTAGCGTGGCGGGGTGAGCGAGCCGACCGGTCCCGGCATGGGCCGACCCAGCGGACCGGGGTTCCACGGGCCGCCGGTGCCGGGCACCGGCCCGGCCGGCAGTGCGGTCCCGCCTCCGGTCCAGCCGCCGACGCCCACGCCTCCCCGCCCGCCATCACCACCGGCGAGCAAGCTGCCCGCCCTGCTCACGCTGTTGGCCGTCAGCGTGGTCGCGGCGGTGGTGGCGATCGCCACCGTCCTGGCGACACGCGAGGACGTGCGCCAGGCGACTCCGCGGCCGCCGGCCCCCGCCGCCTCGAAGACCACACCGCCGGAGAAGGACCGGATCGAGTTCACCACCAGCACCGGCAGCGGTGTGCTGGAGATCGTCGACCACGCGTGGGACTCCGACGGCAGCGACCCGCGTGCGCCGGGTTCGCTGCTCACCGTGGCCGTCAAGATCAGCTGCGCCACCGGAACCCTGCGCTACGGACCGGACTCCTTCCAGGCGTTCGACCGTTCCGGCGATCTGTTCGACCCGGAGGTGCTGGACGACGTGTCGACTGCTCTGGAGCTCGGCACCCTCTCCGCCGGCCAGCAGGTGACCGGCACGGTGGCCTTCGACATCCCCCATGGAGGGGTGACGTTGCTGATGAGTGACGAGAGCTCGCGGACGGTCACCGCCCTCAGAGTCCCCGACTGAGCGGAGTCCCCGATCGCGTCGACGGCCTCGATCACCGCAGCCACCTCGGCACTCGGCTCTATCCTGTCCGGGTGCCTGACCCCGAAAAGCTCGTCGTCCGCGGCTGGGAGGTCCTGCGGCTGACGTCGGACACCCTGGTCGCCGACCTGGTGCCGGCACTGGGTGGCACCGTCGTCTCCCTGCGCCGACGCAGCGACGACCTGGAGCTGCTCTGGCAGTCACCGTGGGGGTTGCGGCACCGGGGCTCGATCGACCTGCCCGGTTCGTCCGAGGTGTCGATGTACGACAGCTACCCCGGCGGCTGGCACTCGGTCTTCCCCAACGGCGGGGACAGCGCCAGTTCCCACGGGGCGGAGTGGGGCTTCGACGGTGAAGCCCGGTTGACCTGGCTGGACTGGCAGGTCGACGGGTCCGAGCTCGTCCTCGCCGGCCGCCTGGTCAGGTCCCCGTTCCGGTTGGTCCGGGCGGTCGCCCTGCGCGCCGACCGACTCACCATCACCGACACGGTGACCAACGTCGGCGGTGAGCACCTGGACGTGATGTGGGGCCAGCAGATCGCCTTCGGGTCTGCTCTGATCGGGCCGGACACGGTGGTCCAGGCCGGATCGACGACGGTGCGCTCCGATCCTCGGTTCGCGACGTCCTCCTCCTACGACGACCTCCTGCCCTGGCCGCGCGCCTACGGGCAGCAGGGTCTGGTCAACCTGCGCAGCGTCGGCCGCGAGGACACCCCGGAGACCCGGATGGCCTATCTGTCCGACTTCACCGACGCGTCGATCCGGGTTCGCCGCCCCAGCCAGGATCTGACGGTCGAGCTGGGCTGGGACGAGTTCGCCTGGCCGCACGTCTGGTACGCCCTGGAGACCGGCGCGAGCAAGGGCTTCCCGTGGTTCGGCAGCGCCCGCTACCTGGCCTTCACCCCGTGCACCAGCTGGCCCGCCCACGGTCTGCACGACGCCCGCCGGATCTCCTCGACCCTGCTGCGCATCCACCCCGAGGGCAAGCGGACCGCACACCTGTCGGTGACGGTGACCGGCGCGTCGCCGCACCGGCGTGATCAGGCGCCGGGCACGACCGGCTGACCCGAGGAGACCGACGCGTACGCCGCCAGCACGACCGCCAGACCCCGCGTGCCGGCGGCCCCGTCCGGCGCCGCGGTCGCCCTACCGGCGACGACGTTCAGGAACGAGGTCAGCAGCAGCGCGTCGAGGTCGGGACCGTACGGGATCCAGGCGCCGTTGCGCGCCGCTTCCAGGTGTCCGCCGACCCGCAGGGCGAACGGGTCCAGGTCGCCGATCCCACCTGTACCGATGAGCCGCAGAGTCAGCCCACCCCAGGTCGGGTAGCTGTCGGGTCGCGACCAGCTCGCATCGATCACCACGGGCACCTCCCGCCGCCCCGACCCGGACTCCAGCTCCAACCGCAGCGCTGCGAGTCCACCGGTCTCGACGGCGGCCTCGGGGTGCAGGACGCGGTTCGCGACCGCGTAGACCCCGGCCACCCGACTACCCGGCCACAGGGCGTCCAGCAGATCCAGCACGTGCACGAGATGATCGGTCAGAGCGCCTCCGCCGGCGGCGTCCGGGTCGACGAACCATGCCCGCTCGCCTCGCGGGATCCGACCGTTGTTGGTCCCCGCCACGCTGACGATCTCGCCGAGAGTCCCGGCCGCGACCATCGCCTGCAAGCCGGCGAACGCTGGGGCGAACCGGACCGGATGAGCGATCATCAGCTGCACCCCGGCCTTCGCGCAGGCGGCCGTCATCGCCCCGGCGTCCGCCAGCGTGGTCGCGATCGGCTTCTCGCACAGCACGTGGGCGCCGGACTCGGCGGCCAGCTCGACCAGCGGTCGGTGCTCGACGTTCTCGGCGCAGACGATGACGCCGTCGAGACGGCACGCCAGCAGGGCGGCGTAGTCGTCGACGTAGTCCACCCCGAGGTCGGCCGCCATGACCGCTCCGCCGGTCTCCCCCACGCGTCGACCGTGGTCGGGATCGGAGGCCACCACCTCGACGCCGGGCCACTCACGCAACAGCCGGGCGTAGGACGCGGCGTGCACGTGTGCGAACGACATCAACCCGATTTTCATCGTCTGGTCCCTCCCGGGCTCGCTGTTCCGGCGACCGGCTCGGCTCGTCCGCTGTCAAGGGACCGCTGGGCGGCCTCCGCGATCCGGATCGCGGCCAGACCGTCCCGGGCGGTGACCCGCGGTGCCGGGCCACCCCGGAGTGCGGTCAGGAACTCCCCCAGCTCGGTCCGGAACGGGCTCTGGTACGGCATCGCGGGCAGCAGACCACGGCCGTCTTCCGACTCCGCAACCGACCGTTCCCCGAGGTCGGTGCTCACCGTGGGGTGCTCGAGGGAGTCGTGCCGCAGCACCCCGCCGGTGCCGGCGACGTCGAAGGTCGTCCGGAATCTGGTGCCCGGT
Source organism: Microlunatus sp. (assembly GCA_036524985.1). Taxonomy (GTDB): domain Bacteria; phylum Actinomycetota; class Actinomycetes; order Propionibacteriales; family Propionibacteriaceae; genus Microlunatus. The sequence continues at coordinate 24,672 of DATDBH010000192.1, read as the reverse complement.
CGAGCCCAGGTGCCGTGCACCGAGCTGAGGGCGCCACCGACGTGGGTCAGCACGACCTGGACGCTGCGCACGCCACCGGCCGCCGACTCCAAGGCGTACGCGGTGGACACCTCCCCGGCGGTCCACCGGGCGAAGTCGAGATCGTGCAGGCACTGGTCGAGCAGCAACCCACCGGAGAGCGCGTCGTCGTGGAACCAGGTGGCCGCCGGGGCGGAGCCCGTTCGGGTGAAGCGCTGGACGGCGACGTCCCCCACCACACCCGCGACGACGGCGGCGTGCATGGCGGCGTACTCGCCGAAGAACCGCACGACGTGACCCGGGTAGAGGCCCACGTCCGCCGCCTCGAACGCCTCGATCACCCGCTCCGCCTCGTCCGAGGTGCGAGCCAGCGGCTTCTCGCAGACGACCGGGCGACCCGCTGCGAGCGCCGCCAGAGCGAGCTCGGCGTGACTGGGTGTGGGGGTCGAGATGTCGACGACGTCACAGCTGTCCAGCAGCTCCTCGACACTGGCCACGGCCCGTCCACCGAACTGAGCGACCAGCTCCGTCGCGCCCGCGTGCGAGGTCACCAGCACCTCGGCGCCGAGGGAGAGCCAGGCCGGCAGATGCTCGTGGGCGATGCCACCGGCTCCGACCAGACCGACGCGGACGCGGTCCCGCTCCCTCAGGGGGCTGACACTCATGGGACGAATCTGCCCTACCTTCCGGCGGTGCGCGCTCCCCCACACAAGCGTCGCCGAATTCTCAGCAAGAAATCTGTTCGAGTCCCAGTGGTCACGACCGGAGGTTCGTCGCAACCGCTAGGCCGCCAGCAGACCGGTCCGAGCACTTCGAGCGGCCAGCTCCCGAGCAAGGCCCAACCGCTCGGTCAGCCGGCCTGCCTCGGTCGGTCGGCCGGCGGCCGGGTGCATCGAGGCCGGGTGCGCGGCCGACCCGTCCAGCTCCACCGCCTGCTCCCAGGCCCGGCTCACGATCCGCAGCGCCCGCGTGCCCGACTCCACCGTGGCCGAGCCACCCGCCCGCCGGTAGCCGTGCAGCAGGAAGTCGCTGAGGCAGGCAGCGCTGGCCCGGGCCCAGGGACCCCGCGGGCCGTCAGTGAGCTCCGCCACCGCTTCCAGGGCGCCCGCCAGGTCCCAGCCGGGATCGCCCAGCCCGGCGCCGCGCAGGTCGATGAACCTCACCTGCAGATCGGGGAGGTGCTGGACGAGGACGTGCGCCTCGCTCAGATCACCGTGGGTCCAGTGGCCGGCGGTCCAGCGGTCGGCGAGCCGACTGACCGTCCGCTGCAGTCCGCGATCACCGCGGAGTGTCCGCAGCACGAGCGCGCGGGCGCTGCCGGGGGGCGCCTGGCGCATCGTCGCGGGAAGCCGGTCGGGGTCGAGCACCCAGGGGCGGGGCGCCACCGGCGCCCCGCCCGGTCCGCCGGTCCCGGTCAGGTGCAGGGTGGCGATCGCGGCACCCCAGCGCCGGCAGATCTCCGCCAGCTCCGCCATCGTCCCACCGACCCCGCCGAGCCGCTCCCCGCGGACAGCCGCGATCCAGGTGACCTCGCCCTCGCCGCTGCCGTGCACCTCGGGCACCAGACCGGTCTCGGCCAGCAGCCGCAGGCTGCGCAGCTCACGGGTCGCGGGCCCGGACGCACCGCCGAGCCCCCGCGGGCGGGCGTAGGCGATGGGCTGACCGTGCAGCAGCAGGGCCGATCCGCGCAGCTCGACGGCCTGAGCGGCCACTTCGCGGGCGGTGATCAGGCCGACCCGCACGGCACTGACCACGAGGCTGTCGGCCAGCTGGGCATCGCTGCGGGGATCGGTGCTCGGGGGTGTGCTCGTCATGATCGGCATCCGGTGCTCGTACGCCCGGTCCGTCCGGGTCGATGTCAGGCAGGAGACTCCGGGCCGATACCCAGATACGACGGCAGCACCTCCCCGGCTGTGCTCCTGGTGACAGGCCCTTGCCCGACCGGGGACCCTGGAAGCATGAGCCAGCCGTACGCGAGTGCCCCGCCGATCCGTCGGATGAGGCCGTCCCCAGGTGCCGCGGTGGTGCTGATGACGGCCCTGCTCGCCGGTCTGTGGCTGCTCGAGATGATCGACCAGCTGAGCGGCGAGCGTCTCGACCTGTACGGCATCCACGCCCGGGAGATCGACGGCCTCGGCGGGATCGCGACGGCACCGTTCCTGCACGCCGGCTGGGACCACCTGATCAGCAACTCCCTGCCGTTCTGGGTGCTCGGCTTCCTGGTGCTGCTCGGCGGGCTGGCGCGCTGGGCGATCTCGTCCGTGATCAGCATCCTCGGCTCGGGTCTGGCCGCGTGGGCGCTCACTCCGGCCGACACGATCATCGTCGGCGCCAGCGGCCTCGTCTTCGGCTGGCTCACCTACCTGCTGGCCCGCGGCCTGTGGTCACGCTCGGTCGGCCAGATCCTCGTCGCGGTCGCCGTCCTGGTGGTCTACGGCGGGCTGATCTGGGGGGTGCTCCCCGGGGCCTCGGGTGTGTCGTGGCAGGCGCACCTCGGTGGCGCGATCGGCGGCGTCGTGGCGGCCTGGGTGCTGCACCGGCGTGCGGTCCGACGGCCGACCACCGCGTACGGGTCGTCGTACCCTGGCTGAGCCCGCGGTCAGTCGGAGTCGTCGTTGAGCTGAGCGTTCGCCCGCTCCAGCTGCGAACGCGCCCCGGCCAACCGGACGGGATCGGCGATGCCCGCCGCACCGGACTCCACGAAGAACCGCTCCAGGGACCGCGCGATCTCGGAGACCCCGTCGAAGCCGAATGTGCCGGCCGAGCCGGCCAGCTGGTGCGCCGTCCGTTCCGCGGCGGCCCAGCCGGCCGGGTCCAGGCCGTGGTCGGCCGCACGCTCCAACGCCGCCTCGAGCTCGGCGGTCCGGGTCAGGTTCGTGCGCCGAGCCTGGGCCGTGATCGTGGACAACACCGCGGTCAGCCGATCCGAGGTCGGCGGTGTCGCGGGTCTCGGGGTGGCGCCCGGTGACGCCTGGTCGGTCACGCCTCCCACCCCGTCAGCCGGTTGATCTCCTGAGCCAGCGACATCGGGTCGAACGGCTTACTGATCACCCCGACCAGGTTCGGCACCGACTCGAGTCGCTCGTCGCTGACCGGGGTCTTCGCCGTCAAGAAGATGATCGGCACCTCACGGGTGGCAGGATGCTCCCGCAGCAGGGCCGCGGTGCCCGGTCCGTCCAGCGCGGGCATCATCACGTCCAGCAGCACGACGTCGGGCCGGTCCAGCGAGGCCAGCCGACCGGCCTCCTGTCCACTGGTGGCGGTGCTCACCTGCCACCCACCGACCACCTCCAGGGCGAGTTTGGCCACCTCTCGGATGATGTCGTCGTCGTCGACGACGAGCACCTTGCGTGGCAACACCTCGACCGCCTCCGTCGCAACCGACTCCCGAACAGCCCATCGTAGTGAGCCCGTCACGTGCCGTCACCGCCTGCTAGCGTCAACAGACATGGCGGGCCTGTCCCGGCCCCAGGACGGGGCCCCCACGGCGACGACCGTCGCCACCACCGCGGGGCCGCGGCTGCGCATCTTCGCCCTGGCGATCGTCCTGGCTCTCGGCCTGATCGGCCTGGTGCTGGCGAGCGGGCTGCCCGTCGTCGTCCGCGTGATGGTCGGCGGTGTCGCCCTGGTGCTCAGCGGCATCGCCCTGGCGGGTGCGTGCCGGTACCGGTACCACCGCAGCGCGGGTCGCCGGCGGCGGGCCTGGCTGCTCTTCGGGTGCACGGCGCTCGGCGCCGCCGCCGGCAACCTCTGGGTGACGATCACGGAGCTGGTCGACCCGGGTGGGCCACACGTCGTCGGCGACCTGCTGCTGCTCGGCAGTCTCCTGCTGGCGGTCGTCGCCTTGATCACCTACCCGTCGGGTCCTCGGCGCCCGATCGACGTGGCCCGGGTGGTGCTCGACGGGGTCGTGCTGGCCGGATCCATCCTGCTCGTCCTCAGCAACACGCTCATCCCCCGCATCGCCGAGCAGCCCTCGCTCGGGTCCCTCACGATGGTGCTGGCACCGATCATCGACATCGTGCTGGTGACCGTGGCCTGGCTGATGTTCCTGCGCAGCACCGGACGCGATCGACCCGGCCTCGCCCTGGCAGCCGCCGGCTTCGCGCTCTTCGCCGTGTCCGACATCAGCGCGTCGGTCCGGCAGTCGGAGACCGGCTTCACCTTCGGCACCGTGATCGATCTGGGCTGGATCGCCGGCTACACCGTGCTCGCCATCGCGGTGCGCTGGTCTCCGTCGACGGAAGCCCAGCAGACCGGAACGCCGCACCGTGCATCGCCGATCGCCGGCACCTTGCTGATGTTCGCCGTGTTCTTCGTGGCGGGCTCGCTCACCCTCTGGGCCGTGTCCGACGGTGACATCAGCACCACCGTAGTCATCCTGCTGGGCGGCGTGCTGATCGCGATCACGGCCCGCCAGGTGCTGCTGCTGATCGACAACGAGCAGCTTCGAGCGAATCTGGAGCAGCGCGTGATCGAGCGCAGCACCGAGCTCGCCGAGGTCACCCAGCGAACCGACCTGCTCATCGACTCGGTCGAGGACGGCGTCTACGGCGTGGACAGCCAGGGCCGGGTCACCTTCGTGAATCCGGCCGGTGCGCGCCTGCTCGGGGCCGGCCGCGGCGTCCTCCTCGGTAGCTACGCCCACGAGACCTTCCACTCCCACCCGCTGGCCGACTGCTACCTGCGGACCATCCAACGCAACGCGCTGGCGATCACCGGGATCGAAGACGCCTATCGCACCACCGACGGACGGCTCGTACCGGTCGACGTCAGCGCGAGCCCGATGTCGGAGGGCACAGGTGTCCGCGGTGTGGTCGTCGTGTTCCGTGATGTGACGCGGCGTCGCGAGGTGGACCGGATGAAGAACGAGTTCGTCTCCCTCGTCAGCCACGAGCTCAAGACCCCGTTGACCGCCATCCGCGGCTCGCTCGGGCTGCTCGCGGGCGGGGCACTCGGCGAGCTGGCGCCGGCGGCGACCCGGATGGTCGAGATCGCCATGGAGAGCAGCGAGCGACTCACCCGACTGATCAACGAGATCCTCGACATGGAACGCATCGAGTCCGGGTCGATGCCGATGCAGATCGGCTCGTACGACGTCGCGAGCCTGCTGGTCGCAGCACACGATCAGGTGCGGGTGCTCGCCGCCGACGCCGGGATCGGCGTCCACGTGGACGCCGCCTCCGGGCGGGTGCTCGCCGATGCCGACCGGGTCGTCCAGACCATGATCAACCTGGTCGGCAACGCCATCAAGTTCTCCCCGCCCGGGAGTGAGGTGACGCTCTCGGCCGTCCCCGACGGACCGGTCGTGGTGTTCACGGTACGTGACCAGGGACGCGGGGTGCCGGAGAACCGGCTCGACGTGATCTTCGAGCGGTTCGAGCAGGTGGACTCCTCCGATGCTCGGGAGAAGGGCGGCACGGGACTGGGGCTCTCCATCAGCCGCAGCATCGTCGAGCGGCTGGGTGGCCGGATCTGGGCCGCGAACAACGTCGACGGTGGTTCGACCTTCGCCTTCACCCTGCCGTCGGCACCACTCGCCGATCACGATGATCTCCAGAGGTCGGGACAGCCCTGATGCTCACGACCGGAGGTTCGTCGGACCGCAACCGCCAGGCGTACGGGGTCGGGTGGCGGCAGAGCCGAGAGACTGCAGACATGATGGAGGTGGATGGTCGCCCGGAGCGACCCGCGCTCGAGGTGACGATCGAGACCGCGATCGACGACGAGCACGCCGAGGGGTTCTACCGGCTGTACCTGGACGCGTTCGAGCCGCTGCGGACCAGGGCCGCCGCCCGCCAGGTGCTGCACCGCGACGAGTTCCTGGACGACATGCGAGATCCGCGAGTGTTCAAGTACGTCGGCTGGAGCTCGGGACGGCCGATCGCGCTGGCCACCATGACCCGCCACCTCGAGACGGTGCCGTGGATCAGCCCGGAGTACTTCCGCGCCCGTTATCCCGAGCACGCTGCCCGGCGGGCGATCTACTACCTCGGCTTCACCCTGGTGCACCCGACGAACGACACGCCGAGGGCGCTGGAGCAGATGATCGCGGCCGGGGTGGGGCGACTCGTCCAGGCGCGGGCGGTCTGCGCCTTCGACGTCTGTGCGTACAACGACGTCGGCCGCCAGTTCACCGCGCGGGTGACCGAGACGCTGCACCGGCTCGCCGACGTGACGGTCGACCGCCTCGACAGCCAGCGCTACTACTGCGCAACCTTCGGCTGAGCGTGCCCGGAAGTCCCGGACTCGACCCCAGGGCGAGCGGGCTCGACCAGGCCGCGGATACGGTAAGGCCATGGCAACGGGTCAGGACCGCACCGCGGTGGTGATCGAGGACGACGCCGACGTGCGGAACCTGCTGTCGGCGATCCTCAACGAGGCCGGGTTCGTCTGCGTCCCCGCCGCGACCGGGGTGGAGGGCATCAACGCCGTCCGCGAGCACCAGCCGATCCTCACCACGCTCGACGTCAGCCTCCCCGGCATCGATGGCTTCGAGGTAGCCCGTCGGATCCGCAGCTTCTCCAACACGTACGTGATCATGCTGTCCGCTCGCGACGAGGAGATCGACACCTTGATGGGGCTCGACGCAGGGGCGGATGACTACCTGACCAAGCCGTTCCGGCCGCGCGAGCTCCGCGCCCGGATCGAGGCGATGCTGCGTCGCTACCGGACGAGCTGGAGCGGCGGATCGACGGGAGGCTCAGCGCCGCCCGCCGCTGCCGCCACGCAAACGGCTCCGGTGGCCGAGGAGCTCGAGGACTCGGGCTGGCTCAGTCACAACGGGCTGCGGATCAACGCGGACATGTGGCTGTGTGATCTGGACGGGGCACCGGTCGAGCTCACCCGCAGCGAGTTCGACCTGTTGCTGGCCCTGATGGAAGGCAACCGGCGGGTGATCACGAAGGACTCGCTCGCGCTGGAGCTGCGGGGCGAGTCCCCGGGCGGCTACGTCTCGGACTCCGACCGGCGAGCCGTCGAGGTCCACATGGCCAACCTGCGCCGAAAGCTGAACGACCCGGTCAGCGCCCCGCGCTACATCGAGACCGTCCGCGGAGTGGGTTACCGACTCGCGGAGCACCGCTCACGGTGAGGTCAAGCCGGGTCGGCTGACTGCAGGTCGTGACGGAACACGGTCGCGGCCCCCTCGACCAGCGACAGCAGGGCATTGCGCTGCGGCGTCGGGCCCAGATCCAGCTGGGAGCGCAGCTCGGTCAGACGAGCGGCCAGCGAGGTGCCCCCCAGCATCTTGCTGCTCGACTCCAGGCTGAGCACGGCGACCCGGGCGCCTTCGACATCGCTGTCGGCCAGGCAGCGGCGGATCGTGGCGAGCCGCCCGTCCAGCAGCTGCAGGTAGTCGACCACGAAGCGGTGCATGGCTCCTTCGCCCGGACCCAGCTCGCCGAACCGGTCGGTCGACGCCTGGTCCACAGCCGCCGCTGGAGCCGGTGCGGGATGCCCCCCGACAATCCCGACCGGGTCCGCGGGTGGCAGCGGCGCGTCCGTCCCCACGGACGCCGCTGCGTCGAGACGGCCGGCCGCATCGTCTTCGCACGTAGCGGCGAAGTGATCAGTCAGCACGGCCGTCCCTCTCTTCTCACCCGGGTCCCCACCCGGCACCGAACCGTCCCCCACGGCTCGATGGATCAAGCATCGGCGACTCGGCGCACCGGACACCGGGCTCGGGCCGAAGAGCCGCTCAAGTTTTCCTCAGGATTGGCGCGCGTCTTTTCCTCAAGAGTGACGCGCGTCCGGCCGACAGGCACTGAGGAGGCGCTGAGGGGAGGCTTCCTTTACTGGAATGATTCCAGATTAAGTGGGAGACTTGGTCCATCACCACACAGGAAGGCTCAGCCATGACCAGCACGCTCCCCCAGACCGATAGCACCGTCCACGAAGCCCGTCCGCCGTTCCGGGCGTCCCAGCGACTCGCCGACAACCTGCAGCAGATCCACGTCGATCTGATCGACCTGCACCTGGTGGGCAAGCAGCTCCACTGGAACGTGGTGGGCAAGAACTTCCGTGACACCCACCTGGTGCTGGATGAGGTCGTCGAGGCGGCCCGCGAGTTCTCCGACACCGTCGCCGAGCGGATGCGCGCCATCTACATCACCCCGGACGGCCGGGCGGCCACCGTGGCCGCGAAGAGCACACTGCCCGGTGTCCCCCCCGAGGAGGTGGACACCGCCGAGACGGTCGACCTGATCACCGCGGCGCTCTATGCCACCGCGGCGACCGCGCGCCGCATCCACGATGATGTCGACGCCGAGGACCCGACCACCGCCGACATCCTGCACACCGTGCTCGAGCGGCTGGAGCAGCTGGCCTGGATGATCGACGCCGAGAACCGGATCGCCAACCGCAGCATCCCCCGCCCGATCCACGAGTGAGCCCGACTCATCGGTGAGGTCAGCCGTCCGAGTGCGGCCGACCTCACCGCAGCGACCGACCTCATCCACCCGGGTGCCACAATCCCCGGGTGGATGAGTCGTCTCGGGGCCCCTCGGCACCGGCCGGGCTGACCAGGTCGCAGCGGCTGGACCGGCTGCCGTTCACCCGAGCGCACAGCCGACTGCTGGTCGGCTCGGGGGTGGGCTGGGCGCTGGACGCCATGGACGTCGGTCTGGTCTCGTTCATCCTCGCCGCTCTGGCGGCCCAGTGGTCGCTGTCACCCGGGCAGCTCTCGGCCATCGCCTCGATCGGTTTCGTCGGGATGGCGGTCGGGGCGAGCCTGGGCGGGCTGCTCGCCGACCGGATCGGCCGGCGCCAGGTGTTCGCGCTGACGCTGTTGGTCTACGGGCTGGCCACCGGTGCGTCCGCCCTGGTCACCGGGTTGGGGCTGCTGCTGGTGCTGCGGTTCCTGGTGGGGCTGGGGTTGGGCGCGGAGCTGCCGGTGGCGTCCACGCTGGTCAGCGAGTACGCGCCCGCCCGGATCCGGGGTCGCGTGGTCGTGGCGCTGGAGGCGTTCTGGGCGCTCGGCTGGCTGCTGGCAGCGGTGATCGGCTACCTCGTCGTACCGGCCTCGGCCAACGGCTGGCGATGGGCTTTCGCGCTCGGCATGATCCCGGCCGCGTACGCGATCGTGGTGCGCTGGGGTCTGCCCGAGTCCGTGCGCTTCCTCGAACGGAAGGGTCGCGACGACGAGGCCGAGGAGGCGGTCCGTCGGTTCGAGGCGTCGGCCGGGGTCGAACCCATCGCGCAGTCGGCACCGACGACCGCGACCGCTCCGCAGCCGGCTCCCCGGTGGACGGCCTTGTGGTCACCCGCCTACCGACGCCGCACCCTTGCCCTCTGGCTGACCTGGTTCGGGACCAACTTCTCCTACTACGGCGCCTTCATCTGGCTGCCGACCCTGTTGGTCGCGTCGGGCTTCACGCTGGTCAAGTCCTTCGAGTACACGCTGATCATCACGCTGGCCCAGCTGCCGGGCTACGCGGTATCGGCGTTCCTGATCGAACGCTGGGGTCGCCGACCGACCCTGGCCACGTTCCTGGCCGGATCGGCGCTCAGCGCCGTCGCCTTCGGGCTGGCCGGCTCCGTACCCACCGTGCTGGCCGCGGGGATGGCCCTGTCCTTCTTCAACCTCGGTGCCTGGGGAGCTCTGTACGCGGTCACACCGGAGGTCTATCCCACCGATCTGCGCGCCACGGGCGCCGGCAGCGCGGCGGCCTTCGGTCGACTCGCCTCGATCATCGCCCCGCTGCTGGTTCCCCTGCTGAGCACCTCGACCGGGTTGACCGGGCTCTTCACGGTCTTCGCGATCGCGTTCGCCGTGGCGGCGGTCGCGGCCCTCGGGTTGCCCGAATGGCGCGGTCGGGCGTTGCAGGACTGAGACGCTGGGCCGATCCTCTTCACCGGGCTGAGGCCAGACGACAGGGTGTTGCCGGAACGTCGACCCACGCACCCGGAAGGAGGCCCCATGTCCACGAGGATCAAGATCGTGATCGCGACCGCCATCGTCATCGGCTCATCGCTCATCCCGCTCGTCGCCGAGGCGACCAAGACTGTCGGAGGTTGAGGAAGGCCCGCCCCGGCGAGGTCGGTCGACGCATCGTCATACCCATCGGTGCGGCCGCGCGACCTCTCGGGGAAGCCGGGTGCCCTCGTCCCCGCGCGCGGCGGTCACCTGCGGCTCGGTGACGTACAGGGCCGTCGACAGATCGGCACCGCGGAGGTCCGCCGCCCGCAGATCGGCCCCGATCAGGTCCGCGCCCCGCAGATCGGCCCGTCGTAGATCGGCGCCGAGGAGCAGGGCACCCCGGAAGTCGCAGCCCCGGAGGTCGACCCCGGCGAGCCGGGCTCCGACCAGGTCAGCTCGTCGAGTGCTGCGTGGCCGGCCTGTCGTGTCCCGCACCGCCCGCACCGCGTCCTTCCGGACCCGGCGGCTGACCTCGCCGAGCACGTCGTCGACCGCGGCCCGGTGACCGGCCACGTCGCACTGCAGCAGCTCCTCCGGGCGCTGGTTCGCCAGGGCGGCTGTCTGCGCCGACAGTCCGTGGACCCGGCGACGGAGCTCCCCCGGCTGGTCACCCCGATCGGCCTGACGGAGATACCAGCGCAGCTCCTGGAGTTGACGCATGATCAGGAACGCAGCGAAGATCTCGCCCGCCAGGTCCGGCCGGTCGCGCCAGGTCAGGCCCCCGTAGGTGTGCTGGGTGACCTGCTGACCGGCACCGAGACAGTCGAACACCGTGCAACCGGGGAAGCCTCGTTGGGGCAGCTCGGCGTGGATGGAGCAGGCGTGCCCGTCCAAGTGCCGACACGGTCGTCCGGCGGGCTTGTCGTACGCGAAGTCTGCGGAAGCGGCATACGGCAGGGCGACGCAACACAGAGCCGAGCAGCGAGCACAGTCGGCCCGCAGATCAGCCACTTCGTCCATCGAACCTCTCCGACAGCGGGCTCGTCGACGGCCTCGCTGTGAGGCGACTGTACGCCCGTTGTCCGGGTCGTCGTCCGGCAAAGTCGTTGAGGGCTGAACCGTCGGCCCCCTACCCTGAAACGAACGGCGGAACAAAGGGGGACCCATGGGCCCGGTCGACGGCGGCGACAAGTCGGGGACTCGACACAGCGGTGGCTACGACCCGTTCGCCGCGCGGCGCGCCAGGGTCCTCGATCCGGGGCGCGTCACGCGGCGGGGTGATCAGACGCTCGAACCGACCGTTTACGTCTCCGACCGGATCCTCGTGGTGGGTGTGCCCGCAAGCCGCGGGGTCCGCGACTTCCAGCGTTTCGCCGAAGGCGAGGGGATCTCAGCGCAGCCAGACCCGAGGAACGAGAGTCCGCCGGAGGACGGCAGCGCCGACGCTCGGATCTGGGTCACCCCGCTGGTGCTGGCACCATCCCGGGAAGCCACGGTCGTCGACGCCTGGCGGTTGCTCCAGGCCTACCGAGATCAGCTTGCGCAGCAGTCCCCCGAGCCGCCGGAAGACCCCGCACGAGGCGCCTGGTTCGAGCCCGTCACCGTCGCCCTGGACCACCTGATGTCCGCTGGCATCTCGGGTCAGACGATGACGTACGGCGGAACCATGACCTACGGCGGCACCATGACGTACGGCGGCACCATGACCTACGGCGGGACCATGACCTACGGCGGTGGGGCGCGGTTGCAGTACGCCGTACCGGGACTGGGTGGTCGGACCCCGGTCGCCGCCCCGCGCTTCACTCTCCCGCGCACGAAGGATCGCCCCGGTCGACCGGTCGTGGCGATCCTGGACACCGGGCTCGGCGTGCACCCGTGGCTCACCGAAGACGTCGAGGTTCTCGGGGGCGCCATCGGCGACGAACCGGAGGGAACGGGGGTTGTCCACGATCCGTTCCAGGGGCCGCTCGATGACTTCTCCGGCCACGGCACCTTCATCGCCGGGCTGGTGAGACAGGCGTGCCCGGATGCGTACATCGTGATGGTGAAGGCGATGGATGCCGATGGATTCGTCGAGGAATCCACCATGATCAACGCCTTGCTGCGGCTGGCGCGGGAGCATCGCGAGGGTGATCGGCGACTGGACGCCGTGTCGATGTCGTTCGGGTACTACCACGAGGAACCCGGGGACGCGGACACCGATGCGCTCCTCCTGCGTCCGATCCGGGACCTGGCCGAGAACGGTGTGCTGCTCGTCGCTTCGGCTGGCAACGACGCCACAAGTCGCCCGATGTACCCGGCCGCCTTCGCTCCGAGCCTGGGCAACCTCATCAGCGTGGGCGCCAGGAACCCCAACGGAACGGTCGCGTTGTTCAGCAACTGCGGCGCCTGGGTGGAGGTCTACTGGGCCGGGGCCCAGGTCCTCAGCACCCTGCCGCCGACGTTCAACGGCTCCACCCAGCCCCTGGCCCGAGTCGCCGGCAGCGCCGACTCCCCCGAGCGCGAGACGCTCGACATCGACGACTTCAGTTCGGGTTTCAGCCTCTGGTCAGGGACCTCGTTCGCCGCACCCGCCTTTCTCGGGCGTTGTCTTCAGTGGGGCCTCGACCATCCGGGCGAGGATCGAGCGACCGCTGTGAAGCATGTCGTCCGCGAGTCTCGTCGCTGATCCGGCGTCCGATCGTTCGCTCGTGCTGGCGAACGACCTGCAGCGTCGAGCAGTCCGCGCCAACGTCGAAGGACATCCGTCCCGCGGCGAGCGGCTGGTGAGGCGTGGCCTCGATCTGCTGATCACCGATGGAGAACACGATGCGGCCGGTTGTCAGCCCGATCGCTGCCGCACCGTGTCTCGACTGCTGTCCACGCTGGCCAAGTCAGCAGTGGAGATCAAGGGTCTGGATCCAGCTCTGGCCGTCATGGACGAAGCGATGCTCTGGGCGGCCTGTGTCGCCGATGACGAACTCGTCGCTCACCTGACGAGCCAGCGCGCGCTGATCCTGTTTCGCGGGGGCCGGTTCGGCGATGCCGAGGCGGCTTTCGGCACGGCGATCGCCCAGTTGTCCACGTCCGGCATCGACATGGTGCGCCTCCTGCTCAATCGAGGCGCGCTCTACGTCGAGATGGGTCAGATCGGCCCCGCCCGTTCCGACCTCGGCAGGGCTGTCGAGTACGCCACGCAGATCGAGGATCTGGCCGCGGAGCGGATCGCCCTTCACAATCTCGGCTGCCTCGAGTTCACCGCCGGCGATCTTCCGCGATCGCTCCGCTTGATGCACGATGGCGTCGAGCTCGATGGTGACACGCAACAGGGCATCGCCCACCTCGACCGGTCCCGCGTCCTGCTGGCCGCCGGCCTGCCCGAGGAGGCCGACGCCGCGTTGGTCGAGGCCGCCGAGCTGTTCCGCCGCGACCGATGCTGGCAGGACCTGGGCGAGGTGGACCTCACCCGAGCCGAGGTCGCCCTGCTCACGGGTCGCGACGAAGACGCTCGACGACTCGCTGCCCGGGCCCGCGACCGGTTCCGCCGGCACGGCAACGACCGCTGGCGACGCGCCGCCGAGCTCGTCCTGCTACACGCGGATCTGGCCGCCGGTCGACCGGCGGCCCGGTTGCTCCCGCACGCCACCCGGCTGGCCGACGAGTTCGCCGGAGAAGGCTTCGCAGCCCAGACCCGGACGGCGCTGCTGCTGGCGGCCGAGCTCGAGCTGGACCTGAACCGACCGGCCAGCGCCGACGCCCTGCTGCACACCGTGGGTCCGATCGGTGAGACCGATCCGATCGGCGTCCGCCTGCACAGCCGGCTGGTGCGGGCCGAGATCCTCGAGCACGATGGACGCCTGCCACAAGCGCGACGTCAGGTCGCCCTCGGTCTGCGTGACCTGGCGGCGTACCAGGCTCAGTTCGGTGGCATCGACCTGCAGAGTGCCAGTGCAGTTCACGGCCGTCGGCTCGCGGAGCACGATCTCGACCTGGCGCTGCGGTCGGGTCGCCCGGGATCGGTGGTCGCGGCCGTCGAGCGCTCCCGCGCGGTCTCCGGTCGCATCCGCCCGGTCACCCCGCCGACGGACGAGCGTACGGCGGCACTGTTGGGCGAGCTCCGGCGCAGGGTCGACTCGGCCCCGTCGGCCGCGAGCGCAGGAGCCGGTGATCCGGCGGCACGCCAGATCGCCGAGCTCCAGGCGGAGCTGCGCTCCCGCTCCTGGTTGAACAGCGGCAGCCGCGCTTGGCAGCCGCCGATCCGGCTGCGGGATCTGCGGGCGGCGGCCACCGGGGACGACTGCGATCTCGTGACGATCTTCCAGTTCCGGGGTCGACTGGGAGCGGTCACCATCCCGGCCGGCGGCACGATGCGATTGATCGAGCTGGGTGATGGCGAGGCCGTCAGAGGCTGGCAGCGACGGCTGTCCGCCGATCTGGACGCTCTGGCCAACGCCGGGCTGCCGGCGATGATGACCGCGGCCGTCGCTCGGTCGTTGCGTCACGGGGCGGCCGAGCTCGGCCGGCTGCTCGCGCCGGCGTTCCTGACCGTCGGCCGACCGGTCGTGATCAGTCCGCCGAGTGCCCTGCTGGCCCTGCCCTGGCCGCTGCTGCCCGAGCTGGCAGGGCGGCCGGTGACCGTGACGCCCTCCCTGAGTGGCTGGCACCGAGCGCGAGAGAGTCTCCGTCGCCGCCGGTCCGTCGACGGTCGCTGGTCCGTGACCGCCGTCGCCGGACCGGGTCTACCGCGGGCCCGGACGGAGGCCACGGCCGTCGCCGGCATCTGGGCTCGGCTCGCCGAGGTGCAGGACCTCTCCGCGGCGACGTCGGCCGACCTGCTCGACGCGATGACCACCGGCCGCGTCGTGCACGTCGCCGCACACGGTGTCCACCGCGGCGAGAACCCGATGTTCTCCTCGCTGTCGATGTCCGGCGGGCCTCTCTTCGCCTACGAGCTGGACCAACGCGGTCGGGGCCCCGAGCACGTCGTTCTCTCGGCGTGCGACGCCGGGCGCAGCACCGTGCGAGCCGGCGAGGAGGCCCTGGGGCTGACCAGCGTGCTGCTGCAGCTCGGCACCGCGGGCGTGGTGGCCGGGGTCGCCCGGGTGCACGACGACGCAGCTGCAGACATCATGCAGCGCTATCACGCCGAGCTCGCCCGTGGTCGGGACGCGGCCGAGGCGCTCTGCCTGGTCGGCGAGCAGGTCGGTCTCCCCAGCCCGTTCGTCTGCTTCGGCGCAGCCTGGAGGGCCTGACAGCGACGTCCGGCGGCCGCCGACGCGGGCGTGTCGCCGGGTGGCGCTCCGGTCATTCAGCGGACACCGGTGCGAGGATGGTGGTACTTGGTCACCCGAGCCCACACTGAGGTGGAACTTCGTGCCCGAACCGGACCACGCGAGCACGCTACGTGTTGCTGTCATCGGCGCCTGGCACGTGCACGCTGGCGACTACGCCCGGCGGGCCCAGGTCCATCCCGCCACCGAGCTGATCGCGGTCTGGGACGACGACGCTGAGCGCGGACCGGCGTTGGCCGCCGAGCTCGGTGTCCCGTTCACCGCCGACCTCGCGGAGCTGTTGGCCCGAGACGACCTGGATGCCGTGACCATCACCACCTCGACGGCGGCGCACCGCGAGGTGATCGGCCAGGTGATCGCGGCGGGCAAGCACGTCTTCACCGAGAAGCTGCTGGCAGCGACCGTCGCGGAAGCCGACGGGATCCTGGTGGCGGCCCGCGACGCCGGTGTCCAGGTGGTGGTCTCCCTGCCCCGGCTCTATCACGGCTCCACGACGGCGATCACCGACCTGCTCGACGCCGGCATGCTCGGCCGGCTGACGTACGCGCGCGTCCGGCTGTCGCACGACGGCGCCACCACCGGCTGGCTGCCCGAGCGGTTCTTCGACGCGCGCGACGCGATCGGTGGGGCCCTCACCGATCTCGGTTGCCACCCGGTCTACCTGGTGCAGCGGATCCTCGGTGGCGCGCCGCAGAGCGTCAGTGCCACCTACCGCTCGCTGACCGGCCGGGCCGTCGATGATCACGCTGTGGTGACCGTCGGATACCACGACGGGGCGATCGGGGTGATCGAGGCCGGCTTCGTCAGCGCCAACCCGTTCAGCATCGAGGTGTTCGGCACCGAGGGCAGTCTGCTCTTCTCCGATGCGACCGGAGAGCTGCTCCTCAGCGACGCCAAGGGCCAGCACTGGCATCCGGTCGCGATCCCCGCCGACCCCCCGGATGCGTACGACCGCTGGGTGCGAGCGATCGCCGCCGGCGTCGAAGACCGTGACAACGCCGACCGGGCCGTAGAGCTGACCCGGCTCGTGGTCGCGGCGAACGAGTCCGCCCGCACGGGTGCCGTGATCGACTACTCGTGAGCCCTGCGGACCTCTTTCTCCGCAGGGAATCCGCACCGATCGCCACCGAAACCCACGATGAGGAGCAGCGCAGCACCATGATCAAGGTCGGTCTCATCGGCGGCGGCGGGATCGCCTCCGCCCACATCCGCGGCTACACCACCCACGCCGACCGCATCGCGGTCACGGCGATCGCCGACGCCGTGCCCATGACCGTCGAGCGTCGCGCCGCCGAGCTCGGCGCCCGGGGCTTCGACGACTACCGGCAGATGATCACCGAGGCTGACCTCGATGCCGTCGACATCTGCCTCCCCCACCACCTGCACCGCGATGCGATCGTGGCGGCCGCCGAGGCCGGTCTGCACATCCTGTGCGAGAAACCGCTGTGTCTGAGCACGACCGAGGCGGCCGAGGTGCAGCAGGCGGTGGCCAGGGCGGGAGTCACGTTGATGTGCGCACACAACCAGCTGTTCCTGCCCGCCGTGGCCGAGGCCAAGGCGCTGCTCGATGCCGGCCGACTCGGCCGGGTCTACGAGGTGCGCACCACCGACTGCTTCCACAACGACTTCGATCCCGCGAACATGGGCTGGCGGGCGAGTGCCGCCACCAGCGGCGGCGGCGAGCTGATCGACACCGGCTACCACCCGACGTACCTGATGCTGCATCTCGCGGGCTCGGTCCCCGTCGAGGCAGCCGCCATGCTGTCCACCCACCGGCTGACCTTCGCCGAGGGCGAGGACTCCGCCCAGGTGATCGTCCGCTTCGAGAACGGCGCGGTCGGCACGCTGTGGACCAGCTGGGCCTACGACCCACCCGAGATCACCGAACGGTTCTCCGTCGTGGCCGAGCACGGGACCCTGCACAGCGACGGGACCAGCCTGCACGTGCGGTATCGCAGCGGCGAGACGGCCTCGACGACGTACGACGCCGTGGACACCTTCGTCGCTGAGATCGGGCACTTCGCCGACTCACTGATCGCCGGCGGCCGGCCGCTGCACACCGAGAAGGAGGGCATCGAAGCGCTGGGGATGATCCTGGCCGGCTACGAGTCGGCCAGGACCCGGACCATCGCACCGGTGCTGCGAGCGGCGCCGGCGGCCAGCGAGGGGAGCCTGGCGTGACCGGGCCGCTGGTGCTGCCCTACGACGGGGTGCAGCCGACCATCCACCCCGACGCCTGGTTGGCCCCGACCGCCGCGGTGATCGGCAACGCGATGATCGACTCCCGCGCGAGCCTGTTCTACGGAGCGGTGGTGCGGGCCGACATGGACCGGGTCGTGCTCGGCGCCGGCAGCAACCTGCAGGACAACGTGGTGGTGCACACCGACTACGGCTTCCCGACCTTCATCGGCGCCGGGGTCTCGGTCGGTCACGCCGCGGTCGTGCACGGCTGCACGGTCGAGGACGACTGCCTGATCGGGATGAACGCGACGGTGCTGAACGGCGCCAGGGTCGGCGCCGGCTCGCTGGTCGCGGCGGGCACGGTCGTGCTGGAGGGGACCGTCATCCCGCCGCGGTCGCTGGTCGCCGGAGTTCCCGGCAAAGTGCGTCGACCGTTGACCGACGCCGAGTTCGACCGGGTGGTGGCCAACGCCCAGATCTACCTGGAGCTGTCGGCACGGCACCGCCAGATCACCGGCTGAATCCCTGGGGTCGCCAGCGAAGCGTTTCAACCGCGGTGGTAGGCAGGGAGGTATGGAGTTCACCCAACTCGGCCGTACCGGCCTGAAAGTCTCCCGCCTCTGCCTCGGCACGATGAATTTCGGCCCGCAGACCTCCGGGCCCGACTCGCACGCGATCATGGACACCGCGCACGACGTCGGCATCAACTTCTTCGACACAGCGAACGCCTACGGTGGGGCCGACCACAAGGGCCACACCGAGGAGATCGTCGGCAACTGGTTCGCGTCCGGCGGTGGTCGGCGGGAGCGCACCGTGATCGCCACCAAGCTGTACGGGGACATGGATCCCTGGCCCAACAACGGCAAGCTGTCCGCCCTCAACATCCGCCGGGCCCTGGACGCCAGCCTGAGGCGACTGCAGACCGACTACATCGACCTCTACCAGTTCCACCACATCGACCGGGCCACCCCGTGGGAGGAGATCTGGCAGGCCGTCGACGTCGCCGTCACCCAGGGCAAGATCCTCTACACCGGCAGCAGCAACTTCGCCGGCTGGCACATCGCCCAGGCGCAGGAGGCAGCCGCCCGACGTCATTATCTCGGTCTCGTGTCCGAGCAGTCGCTCTACAACCTGATGGCGCGCACCATCGAGCTCGAGGTGATCCCGGCCGCGGAGCACTACGGACTCGGCATCATCCCCTGGTCGCCCCTGCACGGTGGGCTGCTGGGCGGTGTGATCCGCAAGCAGAACGAGGGCGTTCGTCGCCTCGAGGGTCGCTCCGCCCAGACGCTGGCGGACCATCGCGACCAGGTGCAGGCGTACGAGGACCTCGCCGCGGAGCTGGGCACCGAGCCCGCCGAGCTGGGTCTGGCCTGGCTCCTCAGCCGACCCGCGGTGACGGCACCCATCATCGGCCCGCGAACGGCCGACCAGCTCGACGGTGCGCTCCGCGCGGTCGAGCTGACGCTGGACACGGCGACGCTGGACAAGCTGGACCAGATCTTCCCGGGGCACAAGACGGCGCCGGAGGACTACGCCTGGTGAAAGGGCGGTGACCGACGGTCACCAGACGCAAGTCGGGCCCGCCGCTCGCGCGGCGGGCCCAGACTCGACTCCCCGAACCACCGGTTCCCCAACCGGTGTGAGTACTGAACTCGGCGACGTCGAGAACCACAGGATCCTCATCACCACTCGGTGCGTACTCCGCCTGACGCTGTCCGCACCCTCCCCCTAGATAGGCACTTCAGCACTGGGCTCGGCAGAAAAATAGCCAGCCGGACGTTCGCCTGTCGACCGGGAACGGGCAATTGTCAGCGATTGGCCATGGCATAAAGCGGACATCGTCGATGTCATCAAGTGGACACAACCTCGACGGGTCTCCGGAGCGGCTGCACCAACCCCAGCAGCTCGCGGATCTCGTCGGCACCGAAGGCCGAAGAAGACAACGACTCTCCGCCGAGCACCGCGTCGAACAGAGCGCTCTTGCGCTCCTTCAGCGCCATCACCTTCTGCTCGATCGTGTCCTTCGCGACCAGCCGGTAGACCATCACGGGGCGGGTCTGGCCGATCCGGTGAGCGCGGTCCACTGCCTGTTGCTCCGCCGCCGGATTCCACCAGGGATCGAGCACGAAGCAGTAGTCCGCCTCGGTCAGGTTCAACCCGAAGCCACCGGCTCGGAGACTGATCAGGAAGACACTGGTGTCGCCGCCGCGAAAGCCGTCGATCACCTGCTGGCGGTCGGTGGTGCCGCCGTCCAGATAAGCCGTCGTCAACCCGGCCGCCGCGAGCCGCTCCCGTACCCGCCGCAGGTAGCTGGTGAACTGACTGAACACCAGGGCGCGGTGTCCTTCCTGGGCCACTTCGCGGAGCATCTCGACCAAGACCTCGGTCTTGCTGGCGGCCACTCCCTCGTGCTGTTCGTCGACGAGGGCCGGATCCAGGGCGAGCTGACGCAGCAGAGTCAGCGACTGCAGGATCGTGAAGCGGTTGTCGTCGAGGTCGTCGATCAGCCCGAGCACCTTCTGTCGCTCGCGCTGCAGATGCGTCTGGTAGATCCGAGCGTGCTTCGGCTGCAGGACGACCTCGAGCGTCTGCTCCTGCTTGGGTGGCAGCTCGTCGGCGACCAGGTCCTTGGTGCGACGGAGCACCAACGGTGCGATCCGGCGTCGCAGCTGAGCCAGTCGCAGACCGTCTCCGTCCCGCTCGATCGGCTTCAGGTAGTAGTCGGTGAACCGCTCCGCGCTCGGGAACAGGCCCGGAGCCGTGAGCGACAGCATCGCCCACAGGTCCATCAGGCTGTTCTCCACCGGTGTCCCGGTGATCGCCAGCTTCGTCCGGGCCGGCACCGATCGGGCCGCCTGATAGGTCTTGGCCCGATGGTTCTTCACGAACTGCGCCTCGTCCAGGATCATCCCGCTCCAGGCCTGCTCCGCGTACGCCGCCTGGTCGATCCGCAACAACGCGTACGACGTGACGACGACGTCGGCACCGACCGCGTCCTCGTCGAGCGGCCGCCGCCGTTTGGCCTGCGACCGAGTCACCGTCTCGACCCGCAGTCCGGGGGTGAAACGGGCCGCCTCCGTGGCCCAGGTCGTCACCACGCTGGTCGGCGCGACGACGAGAAAGGGTGGCGCATCCGGTTCCTGCGACCGCGCGTACGCGATCATCGCCAGGGTCTGGATCGTCTTGCCCAACCCCATGTCGTCGGCCAGCACGCCACCGAGCCGGTGCCGCCACAACCCCACCAGCCAGCCGAATCCGTCCCGCTGGTAGGGCCGCAGGTCCGCTCGCAGCTCGGGCGGCACGCGAACGGGATCCGCTGACCTGCGCGCGGCGCCCTCGTCGTCCGGCACGGCCAGGGCCCGGACCGTCTCCTGCCAGGCGTCGGCCTGCTCCATCACGACCGCGACCTGGGTCAGCTCATCCCACAGGGCGGTCTGGAAGCGACTGATCCGCAGCTCCTGGTGTCGGTCGCGATCCTGCAGGGACCGGGCTTCCTCGATCAGCTCGCGCAGGCGCTCGAGCGCCGGATTGTCCAGAGGAACGTAGACCCCGGTTTCCAGCACCAGGAAGTCCGCCCCCTGACTGAGCGCGACGAAGATGTCCTCGAACGGCACGAGCTCGCCGTCCACCCGCACCTGGACGTGGAGATCGAACCAGTCACTGACCTCGGTCGCCGTGGTGGACACGGTCACCTCAGGATCGTTCTCGGCCGGGCGGTAGTCGACCACCTCGCCGTCGGTCTCGACCGCCACACCCTGCTCGACCAGCCGAGGCAGGACGTCGTGCACGAACTGCGCTGCGTGGGCGCCGCCGAGCAGGGCGTGCGCGGCCGGACGGTGCGGACGGTCGGGATCGGCGAGCTGCGGCATCTCGCCGTACGGCAGATCGAGGGCGCTCAGCAACTCCCGCTCCGCCGCCACGTCCCGCAACCCTGCGGCGCTCGGTGGCGATTCGTCGACTCCGAACAGTCGCCAGCCACCGCCGTGGTGATAGCGCACGGACCAATCCAACCGGACCCGGTGCTCTGGTCGGAATCCGACCGAGAGCGCCACCTGCGGCACGGGCGCGGTAGGCAGCTCGATGCTCTCGTCCGTGGTCTCGACGCGCACCGCTCGCCGCAGGGCCGGCAGGAAGTCGGCGAGGAACCGATCCCGATCCGCGGCGGGCACCTCCACCGTCGACCGCTGCTCGACCAACCGACGCAGCTCCGGCGGCAGCGGGCGCTCGAGGCGGGCCAGCATCACCTCGCGCGCTCCACCGGGCGACGCCGAGTCGGCCAGCCAGTAGGCGCCGTGGGCCGGGGCTCCGATGAGTCCGAAGGTCGGATCGCTCGTCTCGGTGGCCTCGAACAGCTCCGCGGGCGCCCAGACCTCGCGCGGCAGGGCGACCACCCCGGCCAGGCCGCCGCCCGGCGCCGACCGCAGGTCGAGGCGGATGCCGACGCGCTCGGGCAGGACGATCGGCGGTCCGGCCTTCTCCGTCACCAGCACCAGGCCCACCCGGTCTGCCTGCTCCAGCAGCGACCAGAACGACGTCGAGACCTCGGCGAGCGTCAACCAAGCCGACCTCGGACTCGCATACCGCGCGGCCGAACCGGCGGCTGCCCGGAACTGCAGCAGCAGGTCCTGGACGTCCGGCACCAGCTCGTCGGAGGGATAGTCCAGGTCGGACCAGGAGACGCCCGAGTAGACCCACCGATCCCGCTGCCCACGCCGGACCGGTCTCATCAACAGACGAGCGGGCGGCTGGAAGCCTCCGAACGCCCGGCCGATGTCCACCGCGAGCTCCAGCCCGACCTCCACCGGCTCGACCGGCACCGCCGGGACCTCCCGCACCAGACGGGCCACCAGGCTCTCCCAGGGCGGACGCGCCGATCGGGCGTCGGCGGCCAACTGGCCCCGTGCGGTGAACATCACCGCGGCTGCGTGCTTGCAGTCCCTCACGACGGGGCAGGTGCACGTGGCGCGGTGGCCGGTGACACCCGCCCGGTCGACGAGCTCGACCAGCACCAGATAGCGCTTCCGGTCGCTGCCCACGATCTGCCCGCTGACGGTCAGCTGCTCGGTGTCGACCCGGACATCCACCACGTTGCCGTTCCGGGCGTAGACCATGCCCCGCGCGAAGGCCTCGTGACCCACCATCGCGATGATGGCGTCATTGGAGAGGAGCCGGGCCCACATGCTGCGGATGCTAGCTCCGCGCTCCGACAAGCCGTCGTCTCGCTGTTCCGCTGCGCGCCGGCTGGATCGATCTTCCCTCGTCGATCGCAAACGGTGAAGCGTTGTCACCTCTCTCCTCGGTCCAGAGCGATCCGGGCGCTCCGCTGCACGGCCGCTCGCGACGGGCTCGTTCGCTGACGCTCACTCGAGAGCCGGGCGCTTCGCTTCGGGGCCGCTCGCTGGCGCGCGCTCAGCCGGCGGCGAGGTCGGCGACGGTGGCGGCGGCACCGCGGGTGTGCAGGGACTCCAGGGCGCGGAGGTAGGACTCGACGAACCGGGGCCGGGCGGCCAGGTCGCCGAACAGATCTCGGTCGCGGATGAAGGCCAGCGGGTCCTCACCGTGGCGAGCGGCGGCGGCCTTCCGCTCCTCGGCGAGCCGGTCCACGAGCTCGATCGGGTCACCGTGCTCGTCGACGCCCTCGGCGTACCGGGCCCAGCTCGCCACGATTGCCGCGGACACCTCGATCTCCCCGCCCGCGACGAGATTGGCGTTGATCACCGGGACCAGCCACTTGGGGATGCGGTCGGAGGACTCGGCGGCGAGCCTGGCGACCGTGTCGCGGACCTCGGCGTTGCCGAACCTCTCGATCAGGGTGGCGCTGTAGGCGGTGAGGTCGATACCCGGCACGGCCGGCAGCGTCGGCATCCCTTCCCGGCGCATGTAACGCAGCAGGTAGCCGGCGAAGATCGGATCCTGGGCGGCCTCGTGCACGTACCGGTAGCCCATCAGGTGGCCCAGGTAGGCGACTGCCTGGTGTCCGGCGTTGAGCAGTCGGAGCTTCATCAGCTCGTACGGCTCCACCTCCGGCACCAGCTGGACACCTGCCTTCTCCCAAGCCGGTCGGCCCGCGACGAAGGTGTCCTCCAGCACCCACTGGAAGAAGGGCTCGGCGACCACGGGCCAGGCGTCGGCGACGCCGAACCGCTCGCCGATCTGGGTCACGTCCTCGGCGGTCGTGACTGGGGTGATCCGGTCGACCATCGCGTTGGGGAACGCCACCTCTGCCTGGATCCAGGCGGCGAGGTCGGGGTCGAGGGCATGAGCGTACGAGGTGAGAGCCCGACGGGCCACCTCCCCGTTGCCGGGGATGTTGTCGCAGGACATCAGGGTGAACGGCCCGACGCCGCGGTCGCGGCGGCGATGCAGCGCCTCGACGACCAGCCCGAAGGTGGTCGCCGGCGGCGCGTCGCCGGCGAGGTCCGCGAGCACCGCCGGGTTGGTCAGGTCGAAATCACCGGTGGTCGCAGAGATGTTGTAACCCCCCTCGGTCACTGTGAGAGACACGATCCGGGTGGCGGGGTCGGCGAGCCGCTCGAGCACCATCTCGGGGTCGTCGGGGGCGAACAGGTAGTCGACGATGGACCCGACCACCCGGGCCGACCAGGTGCCGTCGGGTGACTTCTCGACCAGGGTGTAGCAGCCGTCCTGATCGGCCATCACCTGCTGCATCCGGCGATCGCCCGGCATCAGCCCGATCCCGCAGATCCCCCACTCGTACGCCTGCCCCTGCCGCAGCAGACGGTCGACCGCCAGAGCCTGGTGGGCCCGGTGGAACCCTCCGACGCCGATGTGGACGATGCCGATACCGATCCGGGAGCGGTCGTAATCAGGCCGAGCGACCTCAGGCGTGGCGGACGAGAAGACGTCATCGGCACTCATCCACTGAACGGTAGCCGTTCGGCGCCCACCTGCTCCCGCTCCCCCGCCACCAGGAGGACCTGGGGCCCATGACACAGTGAGAAGCGACGTCGGCGGGACGCCATTCCGGCCCTTTCGAGGGCACAGCTCATCTCATCCAAGGAGGGATCGATGACCGAGTCGACTCAAGGGTCCGGCGAAGGCACGGACGCGCTGGAGGGTCCGGCCGACGGCGGGGCCAACGGCATTCCCGGCATGCACGACGGTGGGGCCGACGGCGGCGCGGACGGCGGCGCGGACGGCGGCGCGGACGGCGGCGCCGAGGGTCCGGCTGACGGAGGAGCCAGTGGCGTGTCCGGCGTGCATGACGGCGGGGCCGACGGCGGCGCAGACGGCAGCGCCGACGGTGGGGCCGATGGCGGCGCAGACGGCGGGGCCGACGGCGGCGCAGACGGCGGCGCAGACGGCGGGGCGGAGGGCGGC
>DATDBH010000191.1:0-36265 GCA_036524985.1 Microlunatus sp. | reverse complement strand
CGAGGACGAGGGACCACCTCTCGGCGGCGGGAGCCGCCGGCAGAACCACAACGGCGGCGGCAGCCGGGAGCGGGGGCGGGGATGACCGAGGTGCTGGTGGTCGGGGCCGACCTGGCCGGACGCGGCCCGGCCGACCTGCTGATCCGCGATGGCGTGTTCGCCGACCCTGCCGAGGCCGGCGTCGGCGTCGAGCGCCTGGACGCCGCCGGTCTGGTCGCCCTGCCGGGTCTGGTCGATCTGCACACCCATCTGCGAGAGCCGGGTCGCGAGGACGCGGAGACGGTGGCGACCGGAACGCGGGCCGCGGCCCGCGGCGGCTTCACCGCGGTGCTCGCGATGGCCAACACCAACCCGGTGACCGACACCGCGGAGGCGGCCGAGCACCTCTGGGCCCTCGGTCGCCGCGACGGGGCCGCCGCGGTGATCCCGGTGGGCGCCGTCAGCAAGGGGCTGGCCGGCGCCGAACTCGCCGAGCTCGGGTTGATGGCCCGCTCGGCGGCCGGCGTCGGCGTGTTCTCCGATGACGGCCACTGCGTCGCCGACGCCCGACTGATGCGGCGAGCGCTGGAGTACGTCCGCGCGTTCGACGGCGTCATCGCCCAGCACGCTCAGGATCCCCGGCTGGCCGGCCCCGACGCCTGCTGCCACGAGGGCGAGCTGTCGGGCCGGCTGGGACTGCCCGGCTGGCCTCCCGCCGCCGAGGCGACGATCGTGGCCCGGGACGCGGAGCTCGCGGCCCTCACCGGCTCGCGGGTGCACGTCTGCCACGTGTCGAGCGCCGAGACGGTCGACGTGCTGCGCTGGGCGCAGGGGCGCGGCATCGCCATCACGGCCGAGGTCACCCCGCACCACCTGATGTTGACCACCGACGAGCTGACCTCGTACGACCCGACGTACAAGGTGAACCCGCCGCTGCGGCCGAACGAGCACGTCGCGGCGCTGCGGGAGGCGCTGGCGGACGGGACCATCTCCGCCGTCGGCACCGACCACGCCCCGCACGCCCGTCACGACAAGGAGCACGCCTTCGTCGACGCCTCCCCCGGCATGCTCGGGCTGGAGACCGCGCTGGCGGTGGTGATCGAGACCATGGTCACGCCCGGTCGGCTCGACTGGGCGCAGGTGGCCGAGCGGATGTCGTACGCTCCGGCGCGGATCGCCCGGCTGACCGGCCAGGGGCGACCGCTGAGCATCGGTGAGCCGGCCAACCTGGTGCTGGTGGACCCGAGTGCGCGGGCGGTCGTCGACGGTGCGGCGTCGGCCTCGCTGTCCCGCAACAACCCGTGGCACGGGCGGGAGCTGCCGGATCCCGTGGTCATGACGGTGTGGGCGGGTCGGGTGACCTACCGCCGCGGGACGGCCTAGCCGCATGCCGGACTGGTTCCCCGCCGACCTGGCCGAAGCCCTCGTCTTCGGACCGACCCGGATCCTCCTTGTCGTCCTGCTGTCCATCCTGGGGCGGTGGCTCCTGCACCGCTTCATCGACCGCGCCGTTCGCCGCGCCGTCGGTCGGCCCGCCAGGTGGCGGGCCACGCTGGCGCTGGAGGTGGCCTCGGGGCTGCCGTCCGAGCGGCGGAACCAGCGGATCCGGGCCCTGGGCTCGCTGGCCAAGAGCCTGGTCACGGTCGCGGTGCTGCTGATAGCCCTCGTCATGGTGCTGGCCGAGCTTGGCTTCAACGTCACCACCATCGTGGCCGGCACCTCGGTCGTCGCCGCCGCCGTCGCCTTCGGCACCCAGAGCATCATCAAGGACCTGCTGGCCGGGATCTTCATGCTGGTGGAGGACCAGCTCGGAGTCGGCGACTTCGTCGACATGCAGCTCGCGTCGGGGACCGTCGAGGAGATCGGCCTCCGGGTGACACAGCTCCGAGCCGATGACGGCACCGTCTGGTACGTCCGCAACGGCGAGGTGCTCCGGCTGGCCAACTTCAGCAAGGGCGGCCCGCATCGACCGGCGGAGGCAGCGATGCAGCGGATCGCCGTCGAGCTGGTCGAACCGGAGTCCGAGGCAGCGGCCGGACCGGACGATCCCGCCTAGCCCGGGCGCCTCGACGATCGGCCGGATACGACGAGGCGCCGCCCCCTTGCGCGAGCGGCGCCTCGATGATCAGGTGTCGGCCGTCACTCGACCAGGGTGGCATCCAGCGTGATGGTCGTGCCGGTGAGGGCCTGGGAGACCGGGCAGTTCTTCTTCGCGTCCTCGGCCGCCTCAGCGAACTGCTCCGCGGTGAGGCCCGGGACGACGGCCTTGAC
Source organism: Microlunatus sp. (assembly GCA_036524985.1). Classification (GTDB taxonomy): domain Bacteria; phylum Actinomycetota; class Actinomycetes; order Propionibacteriales; family Propionibacteriaceae; genus Microlunatus. The sequence goes on along the minus strand of DATDBH010000191.1, from coordinate 34,015 downwards.
GGTCAGCTTGATCCCGGTGATGCCCTGGCCGGGCTGGAACGTCACGTCGGCCGTGGTGTCGACCGTGGTGGGTGGCGTGCCGGCGCCGGCGAGACCGTGGGACAGCGCCATCGAGAAGCAGGTCGAGTGCGCTGCCGCGATGAGCTCCTCCGGGCTGGTCTTGCCGTTGGCGGCCTCGGCGCGGGCCGGCCAGCTCACGTCAAAGGTGGCCAGGCCCGATGAGGCGAGCTCGACGGTGCCGGCGCCCTCCATCAGCGAGCCCTCCCAGTGGGCGTTGGCGGTACGGACAGTGGCCATGCTCGTTGCTCCTCGTGTCGGTGGATCCGGAAAACCTCGACCATCCTGCCAGCGGTCCGAAACCGGCCATCGAGCCGGGGGTCGGTCCGAGTGGGAGAGAATGGCGGCATCATGTCGACCTCAGCCGTGCCCACGTTCTACGACGCCGTCGGCGGATACGCGACCTTCGAGAGGCTCGTCCACCGCTTCTACCAAGGGGTGGCCGGCGACCCACCGCTGCGCGACCTCTACCCGGAGGAGGATCTCGGCCCGGCCGAGGAGCGCTTCCGCCTGTTCCTGATCCAGTACTGGGGCGGGCCGACCACCTACAGCGATCAGCGCGGCCACCCGCGACTGCGGATGCGGCACGCGCCGTACGCGGTCACCCCGGTCCAGCGGGACCGCTGGCTGACCCACATGCGCGATGCCGTCGACTCGCTCGATCACCTCACGGCCGAGCAGCGAGCCGAGCTGTGGTCGTACATGGAGCGCTCCGCCCACTTCATGGTGAATGCGCTGGACGACTCGGATCCGGGTCCGAGGCCGGGTCTCCAGATCGGCTGACCAGCAGGTCTGGGTAGCCCTCGGCGCGACATCGCACTGAAGGTTGCCCACAGGCGGACGGTGTTCCGAAAACCTCATCCACAGATCCGGGATCGGGCCGGTCGAAATGGCTCGTCGTCCGCAGTGTCTTGATGTGCACGCCCGCATCGACCCTTCCGACGACCTCCTCCTGCTCGCCGCCCAGCAGTCAGGGGTCGTGACTGCCGAGCAGGCACGTGGTCACGGTCTCGCCCGCGCCAGTCTCAGGCGGCTCGTCGACCAAGGCGCCTGGCAGCGGCTGGCGCGGGGGGTGTTCCTCCTCGGCGTCGGCGAGCCGACCTGGTTGGCCCTGGCGTGGGCCGGCACCTTGATCGGTGGCGATCGATCGCGACTCGGTTTCGCGGCCGCCGGACACCTCTGGGGAATCGTCGAGGATCCTCCCCCGACGATTCCGGTTCTCGTGCCCTGGACGACGGTCCTCGACCCGCGCGAACCATGGGCCTTCCACCGGGAACGGCCCGGAGTCCGCTCCGATCGACGTCCGGGCTACCCCTCCCGGACCACCCTCGAGGACACCGTCATCGACCTGTGTGCCGACGCGACGCCTCGGGAGCTCGTGTCATTCGTCACCGGAGCGGTGCAGAGTGGTCGGACCAGTGCCGCCGCCTTGCTCGCCTCCGTCGATCGGCGAGCCCGGCTGCCCCAGCGCGCCCTGTTGACGGAACTGCTGACGGACGTCGGCGAAGGCGCTGAGTCTCCGTTGGAGCTGTGGTACCTCCACGACGTCGAGCGACGGCACCAGCTGCCGCAGGCCCGGCGACAGCAGCGCGGCGCACGGCGGCGGGCCGTTCGCGATCTGCGCTACGACGAGTTCGCCCTGCTCATCGAGCTGGACGGCCGCACCCACATTCCCGGCCGGTTCCGCGACATGGAGCGGGACAACGGTGCGCTGCTCGATGGCGAGGTGACCCTCCGGTACGGCTGGGCCGACGTCACCGGCCGACCGTGTCAGGTCGCGGGTGAGGTCGCACGACTGTTGACCCTGCGCGGTTGGGTGGGCGTGATGACCCGCTGCTCGTGGTGCAGCAACGCCCTGAAGGGCGACCTCCTCGGAGCGTGATGGTTTCGGTGCGACATCGCACCGAAACCCTTCACACAAACCGGCTGTCGGTCGCCGACCGCGGGTCACTCCGGGATGAGCGACACCTTCACTGACTCCGTCCCGCTGCCGACCAGGTCCAGGCCACGCTGGAAGTCGGCCAACGGCAGCTGGTGGGTGCAGATGTCGTCCATCGGCAGGATCCCCGACTCCAGCATCCGGACCGCCGCGGGCCAGGTGTGCGGGCCCAGGTGGGCCCCGAGCACATCCAGCTCCTTGTCGTCACTGATGATCGACCAGTCGACGCTCACGTCGCTGCCGAACACGCTGTACTCGACGTAGGTACCCTGCTTCCGCAGCAGGTTCAGCCCCTGACCGACGGCCGACGGGTGGCCGGTCCCCTCCAGGTAGACATCCGCTCCGTAGCCGCCCGTCAGGTCCATGATCGCCGCCACGGCATCGGTCTGGGCGATGTTGATCGCCTCGTCGGCACCGCAGCGCAGCGCCAGGGCGAGCTTGTCGGGGGCGAGGTCGAGGGCGATGATCCTCGACGGGAACCGAGCCCTGGCGCCGGCGATCATGCCCAGCCCGATCGGACCGCAGCCGGCCACCACCACGACGTCGTCGAACGTCGGATTCGCCCGCTCCACAGCGTGCAGCGCACAGGACAACGGCTCCACGAACGCCGCTTGCGCCGGCGGCAGCTTGCCGCTGATCTTGTGCACCAGGGCGCCGGCCGGGAAGATCATGTAGCCCGCCATGGCCCCGGGCGTGCGTCGCTTGAACCCGTAGATCGCATGCGGTGCACACATGTGGTACTGGCCGCGCAGACAGTAGCGGCACTCCCAGCAGGGCACGATCTGCTCGCTGGTGACCCGGTCGCCGACGGCCACCCCCCACCGCTGGGCGGCGGCATCGTCGAGCGCGACGACCCGCCCGACGAACTCGTGCCCGGGGGTCACCGGGGTCTCGACGTACGCCGCCCGGTGCTCGTCACCCCAGAACTTGGTCGCCCCGTGATAGCACTTCAAGTCGCTGGCGCAGATGCCGACCGCCTCGACCCGAACCAGCGCCTCGCCCGGACCGGGCACCGGCACCGGCACCTCGGCCAACCGGTAGTCCTCGGGGCCGTGACAGACGACGGCCTGCATGGTGGCGGGGATCTGGGTCATGACGTGCCTTCCAGCTGGTGAGCGTCCACATCGGTGCAACGCCTCGAACCCTAGCCCGCCGGCCGTACGGGTTCAGCGGGGCGCGAGGCGACCCAGTGCCGCCTTCTGGTCGTCGTTCAACGGCTGCTGGCCCACCAGGATCGTCCGGGCCTGGGCGTAGACGGTGCCGGTGTCGGGATCGTCGATCTGGGCCGCCAACCGGATGGATCGGGTGCCGACCGTGGTGACCACCGTGTTCACCCGGTACGGCTGGACCCGGAAATCCAGCGGGCGCCGGTAGTCCAGATCCTGGCGGACCACCACCCAGACGTCGTCGGCCGACGGTGAGTCGCGCTCGAGCCAGCGCAGCGCCTGGGCCATCAGGGCGACCCGCGCCTCCTGGATGTAGTCGTAGTACTTCACGTTGTTGGCGTGCCCGTAGGAGTCGAGGTCGGACCAGCGCACCTGCAGCGGGTAGTCGTGGCCGCCGGCTGCCCAGGTCTGCTTCGGCAGGTCCGGCAACGGCGCATGAGCCTGCTCCAGGCCCGCCGCGAAGACGGACCGCTCTTCGGGGGTCAGCCGTCGCAGTCCCCCGCCCGCGAGGTCGTACGGGGCACCGGTCGTCCGCGCCCGGATGGCCACCTCCTCGCCGTCGCGGACCTCGTACCCGAGCATGAAGCGGCTGCCGCCGACCGACTGCACCCACAGGTCGATGGCCAGTCCGCGATCGTGGAACTGGACCGGATGCAGGTACTCGATCTGGTGCTGGACCACCAGCACGCCGGTGTCGAGCAGCTCGTGCATCACCGGTGGACCAGTCAGCAGGAAGTCGACGCGGGCCTCCTGCAGATAGTCGACGAAGGCGGCGTTGTTGACGTGCGCCTGGGCGTCCATGTCGCCCCAGCGCATCGGACAGACGTAGCGGTGCACCACAGCCCGATCCAACCAGCACTACCGGCGACGCGATCAGTAAGGTGCGGCCATGACGACACAGAGTCGAGTCGCACCCACCGGCCGCGTAGCGGTCGTGACCGGAGCCGCCCGCGGGATCGGCGCCGCGATCGCTCGCCGACTGGCGCGGCAGGGCGTCGCCGTCGCGGCCGTCGACCTGGACACCGAGGGCAGTGCCCGCACCGCCAACACCATCCTCGAGTCCGGCGGTCGGGCCATCGCGGTGGGCGGCACCGATGTGGCCGACGAGACGGCCGCCGGCCGCGCGGTCGAGCGAGCCGCCGCCGAGCTGGGTCCGGTCACCGTGCTGGTCAACAACGCGGGCATCATCCGGGACAACCTGCTGTTCAAGATGAGCACCGACGACTGGGACGCGGTGATGAACGTGCACCTGCGGGGCGCCTTCTTGATGACCCGCGCAGCGCAGGCTCACATGATCGGGGCCAAGTGGGGGCGGATCGTGAACCTGTCGTCCACCTCGGCCCTCGGGAACCGCGGTCAGGCCAACTACGCCGCAGCGAAGGCGGGGCTGCAGGGGTTCACCAAGACCCTGGCGCTCGAGCTGGGCAAGTTCGGGGTCACCGCCAACGCCATCGCCCCGGGCTTCATCGACACGGAGATGACCCAGGCCACGGCCGACCGGCTCGGGGTCGACTTCGAGGACTGGAAGACCGCCGCCAGCCGGGAGATCCCGGTCGGCCGGGTGGGCACCCCCGACGACATCGCCGCCGTCGCCGCCTTCTTGTGCAGCGAGGACGCCGGCTACGTCTCCGGCCAGGTCATCTACGTCGCCGGTGGGCCGAAGGCCTGACCGCGGGCGTTCTCGCTCGGGTTCGTGCCTCCTGCACCGGTTGCTGCCGGTGCGAGGAGCTGGATCCCGAGCGAGAGCGAGCTTCCGTTCCGGGGTCAGTCCTCGTAGAGGGAGTTCAGGGTGTCGGCGTGCTTCTGCTCGACCGCCTTGCGCCGGATCTTCAGGCTCGGAGTGACCTCGCCGGACTCGATGCTGAACTCGTGCGGCAGGATCTCGAACCTCTTGATCGTCTCCCAGCGCTCGAGCTTGCGGTTGGCCTGGGCCACGTGGCCTTCGATCAGCTCCCGCACGGCCGCGGACGCCGACAGGGCCGCCAGGTCGCCGGACTCCTGACCGTTCTCCTGGGCCCACCCCTGGATCGCCTCGGGATCGAGGGTGATCAGCGCGCTGATGTACTTGCGGCCCTCGCCGTGCACGAGCACCTGCGACACGTACGGGCTGGCGGCCTTCACGGCGGCCTCCACCTTCTGCGGCGCCACGTACTTGCCTCCCGAGGTCTTGATCAGGTCCTTCTTGCGATCGGTGATCCGCAGGTAGCCGTGGTCGTCGAGCTCGCCGATGTCTCCGGTGGAGAACCAGCCGTCGGCCGTCAGCACCTCGCGGGTGGCCTCGTCGTTGCCGTGATAGCCCCGCATGACTCCCTCGCCCCGGACCAGGATCTCGCCGTCGGCGGCGACCTGGATCTCGGTGCCGGGCACCGCCGGACCGACGGTCCCGAACCGGGTGGCCCGTGGGTTGTTCACGAAGGTGGCCGCGCTCGTCTCGGTCAGTCCGTAGCCCTCCAGCACCAGCAGACCGGCGGCGTAGAACCACTCCTGCACCTCACGGCTCAACGCGGCGGAGCCGGAGACGAAGAACTTGATGTTGCCGCCCATCCGCTCCTTGAGCTTGCTGAACACCAGCTTGTCCGCGATCGCGTACTGGACACCCAGCAGGCCGGCCGGCTCGTGACCTTCGAGGCGGCCGGGAATCGTCTTGTGTCCCACCGTGAACGCCCAGTCGAAGATCTTGCCCTTGACCCCGGACTGCGCACCGGTCATCACCTTCGCCCGGACCTTCTCGAAGATCCGCGGAGCACCGGCCATGAACGTCGGCTTCACCACGCCCAGGTTGTCCACGATCTTCTCGATGGTGCCGTCCACGGCCGTGGTGAAGCCGATCTTGACCTGGATGGCGATCAACGCCTTGCCGAAGACGTGCGACAGCGGCAGCCAGAGGTACTGCACGTCGTCGGGGCTGATGATGTCGTACGCCTCGATGGCCGCGCCCTCGTAGGTCCAGGCCGAATGGGCCAGCCGCACGCCCTTGGGGCGGCCCGTGGTGCCGGAGGTGTAGATCAGCGTCGCGAGCGTGTCCGGGCCGGTGGCCGCGATGGCGTCGTCGACCACCGTCGGGTGCTCGGCGAGGTAGGCCCGGCCGAGGTCGCGGAACTCTGACCAGGTCAGCACCAGCTCGTGGTCGGCCTTGCCCGAGAACTGCACGATCTTGACCACCGAGAGCTCGTCCAGGTGGTCGACGACCTTGGCCACCTGGACGTCGTCCTCGGCGAAGACGATCCTGGAGTCTGAGTCCCTCAGGATGAAGGCGACGTCCTCGTGCTGGGTCGTGGGGTAGACCGTCGTCGTCGCGCCGCCGGCGTTCATGATGCCGAGGTCGGCGAGGATCCACTCGATCCGCGTACCGGAGGCGATCGCCACCCGATCCTCGATCTGCAGACCCAGCGACAACAGCCCGGCGGCGACCTCGTCGGCCGCGGTCTTCGTCTCTGTCCAGGTGAGCGACACCCAGCGATCGCCGTCGAGGTAGCGGAACGCCTCCCGCGGTCCGGACTCCGCGGCCCGGATCTGCAGCATCGCTCCCACGCTCGAGGGGCGGTTGGCGAGCAGCTCTTCCTGCTGCGCGAGGGGCATCATCGTCGAGGTCACCTTCGATTGTCGGGAGAAGCCGGCACCGACCGGCGCAGGTGACCAGCAGCCTAGTCAATCCGAGCCGTGGTGCGCCGCAGCAGGAGCCGTATTCTCGCCGTCCTCTCAGGCGTCGTCGCCCCTCAGCTCAGTCGTTGCAGGATGATCGCCATCCCCTGACCGCCGCCGACGCACATCGTCTCGAGGCCCAGCTCGACGTCGCGCCGCTGCATCGCGTTCAGCAGCGTGGTCATGATCCGCGCCCCGGTCGCGCCGAAGGGGTGGCCCAGCGCGATGGCGCCGCCGTGCACGTTCAGCCGATCCTCGTCCAGCGCGAGGGCCCGAGCCGACGCGAGCACCTGGGCGGCGAACGCCTCGTTGATCTCGACCAGACCGATGTCGTCGAGCGACAAGCCGGCCTGATGCACGGCACGCCGGGTCGCCGCGACCGGTCCGACCCCCATGATCTCCGGGCTCACCCCGGTGGTGGCCGACGTCACGATCCGGGCCAACGGCGCGAGTCCGAGCTCGGCCGCCCGAGCGCCGCTCATGATCACCACGGCGGCGGCACCGTCGTTCAGGGGGCAGCAGTTGCCGGCGGTGACTGTGCCGTCGGCGCGGAACACCGGTCGCAGCGCCGACACGGCCTCGAGCGTCGTACCGGGCCGCGGTCCGTCGTCGGTGGTCACCACGGTGCCGTCGGCCAGGGTGACCGGCGCGATCTCGGACGCGAACACCCCGGCGGCGATGGCCTTCTCGGTCAGGTTCTGCGACCGGACCCCGAAGACATCCTGATCGGCCCGGCTGACGCCGTACGCGGTCGCCACGTTCTCCGCCGTCTGTCCCATCGCGATGTAGATGTCGGGCAGCTGGCCGTCGAGCCGCGGGTCGTGCCAGCGCTCGTTGGTCTCGGCAGTGCGCGCGGTGCGGGCACCGGCCGCGGTGAACAGCGGGTTCTGGGTGTCGCTCGGGTCGACACCGGCCGAGCCGAAACCTCGATAGCGGGAGACGCACTCGACGCCGGCCGACACGTACGCGTCGCCCTCCCCCGCCCAGATCGCGTGGCTGGCCATCCGCGCGGTCTGCACGCTGGAGGCACAGAACCGGTTGATCGTGGCGGCCGGCACGGTGTCCAGGCCGAGCTGGACCGCGACCCGGCGGGCGAGGTTGCCGCCGTGCTCATCGCGCGGCTCGGCGCAACCGAGGTAGAGATCGTCCAACGTGGCCGGGTCGAAACCGGGGAGCTTCGCGAGCGCCGCCTCGATCACTCCGGCGGCCAGATCGTCGGGCCGTACGCTCGCGAGCGAGCCCTTGACCGCTCGACCGATCGGCGTCCGTGCGGTCGCGACGATGACCGCGTCCCGGTCGGCGGGGCGACGGTCGAAGCCGGTGTGGTCGCGGCCGATCTCAGAGACCCAGGTCATGAGCGGAGCCTCTCAGGAGTGCAGGAGAATTCACAGGCCCAGGTCACGGCCGATGATCTCCTTCATGATCTCGTTCGAACCGGCCCAGATCCGGGTGACCCGCGCGTCGGCCCAGGCTCGAGCCACCCGGTACTCGTTCATGTAGCCGTAGCCGCCCCAGAGCTGGACACAGGCGTCCAGCACCGAGTTCTGCACCTCCGCGCTCCACCACTTGGCCTTCGCCGCATCCACCGCCGACAGGGTGCCGTCGAGCTGCTGCATGATGCAGGCGTCGATGAAGGCCTGGGTGACCTCGCAGCGGGTGACCAGCTCGGCCAGCGTGTGCTTGTTCACCTGGAAGGATCCGATGGGCTGACCGAACGCCTGCCGCTCCTTCACGTAGGCCAGCGTCTCGTCCAGGATCTGCCGGGCGTGGGCGAGGTTGCTGACCGCGGCTCCGATCCGCTCGGTGACCAGCCGCTCCATCATGTAGATGAAGCCCTGGTCGACCTCCCCGATGACGTTGGACTCCGGGACGCGGACGTCGGCGAAGAACAGCTCCGCCGTGTCGGACTCCGGCTGACCGATCTTGTCGAGCTTGCGGCCACGCTCGAACCCGGGCATCCCGGTCTCGACACCGAACAGCGTGATCCCGCGGGCTCGCTTCTCGGGACTGGTGCGGGCTGCGACCAGGACCAGGTCCGCGGAGTAGCCGTTGGTGATGAAGGTCTTGGAGCCGTTCAAGATCCAGTCGTCGCCGTCTCTCATGGCGGTGGTCTTCAGGTTGGCGAGATCCGAGCCACCCGAGGGCTCGGTCATGGCGATGGCCGTGACCAGCTCACCGGTGCAGAACTTCGGCAGCCAGCGGCGCTTCTGCTCCTCGGTGCACAGATCCACCAGGTACGGGGCGACACAGTCGGCGTGGATGCCGACACAGGACGAGTAGGCGAAGGCGAACTTGGACAGCTCTTCGGCCAGCACCATCGCGAAGCGGGTGTCCTCGACCCCGGCGCCGCCGTACTCGGCGGGGATGTTGAGTCCCAGCAGGTCCTGCTTGCCCAGCTCCAGCCACAGCTCGCGACCGAACTCGTGGTTCGCGATGTGCTTTTCCTGATTGGGTCGCAGCTGGCGGTCGACGAACGTCCGGCAGCTCTCGCGGAAGGCTTCGTGGTCCTCGTCGAAGATGGTTCGCAACATTGCGTGAAACCCCCACTGCGTCGATGCTTGGTGAGCACGATGTTACTCGCCAGTAGCAAGCACTGGTGGCGCGACGCTGCAGGGGCTTCACTCCCGATCATCCGCGGGAACCGCGGACCCACCTGGGGCCCAGCGGCCGAGACTCCCCGATCTCCTCGGCCGCCGGCTCGCCAGGTGTCAGGCCTTGACAGCCTCAATCGCCAGGGTGATGTCGACCTTGTCGCCGATCAGGAGCTTGCCGCCGTCGAGGGGCACGTTGAAGGTGACGTTGAAGTCCTTGCGGTCGATCGAGGTGTGCGCCTCGGCACCCAGCCGGGTGGCTCCGTACGCGTCCACCGCGACACCGAGGAAGTCGGCGGCCAGGTCGACGGGCTTGGTGATGCCGTTGATCGTCAGGTCGCCGCTGATGACATAGCCGTCAGCGCCCTCGCGGATGCCCGTGCTGACGAACGCGAGCGAACCGCCGTTGGTCGGGTCGAAGAAGTCGGCCGACTTGAGGTGTCCGTCGCGCTGGGCGTTGTTGGTGCTGATCGAGGAGGACACGATGGTGACCTCCACGCTCGAGTCGACGGGGTTCGCCGACGTCGTGGTGATGGTGCCGGAGAAGTCGGCGAAGGTGCCCTTGACCTTGCTCATCAGGTGGCGGACGCTGAAGCCCACCTCGGAGTGCGAGGGGTCGATGGACCAGGTGCCGGTGATGAGATCGGTGGTTTCGATCTGCTGCGTCATGAGGAGTCTCCTTGGAGGATGAGTTGAGAGTTCAACTTCAGATCAGACTCTAACACATCTAGTTGAAGTGTCAATCACTCTGATAGAGTGTCTATATGAGTACGCGGTGGCTGACAGCGAGCCAGCAGAAGGTCTGGCGGACCTATCTGCTCGGGGCGGCACGCCTGAACGAGCGTCTGGAAGCCGATCTGCAGCGCTCCGGACTCGATCTGCCGGAGTACGAGATCTTGGTGACACTGGAGGAGTCACCCGACCGTCGACGGCGGATGTCCGAGCTCGCCGACGCCGTCCACCAGTCTCGCTCGCGACTGACCCACACCATCGCCCGGATGGAGAAGGCAGGACTCGTGGCGCGGACCACCTGCCCCACCGACCGGCGGGGGGTCTGGGCCGAGCTCACCGACGAGGGCTTCCGGGTGCTCGCTGCGGCAGCGCCCGGTCATGTCGCCGCCGTACGCCGCAACCTGGTCGACGCGGCGGCGCCCGAGGACTGGGAGGCGCTCGGCCGCGTGTTCGGGGCGGTGCTCGCGGTGCCGCCGGACGACACCGCGCGTGGCTGACCCGCTCACGTAGCATCGGGGTCGATCATGCCGACCTCACTCGCGATCTCCGCTCCGGCGGCTGACCTGTCGCACGCGCTGCGTCGCCGTGGCGTGGCCGACGTCCTCGACACCACGAAGCTCACCCGGGCGCTCTACTCCTCCGACGCCTCGGTCTACCGGGTGGCGCCCCTGGCCGTGGCCCGCCCGCGATCGATCGAGGAGCTGTCCACGGTGCTGGACGCTGCCCGGTCGGTCGGGGTGCCCGTCACGACCCGCGGCGCCGGGACGTCGTGCGCGGGCAACGCCGTCGGTCCCGGCTTGGTCGTCGACGTCGGCCGCCACCTGAACCGGATCCACGGGGTCGATGCCGCGGGGCGACTCGCGGTCGTCGATCCGGGAGTCGTGCAGGCCGCCCTGCAGCGGGAGGCGGCGCCGTACGGACTGCGCTTCGGACCCGATCCGTCCACCCACACCCGCTGCACCATCGGCGGGATGATCGGCAACAACGCGTGCGGGCCGCGGGCCCTCGGCTACGGCAAGACGGCCGACAACGTGATCGCGCTCGAGGTGGTCACCGGGTCCGGCGAGCGCCTCACGCTGGACCGACGGGCACCCGTGGACGTCGACTCCTCGGCGTCCCTGCACGCGCTGCAGTCGGTGGTCTCCGCGCACCTGGGCACGATCAGGACCGAGTTCGGCACCTTCGGCCGCCAGGTGTCGGGCTACAGCCTGGAGCACCTGCTGCCGGAGAAGAAGTTCGACGTCGCCCGGTTCCTGGCCGGCACCGAGGGCACCCTGGCGGTGATCACCCGGGCGACCGTCCGGCTGGTGGCCGACGCGCCGTACAAGATCATGATCGCGCTCGGCTACGGCTCGATGCCCGACGCCGCCGACGCCACGCCGGTCCTGCTGGGCTTCCGTCCCACGGCGATCGAGGGGCTGGACCGTCGCATCGTCGAGGTGGTGCGCCGGACCCGTGGTGAGGGTGCGGTCCCACCGCTGCCCCGCGGGGACGGCTGGGTGTTCGTCGAGCTGGTCGGCGACGAGCCGGGCGAGCTCAGCTCCCGGGCCGCGGCGCTGCTGGCCGCCTCCGACTGCTGGGACGGCGAGGTCGTGACCGACCCGGCCCAGGCGCTCGCCCTGTGGAAGATTCGCGAAGACGGCGCGGGCCTGGCCGGTGTCTCACTGGCCGACCCGGCGTACCCGGGGTGGGAGGACGCCGCCGTCCCACCCGAGAGGCTCGGCGCCTATCTTCGCGACTTCGACACGCTGCTGGAGTCGTACGGGCTGCACGGGCTGCCGTACGGGCACTTCGGCGACGGATGCGTGCACGTGCGGATCGACTTCCCGCTGACCTCAGCGGGCGGCGCTGCCCGCTACCGGTCCTTCGTGGAAGAAGCGGCCCGGCTGGTCGCCGGCTACGGGGGTTCGATGTCGGGCGAGCACGGCGACGGGCGAGCCCGATCGGCGCTGCTGCCGGCCATGTACTCCCCCACCGCCATCGCCCTGTTCGGCGAGGTGAAGGCGGCCTTCGACCCGGACAACCTGCTCAACCCGGGGGTATTGGTCGATCCCCGGCCGGTCGATGCCGATCTGCGCGCCGCCGCCCTGGTGGGGCGGCCGGCCGACCGCTTCTCCGCCGAGGTGCACAAGTGCTCCGGCGTGGGCAAGTGCCTGGCCGACAGCACCGCCGGACTCGGCGTGATGTGCCCGTCGTACCAGGCCACCCGCGATGAGAAGGACTCCACCCGGGGACGCGCCCGGGTGCTGCAGGAGATGGTCAACGGCGACCTCGTCCAGCTGGGCTGGAAGTCGCCGGCCGTGCACTCCGCCCTCGATCTCTGCCTGTCCTGCAAGGGATGTGCGCGGGACTGCCCGACCGGGATCGACATGGCGGCCTACAAGTCGGAGGTGCTGGACCACACCTACGGCGGGAAGCTGCGGCCACGCTCGCACTACGCACTGGGCTGGCTGCCCCGGTGGGGACGGCTGATCACCCGGTCGCCGCTGCTGGCGTCGCTGGTCAACCTGACCACCGCCACGCCTGGTCTGCGATGGATCGTGCGCTGGAGCGCCGGCGTGGATCAGCGCCGTAAGCTGCCGCGATTCGCGGACCGGCCGGCCCGGGAACGCGTGAGCATCGCCTCGATCTCGGGCGGCTCGTCGACATCGGCGAAGCCCGTGCTGGTGTGGGTGGACTCGTTCTCGGACAGCTTCACCGGCGGCGGGGTGGAAGCGGTGGTGGAGGTGCTGCGCTCGGCTGGGTACGCCCCGCAGTTCCTGGACCAGACGGCGTGCTGCGGGCTCACCTGGATCAGCACCGGCCAGCGCGAGGGGGCGCGCCGACAGCTGCGGCAGAGTCTCGATGTGCTGCATCCGTACGTCGCTTCCGGCGTCCCGATCGTCGGGCTGGAGCCGTCCTGCACAGCGGTCTGGCGCAGCGACGCGCCTGAGCTGCTGCCTGAGGAGCCCCGGGTCGCCGAGGTGGCCGCCGGCGTCCTCACCCTGGCGGAGCTGCTGGCCCGGACCCCGGACTGGTCGCCGCCTGACCTGACCGGCGTCGAGATCGTGGCTCAGCCGCACTGCCACCACGCCGCCGTGCTGGGGTGGCAGGCCGATGCCTCGCTGCTGAAGAAGTCCGGAGCGACGGTGACCACCCTGGGTGGCTGCTGCGGCCTGGCCGGCAACTTCGGCGTCGAGAAGGGACACTACGACGTCTCGGTGAAGGTGGCCGAGCACGACCTGCTGCCTGCGGTGGAGTCACATCCCGGAGCGGTCGTGCTGGCCGACGGCTTCTCCTGCCGCACCCAGCTGGTCGAGCTGGCCGGCACCGCGGCCATCAGCCTGGCCGAGCTGCTGGCCCGCCACACGACCCCGACGGCGGCCATCCGCGCAAAGGGCTGATGCTCCATCAACCGACTGGACGGTCGGGACTCGGGCTCGTACGGTCTCTGGATGGTCGAATGGCAACGGCGGGCACGTCGGGTCGGGCGGTAGGTCGCCGCGATGCCTGCGGAGATCGCCTGTGACGAGTCCGGTTTCACCGGTGGCAACCTGACTTTCCGGCACACCGTGTTCACTCACGCCAGCCTCCGCGTGCCGGTCGAGACCGCACGCGACGAGATGGCCCGGCTGCGGCGGAGGGTCGCCGCACACGGCGAGCTGAAGGCGAGCTGGCTGCTGCGGTGGTGCGACGACGGCGACCTGAGCCGACTGCTCGCGCCGAGCGGGCTGCTGGGCGATCAGGTGCGTGTGCACCTCACCGACACCCGTCTGTTCCTGCTCTATCGCCTCGTCGACGTGCTGCTCGGCTCCGGCGAGGTGAGCGGACTCGACGTGCCGGGCAAGGACGCAGCGAGCCGCCAGGTGGCCCTCGAGCTGTATCGCCAGGGCGACACCGTCTTCGGCCTGGCCCGTTGGCAGGCGTTCCTGGTCGCCGCCGGCAAGGCACTACGGGCCACCAGCCGGTGGGTGCCGGCCTCCGCCGTCTCCGACTTCGAGGGTGAGCTCACCGCGCTCGCGGCGATGCCGTCCCCAGCTCCGGTGCGGGAGACTCTGCTCCGGTTCCGCGCTGCCGCCGGACGGGCGAGGGCCGTTCGACGCTCGCTGGAGATCGACTCCCGCCGTCCGCCCCTGCTCGAACCGCTGCTGCCGGCGCTGACCCGCTGCGTGCTCGGCTGGGGGGCGGCGCATCGCGATCTCGTCGTGGTGCATGACGAGCAGTCGGTCCTGACGCCGTGGCGGGTCCTGGAGATCGCTCGCCGGCTGGACCAGACACACCCCGGGCACGTCCTCGATCTTCGTCGAGTCGACTCGCGCGACGACCCGAGGGTGCAGATCGCCGACCTGGTGGCGGGCATCGCCCGTCGAGCGGCCGCCGGCCTGCTCATCGCTCGACCGGATCGGCGGCTGACCGAGCTCATCTCGCCCTTGGTCGATCCGACCTCGGTCTGGCCGGACGACGGCTGGCGCGACGGGGTCAGCCAGGGACCTCGCCGGGTGTGGCCTCGTGATGCGACCGACCGACCGAGCGCTCGTCCTGCTTGAGCCGAGCCTCGTACAGGTGGCGGCGCCCGCCGACGAGCTCGTCACGCGCCTGCTTCTCCAGCGACCGGAACCGGGACCAATAGGTGTCGTCGTACTCCTCGACGATCTGGAACGTCCAGCGTCCGGCCAGCACGTTGCGGCCGATCAGCTCGCTCTCGAGACGATCGGCCAGGTGGGCGTGCCCGGCCTCGCGCAGCGAGGTGACGGCGGCGCCGAGCTGGATATCGGCCGATCCGGTGAGCTGGTGGAAGGCGTAAAGATGTCCCCGGGCGCGCTCGCACGTCTCCAGCGCCTCGGAGAGCTTGCCGAGCGCCTCGACAGTGGCGTTGTCGACGCCCGCCGGGGTCCGGTGGTCCGGATCCGGCAGGTCGGTCGGCGGGACGTCGGCCATCGAGGTCTCCTCGGTCTCGACCAGCCAGGCGGTCGAAACGGTCGGGCGGGTCAGCGGTTCAGGCGCTTCAGCGGGTCAGGCGGCGGTGGGTGGCTCGGTGCGGGCGAGCGGCCTCAGCTCCCAGCCGTGAGAGCTTGTTGGCCTCGTAGTCGGCGAAGTTGCCCTCGAACCAGAACCACTGGGCCTGGTCCTCGTCATCGCCCTCCCAGGCCAGGATGTGGGTGGCCACCCGGTCCAGGAACCAGCGATCGTGGGAGATGACCACGGCGCAGCCGGGGAAGTCGAGCAGCGCATCCTCCAGCGACTGCAGCGTCTCCACGTCCAGGTCGTTGGTCGGCTCGTCGAGCAGCAGCAGGTTGCCACCCATCTTCAGGGTCAGCGCCAGGTTCAGGCGGTTGCGCTCACCACCGGAGAGCACGCCGGACGGCTTCTGCTGATCGGGGCCCTTGAAGCCGAAGGACGCCACGTACGCGCGGGACGGCACCTCGAAGCTGGCGACCTTGATGTAGTCCAGGCCGTCGGAGACGAGTTCCCAGACGTTCTTCTTCGGGTCCAGACCGGCACGGCTCTGATCCACGTAGGAGAACTTGACGGTGTCGCCGAGCTTGAGTGACCCGGCGTCTGGTGTCTCTTCGCCGATGATCATCCGGAACAGGGTCGACTTGCCGACCCCGTTGGGGCCGACCACGCCGACGATGCCGGCCCGAGGCAGGTTGAAGCTCAATCCGTCGAACAGCAGGCGATCGCCGAAGCCCTTGACCAGCTTGCTGGCGTCGAGCACGTTGCTGCCCAGCCGCGGGCCGGCCGGGATGTTGATCTCCTCGAAGTCCAGCTTGCGGTTGCGCTCCGCCTCGGCCGCCATCTCCTCGTAGCGGGCGAGGCGGGCCTTGCTCTTGGCCTGCCGTGCCTTCGGGTTCGACCGCGCCCACTCCAGCTCACGCTCGAGGATCTTGGCCCGCTTGGCGTCGCGCTTGCCCTCGACCTGCAGCCGGGACTGCTTGGTCTCCAGATAGGTCGAGTAGTTGCCCTCGTACGGGTGGGTGCGGCCGCGGTCGAGCTCGAGGATCCACTCGGCGACGTTGTCCAGGAAGTACCGGTCGTGCGTGACGGCCAGCACCGCCCCGGCGTACGCCTTGAGGTGGCCCTCCAGCCAGTGCACCGACTCCGCATCCAGGTGGTTGGTCGGCTCGTCGAGCAGCAGCAGGTCGGGCTGCTGCAGCAGCAGCTTGCAGAGCGCCACCCGACGCCGCTCGCC
Source organism: Microlunatus sp. (assembly GCA_036524985.1). GTDB lineage: Bacteria > Actinomycetota > Actinomycetes > Propionibacteriales > Propionibacteriaceae > Microlunatus. The sequence goes on along the minus strand of DATDBH010000191.1, from coordinate 17,716 downwards.
ACCGGAGAGGATGTCGACCGGCGTGTCCGGCGGCGGGCAGCGCAGGGCGTCCATCGCCTGCTCGAGCTGGGAGTCGATGTCCCAGGCGTTGCGGTTGTCGAGCTCGGTCTGCACCTCGCCCATCTCGGCCATCAGGGCGTCGAAGTCCGCATCGGGCTCGGCCATGGCCATGCCCAGCTCGTCCATCCTGGCCTGCAGCGCCTTGATGTCGGCCACCGCCTCCTCGACGTTCTCCAGCACCGTCTTGCCCTCGGTCAGCGGCGGCTCCTGCAGCAGGATGCCGACGGTGGCGTCCTTGGCCAGCATGGCGTCGCCGTTGCTGGGCTTGACCAGGCCGGCCATCAGCTTCAGCAGGGTGGACTTGCCGGTGCCGTTCGGGCCGACGACGCCGATCTTGGCGCCGGGGTAGAACGACAGCGTCACATTGTCCAGCACGACCTTGTCCCCGAGGGACTTGCGGACGTTGTGCATCGAGTAAACGAACTCAGGCATACCTTCGAGGACCTTCACGTTGAGGGAGCGCCGGGGACGACACCGACACCGCCCAACCTATCGGGGCCGGGGACGGATCCCAACTGCGCACACCGGACCGACCATCCACATGCGCGGCTCCATCCCGGTGGCATGTTCGTTGATCAAACCCTGTGAACCGATCCGCTCCGGACTACGCGACACGGCTCACCACCCCGTCCTCGTCGATCCGCTCGTCGGCGTCCTCGTCGGTCGGTTCCGGCATCGCCGCGACCTCCGCGTCGTCCAGACCCACGACGGGCTGCGACTCGACCCGACCGATGAGCTCTCCGAGGCTCGCGTCACGGTCCTCGGGAACGTCGTCGCTGCGGGACCGGAAGAACGTTGCGGTCCCCCGGGTCAGGTCGTGCCCCACGGTGGTGGCCTCCAGGGTGAGCCGCTCGTAGGTGACCCCCTCCTTGGTCCACACGTTGGTGCGCAGCCGGCCGGCGACCAGCACCGGCTGACCCTTGTGCAGGCTCGCCGTCACGTTCTCGGCCAGCGCCCGGAAGCAGGTGACGGTGATCCAGGTGGTCGCGGCGTCGACCCACTCCCCGTTGCGCCGCACCCGCGGCGTGTGCGCCAGCCGGAAGCTGGCCACCGGCACCCCGTTGTTGCGGAACTCGACAGTCCCCCCGACGTTTCCTGTCAGCTGCACGTACGCGTCCATGTCTGCATCCCTCCTGCGGCCCGGACCACCCGGTGCTCTGCCTACACACAAAGGACGCGGTGGCGGTTCGTACGGGGTGCTCGCGGATCTGTGGATGACGCTCGGGGGTCGATCGCGCCTGTGGACAACTCCGATCGGCGGCAGGAAACGCTCAGCCGGGCACCGGGCGAGGCGTACGTACCCGGGCTCGGCGCCCCGGTCAGAGACAGGGACCCGGACCGCATGGCGCCGCCGCGTCATCGACGGCGGTCCGAGACCGGCTGCGTTGCAGGTCCGGACTCAGCTCGTCCGCTGCTCCGCGGCGCTGACCGTCTGAGCGAGCAGCACCGCGATGGTCATCGGACCGACACCGCCGGGCACGGGGGTGATCAGACTGGCGCGCTCGGCCGCGGCGTCGAAGGCGACGTCCCCGACGTTGCCCGGGTTGTAGCCGGCGTCGATCACCACCGCTCCGGGCTTGATCCAGTCACCACGGATCAGCTCGGGCCGGCCGACGGCCGCCACCACGATGTCGGCTTCGGAGACGAACTGCGACAGCCCGCGCGTCTTGGAGTGGCAGATCGTGACGGTCGCGTCACGGCCGAGCAGCAGCATGGCGGCGGGCTTGCCGAGAATGGGACTGCGACCGATCACCACGACGTGCTTGCCGGAGATGGGCACGTCGTAGGCGTCCAACAGGGCGACGATGCCGGCGGGCGTACAGGCCGCGAACGTCTCCTCCTGACCGTTCGCCATGTCCAGGAACGCGTTGGCGGTGACGCCGTCGACGTCCTTGCCGCGGCTGATCGCGTCGAACACGGCGCGCTCGTCGATGTGCGCCGGCATCGGGTGCTGAACGAGGATGCCGTCCACGCTGTCGTCGGCGACCAGCTCGTCGACGGTCGCCACCACCTGGTCCGTGGTGCTCTCCGCGGGCAGATCGCGACGCAGGGAGTCGATGCCGACCTGGCGGCAGCGGTTCACCTTCATCCGCACGTACGTGTGCGAAGCGGGGTCGTCGCCGACCAGCACGGTGGCCAGTCGGGGTGTACGCCCGGTCGTCTCGCGATAGGCGCTGACGCGCTCGCGCGTGTCGTCCAGGGATCGCCGGGCGACGGCGGCGCCGTCCATCAGTGCTGCGGGCATGCGGTGCGCTCCTCCATCAGAGGAGCACCCAGGCGGGCGATGCTCTCAGGTCGTGCTTCCCGGTGGTTGCCCACCTACGCCAGTCGCGGCGACAGCGTACGACAGGGCACTTCTGGAGCGAAAACCACGCCGTGTGTGGAGAGCGGTGCAAAGTCGGGAGGGCCGTCAGCGGGTGGTGGCGCGGGTCAATGCGTCGCGAGCGCGGGCGTAGCGGTCCAGCTCCGCGCGGACCGGCTGCACGACCAGCTCGGCGGTGACGGCGGACACCGATCGGCGCAACGCCGCCCGTGCCGCCCGCTCCCGGCGCGTCGCCCCGACGACCACTCCGATGCGAGCGAGCCCGGCGAGCAGCAATCCGGCCAGCACACCGCCGAGCACCAGCGCGGTCGGGGCCGGCAGCCGACCCCAGGTGACCGGGGGCAGCGGCGGCAGCTGCAGGTACGCCAGCACGAAGGCCGCCGCGAGCCACAGCAGCCCCGCCACCACCGCAGCGAGCAGGATCCACTGCAGCACCCGCACCACCTGCCACCAGCGGCGCCGGCGATCCAGGTCCAGGTCGGTACGGGCCACGGCGCGGTCCAGCGCATCCGGCAGTCGCGGCTCCTGGGACCTGGCCGCGGCCTTCACCGCATCCGTCCAGCCGCGGGTCAGGCCGACCGACGCCTCGGCCGCCAGATCCCGGACGGCGGTGTCGACCCGTGCCTGCTGCACCCCCGAGCGGGTCGGCAGCGAGGTGCGTCCGACCCCGGTCGGGTCGATCTCCTTCGGTTGGCCCTTGCTCCCGGCCGACAGGCGATCCAGGTGCAGGCGGCGGAGCGGGTCCGGCTTCAGCCGCCCGATCCAGGCGAGCACCGGCCAGCCCGTCGCGGCCGCGCCCCGGATCCGCCAGGCGTCGCGGACGGCGTCGCCCACCACCCGGGCGCCGGCGGCCTCGGCCATCGCCGTGTTCATCGTGTCCAGACTGCGCCGGGTCAGCTCCGGCACCACGGCGTCCCCGGACGCGGAGGCGAGCCGGTCAGCGGCCGTGGAGACGTCGGCCGCCAACCGTCGAGCCGCCGCGAGCTTGTCGGCCACCCGGGAGCCGATCAGCTCCCGCAGCTCCGACAGCCCTTCGCCGGTCTCGGCCGAGACAGCCCGGACGGTGGTCTTCTGCAGCCCTTCGGAGTCGAGCAGCCGCCGCAGATCACGCAGACAAGCGTCCCGCTCGGTGGGTGGCAGCCGATCCACCTGGTTCAACACCACGACCATCATCGGGGCGTGCTCGACCAGGGGGCGCAGATAGCGGTCGTGCAGCACCGCATCGGCGTACTTCTGCGGATCGACCACCCAGACCATCACGTCGACCAGCTGCACCAGCCGGTCCACCTGCAGCTGGTGGGACTTCTGGGTGGAGTCGTGGTCCGGCAGGTCCAGCAGCACCAGGCCGTCCAGCACCGGGCCGCCGGTTCCGGTCCCGTACGGCAGCGCGTGCCGCCGGGGCACCTGCAGCCACTCCAGCAGGTCCTCGGTCGGCTCGTCGCCCCAGGTGACCGCCAACGGCTCCGAGGTCGTCGGTCGGGTCACGCCGACGCGGGCCAGCTCCGTGCCCGACAGCGCGTTGAACAACGAGGACTTGCCCGACCCCGTGGCCCCGGCGAGCGCCACGACGGTGGCGGACCCGGACAACGCCAGCCGCCGGTCGACCTGTCGCGTCACGCGCTCCGCCTCGGTGATCACCTCGGCGGGCACCCGGCCCTGGCAGGCCTCCGTCGCCTCGGCCAGCCCCCGGACCCGGTCGGCCAGCCCCGTCGTGTCATCCGGCCGCGACCGCCGTCCGAAGATCGCCATCAGCGCAGCCCGCCCGGCTCGTCGGTCTCCTCGACCAGCTCGGCGTCCACGACGTCGCCGTCATCGACACCCTGGAAGTCGAGGGTGGGATACGGAACCTGCCGGACCTGTGGTGGTTCCAGCGCCGGCAGCGCGCCCGGCAGAGCGGTCTGCGAAGCCTCCGATGGCCGCGCAGACGCCGAGGCGGCCGCAGCCGCCGAACCGGTCGCCGCCAGATCCCGCTCGACCCCCTCGACCGCCGCCCGCAGCCGGCCGGCCAGCTCCGGATCGCCCGCCGCCTCGTCCAGCAGTCGGTGGTAGCGCAGCAGCTCGTCCGACATCAGCGCGGCCACCCGCGCGTCCAGCTCCTCCTTGGCGGTGGTGGCCAGCCGGCGGACGGCCTGGTCGCCGAACACGGCCTCCAGCACCCGCTGGGCGATCACGGTGGTGCCGCCCGCGATGCCGACCTCGGCGCCGGTGATGCCGCCGGTCTGCGCGAAGACCACGATCATCAGGGCGGCACCGACCCCATTCACGCCGAGGGCCATGAACCGGGCGCGGGACCGCTTCTCCATCCCGGTGTCGGCGACCAGGTCCAGCACCGCGCCCTGCCAGTCCCGGATCGCTCGGGCCGACCGGTCGGCGAAGTCGGGCGCGGCCCGGGTCAGGTCCTGCCCGCTGCGGCCGAGCAGCTGCCGGCCGGCGGCGTTGGCCTGCCAGGACGCGTCGGCCCGCTCCGCCGCGGCGTCCGCCTCGCTCCGCAGCAGCGCCTCCAACCCGGAGCTGACCGCGACCTTGAGGTCGCCGGCACCGTCCGGCTCGCCCTTGATCACTGCCGTGATCCGATCCCGCAACCAGCTGATCTTCTGCTCCATCGCCCGGAAGAACTCGCCGGTGCCGACGAACTCCTGCCAGCGCGCCAGCACCTCACCGCGCAACAGCGTCCCGTCGGCGGTCTGCACCCCGACCGTCCGGACCGCTTCGGCGTACGCGGCGTCCACGTCGCCCCGGAGCTGGTCGAGACTGGCCGTCTGCTCGTCGAGCGCCTGGGCGACCGCCGGGGTCCGGCGGACCACGGCGGCGATCGCGCCGTCGAGGGTCTGGTGCACCACGGCGGCCCGGCTGGCCTGATCGGCGGCCAGCCGGGCCAGCCAGCTCCGGATCGGCTGGATCGCCGCGGTCGGCAGCAGACCCTCGGAGTCGACATCGGTCTCCGGCACGGCGAACAGCGGAGAGCGCCCCAGCCCTCGCTCGCCCATCAGTCGGCCGAGATGGGCGGGCACCTCGGCCATCGCCCGGGGCGGGATGCGATCCAGCACGACCGCCACGGCGGCGCTGCGGTCGGCGGCCGCCAGCAGGAAGTCCCAGGGCACCGCGTCGGCATACCGGGCCGCGGAGGTGACGAAGAGCCACAGGTCGGCGGCAGCCAGGAGCTGAGCGGCGAGCTTGCGGTTGTCGGCGACGACGGAGTCGATGTCCGGGGCGTCAAGGATCGCCAGTCCGGGTGGGATGTTGTCGTCGGACACCAGCTGCAGGGAGCGCGTGTCGTTGCTGGCGCCCGAGGACCGGGCCAGCCCGGGCAGCACCCGGACTCCGGTGAACCAGCTCGCGTCGCTGCTGTGGTGCACGAGCACCGGGGACCGGGTGGTGGGTCGGATGACCCCGGGGGCGGTGACCCGTCGACCGACCAGCGAGTTGACCAGCGTCGACTTCCCCGCGCCGGTGGAGCCACCGACGACGGCCAGCAGGGGCGCGTCGATGGTCGCGAGCCGAGGCAGCACGTAGTCGTCGAGCTGACGTACCAGGTCGGCCGCGGCCAGCCGCTGCTCGGCGGTGCCCGGCAGGTCGATCGGCAGCCGGACCCCGGTGAGGGTGTCACGCAGGCCGATCAGGGCGTTCTCCAGCCCTGTCTCCCGACCCGCCATCACGCCTCCCGTTCGACCGTCGCCCCCTGTGAGCGACACGGTGTCGACCGACGTCGATCGGTCCGCGGGAGTCGATCAGCTCACTGACCGGGGGGCTTCCAGGTGGGATCGACCTCGGAGTACTGGGTAGCAGTCTGCCCCAAAGGTGGTGCCGTGCCGGGATGGGTCTGGGGCGGCGGGGCGGGATAGTTGCCGCCGAGTCCGGCCGGTCCGGGAAAGCTGGCGGGTGCGTACACCGGCGTGGCGTCGACCGCGCGGCGACGGCGGAAGGTCGGGTACGCCGCCCGGCCCGTCGCCTCGATGACCGCCACCCCCCGGAGCCCGTACGCCTTGTGCAGCAGCAGCTTCTCCCGCTCCAGCCCGGCGGTGTCCACGAGGCCTCGGGTCATCGCGTCCCGCAGATAGGCGAGCTCGGTGACCGTGCGCTGCAGCCGGATCGTGGCGAGCAGGACATCGGGACCGGCGAAGACGGCGTGCCAGAGGGCCTTGCCGCGGGTGCGAAGGCGGGACAACGGGACCGGATCCCCCTCCGACAGCCAGCCCAGCCGCACGTAGTCACCCAGTCGAGACCGGATCAGCCGGCCCTCGCGCAGGATCTGGCGGACCGTGAAGATGATGACCGCGATGACGAGGGGAATGGCGACCAGCAGGTAGATCAGCAGCAGGTTGGTGCCCTGCAGCAGCGAGGCCGAGGCGTTGAACGTCATGTGCAGGAACGCAGCTGCGGCGTAGCCCGCCAGCGGGGCCACCACCCGGACGACCTTGCTCTTGGAGCGCAATCCGACGGCCAGGCCGATGCCGAGCATCGCGGTGAACAGCGGGTGGCCGAAGAACGTCATCACCCCACGCAGCATGAACAGGCTCTGCAGCGCCTCCAGGGGAGGCACCTCGCCGAAGGTCCGCGACGCGTACCGGTAGGCGCGGCCGTAGTAGAGGATGTTCTCGACGAACGCGAACGCGACGCCGGACAGTCCGGCCAGCACGATCCCGCTGACGCGACTGACCCACTGGTAGCGCATCAGGATCGCCAGCCAGAACAGCACCGTGCCCTTGGCAGCCTCCTCGACCCAAGGGGCCACGAAGATCGCCGCACGAGCCCCGGTGGCCGGATCGCCGTCGCCGATGATGCTCAGGTGCGAGGCGGCCCAGGTGTTCACCTGGGCGGAGATGAACGTCGCCACGCAGGCACCCCAGCCGAAGGTCATCAACCAGACCCAGAACCGCTGGGGCCGGTAGCGATCCGCCCACAGGAACACCAGGGACAGCGGGATGGCGGTGATCGCAGCGTACTTCGCCGCGATCGGCACGGCTTCGGTGCCCAACCCCGGGATCGTGCCGCCGGGGACCTCCTGATCCGGGACCACCTGCTGGTACAGCAGCACGAGCATGACCGCGTACACGATCAGCATCACGACCGTCAGCCAGAACAGCGGCGAGCGCAGGATCCGTCGCGGGATCGGCTCTGCGGGGTTCGGCTCGGCCGGGATGTTGTTCTTCCGGCGCGCCTTCTGGGCGGCGACGCGCGGATCGACCGGCCGGCGGGGTGTCTTCGCCCGCCGATTCGACGTCGTGGCGAGAGCGTCACCGGAGGTGGACGACGAGTCCTCGCGCTGAGCAGGGCTCGCCGTGGTCGCCGACATGCGGGCCAGCGTACCTGCGCACGGGAGCCGTATCCCCGGTCGACGACCGGCTCCTGGATCAGCGGATGGCGTCATCCAGGAACGGTCCGACGATGGCCAGGAACTCACCCGGGCGCTCGCCGTGCACCGTGTGCGTGGTGTCGAGGGACACGAAGCGGCCGCGGGGGATGAGCCGCGTCAGATCGGCCAGGCGATCCTGCGGCAAGGACGACTGACCCCCGCCGACCACCAGTGTGCGAGCCCTGATGTCGGGCGCGAAGTCCCACCACGAAGGATCGGGATCGTTCCGCCAGGTCCGCAGCGCGGCCACCGCCCGCCAGTCGCAGGTCTCCCCCGGGTCAGGGCCGACCGGGATCTCCCGCGGCGGATCGGCCGGGACCGGCGCCGGCATGTCCTCGAGCACCAGAGCGCGGACCCGAGCGGGATGGGTGGCGGCCAGCAGGTAGGCGACGACGCCGCCCATCGAGTGCCCGATCACGGCCGCGGCGAGCACCCCGAGGGCGTCCATCGCCTCGAGCACGTCATCGCGCAGGTCGGACAGCTCGTAGGAGGCCGACCAGTCGCTCTGGCCATGACCGCGGGCGTCCAGCGCGATCACCCGGAACCGTCCCAGACCCGGACCGACGAGCGCCCAGTCCTCGGCGTCGGAGCCGAGCCCGTGCAGCAGGATCGCGACCGGACCATCGGCGCGACCCCACTCCCGATACCCCAGGGTGAGGCCGCCGGAGGTGGTCAGCTGGTTGCGTACGACGGCAGGCGCGACGCTCATGGTGGGAGGCTATCGGCACGGTCGTGCGACCAGGGCCCGCCTGTCGATCCGTGGTCAACGGCGTGCGGCGTCCAGGGCGCGGCTGGCAAGGCGGAGGAGGAGGTTGTCGCGGGGTTCTACGGCCGACGACGACAACGCAGCCAGGCGTCTTCTGGGCGTCGCGCAGCTGACCAGGGATTGACAGTCATGTCCTAGGATGCCGATCCCAGCCCCTGTAGCTCAGCGGATAGAGCAGGAGCCTTCTAATCTCTTGGTCGCAGGTTCGATTCCTGCCGGGGGCGCTGTGTGAGCCGTCACTCGCTGACGCTCGCTCGACAACGGCGGTTCGCTCACCCACGGCGGGGTTACTCGGGGCAGGGACGGCGTGAGCGGCGTGGCACGATAGGCGCGCTATGCACCCGGACCCCTCTGACTCGTTCAGCTGGCGGCAGGTGGCGGTGCCGGTGTACGGGCCCACGCTGTTGGTGTCGATCGGGGCGGGTGCGATCCTGCCCCTGGTCGCGTTGTCGGCGCGCGACCTCGGGGCCACTGTCGGGATCGCGGCGCTGGTGGTCGCGATGCTGGGCATCGGTCAGCTGGTCGGCGACCTGCCGGCCGGCGCACTGGCGGCCCGGATCGGCGAACGTCGGGCGCTGCTCATCGCGTGCCTGGTCGACGTCGTCGCCCTGGTCGGGGCGTTCTTGGCGCCGACGGTGTTCGCACTCTCGGCGGCCGTGTTCGTCGCCGGACTCGCCAACGCCGTCTTCAGCCTCGCCCGGCAGGCCTATCTGACCGCGGCGGTACCGATGCGGATCCGGGCCCGGGCGATGTCGACCCTGGGCGGCATCTTCCGGATCGGCAGCTTCATCGGACCGTTCGTCGGCGCGCTCATCGTCGTCCGGATCGACATTGCGAGCGCGTACGTGTTCGCCGCCGTGATGAGTCTGGCCGCGGCCGGGCTCGCCGCACTGCTGCCCGATCTCCCTGTCCCGACCGATCGTGGCGGGATCGGCGCTCAGTCCGCCCCCGTCACCGTCCTCTCCGTCCTGGCCCGGCACCGACGGGTGCTGCTCACCCTCGGCACCGGGGTTCTCGTGCTGTCGGCGGCGCGGTCGACCCGACAGGTGATCGTGCCGCTGTGGGCAGAGTCGCAGGGCATCGACGCCGCGACCACCAGCGTGATCTTCGGGATCTCGGCCGGGGTGGACATGCTGCTCTTCTTCCCCGGCGGTCTGATCATGGACCGGTACGGACGCGCGGCGGTCGCCATTCCCGCCATGATCACGCTCGGGGTCGGTTTCGTGCTGCTGCCGCTCACCCACACGGCGCTGACCGTCGGGCTGGTGGCCTGCCTGATGGGGCTGGGGAACGGCATCTCCTCCGGGGTGGTGCTCACCCTCGGCGCGGATGCCGCTCCCGTCCAGGGCCGGGCGCAGTTCCTGGGTGGCTGGCGGCTGTGCGCCGACCTCGGCAACGCCTTGGGACCGCTCGCCATCGGGGCCATCACGGCCATCGCCACCCTCGGTCTGGCGACCATGGTGATGGGGGTGATCACCTGGCTCGGATCCGGCTGGCTGGCGCGCTACATACCCGTAAGATCTCAGCGGTGAGCGACGAACTGGTGTGGATCGACTGTGAGATGACCGGCCTGGATCTCATCGCCGACGCACTCGTCGAGGTGGCCGTGCTGGTCACCGACGCCGAGCTCAACGTGCTCGGGGAGGGCGTCGACGTCGTGATCAAGCCGTCCGGCGAGGCGCTGTCCCAGATGGGCGACTTCGTGCGGAACATGCACACCGCGTCCGGGCTGTTGGACAAGCTGGCGTCCGGCACCACGATGTCCGACGCCGAGGAGCAGGTGCTGGAGTACGTGAAGGAGTACGTGCCCGAGGCCCGCAAGGCTCCGCTGGCCGGCAACACCATCGGGACCGACCGTGCGTTCCTCACCCGAGACATGCCTGCGCTCGAAGGACACGTGCACTACCGGAATGTGGACGTCTCCTCGATCAAGGAGCTCGCCCGCCGCTGGTATCCCCGGATCTACTTCCACACCCCGGCCAAGAGCGGGAACCATCGCGCGCTCGCCGACATCCGCGAGTCGATCGAGGAGATGCGCTACTACCGCGAGGCGCTGTTCGTTCCTCCGCCCGGTCCCGACACGGCCACCTGCAAGGCGATCGCCGCCCGGCACCAGGGCACCCTGACGCCGATCGTGCCGACGATCGTGGTGTCGGCCGACGAATCCGCGGCCAGCGCGAACTGATTTCAGCGCAGCCGGTCCGGACCGCTATGCTTCACGCTGCTGTCGGCGCTGCTGGCGTACGAGCATGGTGGGTGTAGCTCAGTTGGTAGAGCTCCTGGTTGTGGTCCAGGTGGCCGCGGGTTCGAGTCCCGTCACTCACCCCACGGTTGGCTCCGGTGCGCCAACGCCGGAGTCCATCAAGTGTCAACGCTGTCGATGGCCTGCTTGTGGAGCTGTCGCGCGACGGCAGCGCGCGCTATCGCAGGTACTCGCATCACCGAGAGAAGCCATTGCACTCGACGTGGGAGTTCGCGGGTCTTCGAACCGTCACACTGGTCATGATCCATGCGCCGCGCTCGGAACGTGTTGCCTTCAGCCTGGTCGGACTTCTTTGTCGCAGTCGTGGCAGCCGAGACCGTCTTCCTGGTCACCCTCTGGGCTGGCGCTGGCGAGCTGGGGACCACCTTCGCAGCAACGTCGCCGGTGCCGTGCCCACCTGGTATCCCCTCGGCCGAGGTGCATTCGCCGAGGTGAGCAACACCGTTCGTCACTTCGGGCGCCATGCCGACTACCTCAGGCATACAGGGGGAGATCGTGCCTCCAAGTCGTTTGAGAGCGCAACGACGACGTCGGTGTCGATCATCGCGTACACTTTTCTGTACATGAGAGGTGAGTTGAGATGCGGACGATGAGCTATTCCGAGTCGAGGGCCCGGTACGCGGAGGTGCTCGACTCCGTGGTCAGCGATCGCGAAGAGATCGTGATCACCCGAGCAGGTCACGAACCGGTGGTCATCGTGTCGTTGGAGGAGTTCGAGTCGCTGCGCGAGACCGCCCACCTGCTGCGCTCCCCTGCCAACGCCCGACGGCTGCTCGCCGCCATGGAGCGTCTCGAGACCGGCGAGGGTGTCGAACACGTCCTTGTCGACGCCGAGAACTGAGTCGGACCCTGCGGCGTGCGGCTGATCTGGGACGACAACGCCTGGGAGGACTATCTCCACTGGCAGACCCAGGATCGCAGAGTCCTGCGCCGCATCAACCTGTTGTTGGCCGACATCCTGCGCAACGGGAACACCGGCATCGGAAAACCTGAGGCCTTGCGCTACGACTTTGCGGGTTACTGGTCGCGCCGCATCACCGACGAGCACCGATTGGTGTACAAGATCGCTGACGGGGACGTACGCATCGCCGCTTGCCGCTATCACTACGGGAGCTGACATCACCACCGAACTGACGACCACGAGGCGATCGACGACGGGTGCGGCCCGGCTCATGCTGGCCACCGCCGCCGGCCGTCTCGCGGCGACCGCGTCCCGACTGCTGGGTCGAGGGGCTGGTACGGCGATCAAAGGCGCCGTGATGCTGAAGATCGACCCGCAGGCCCTGCCGCACCTGCTGGCCGGCAAGCACCTGGCCATGGTGTCGGGTACCAACGGCAAGACCACCACCACCCATTTCCTGGCCGCAGCGGTCCGCGCCGGTCTGGATCCCAGTGGTGACCGGATCGTGCACAACGCCGACGGCGCCAACCTGCACGGCGGCATCACCGCCGCGCTGTCCACCAAGCCGAAGGCCTCCTGGGCCGTCATCGAAACCGATGAGCGGGTCGTCGCGGACATGATCAGCCTGGGGCGACCCGAGGTCCTGGTGCTGCTGAACTTCTCCCGCGACCAGCTGGACCGCCACCACGAGATCAAGGCCCTGGGCCGGTCCTGGCGCAACGCCCTGTTCGCCGCCGGCGTGCACGGTCCGATCGTGGTCGCCAACGCCGACGAGCCGCTGGTGGTGTGGGCCGCGCGGGGTGCGCGACAGGTGGTCTGGGTGGACACGGCGACCACCTGGACCCAGGACGCCTCACTGTGCCCCGAGTGCGGCGCGCTGCTGGTGCGTACCCAGCCGGACGAGACCGGCGGCCACGGAGGCCACTGGCGCTGCTCGAGCTGCGACCTCGCTCAGCCGGAGGCGACATATCGGGTGGTCGACGGCCGGATCATCGATGCGACCGGTGCCGTGCTGGATCCGCGGCTGCAGGTGCCAGGGGCGTTCAACATCAGCAACGCGGCCTGCGCCCTGGCCGCCGCGGTCCAGCTCGGGGTGCCCAGCGAGACGGCGATGGCCGGGATGCGTACGGTGCAGGCCCCCGCCGGCCGCTTCGCGACCACCCAGTTCGGTGACACCACAGCGCGGCTGCTGCTGGCCAAGAACCCGGCCGGCTGGGCGGAGGCCCTGCCCCTGGCCCAGACCGCCGAGGTGGTGCTGGCCATCGACTCCGCCGCCGCGGACGGCCGCGACGTGTCGTGGCTGTGGGACGTCGACTACGAGCAGCTGGCCGGCCGGACGGTGATCGCCACCGGTCCGCGGGCCCAGGACCTGGCGGTCCGGCTGGCGTACGCGGGGGTGGAGCACCGCTGTGTGCCAGATCTGGCCCGGGCCCTGGCCGATCACCCTGAGCCGGTGGACGTGATCGCCACGTACACACCGTTCCAGCGACTGCGCAAGATGGGTGGGGTCTGACATGGGTGCGCCGGTCGAGATCGTCTTGGTCTACCAGTCGCTGCTGGGGATCTATGGTGACCGCGGCAACGCCACGGTGCTGGCCAAGCGGCTGGAGTGGCGTGGGTACGACACCACGCTGACCGTGGTCGAGCCCGGGGACGCGCTGCCGGACACGGGCCAGGTCTACCTGCTCGGTGGCGGCGAGGACGCGGCCCAGATCTCCGCAGTCAACGCCCTGCGGGCCGACGGCGGACTGCACCGGGCGGTCGATCGCGGCGCCGCGGTGTTCGCGGTCTGCGCCGGCTACCAGATCATCGGCTACAGCTTCACCGTCGGCGAGCGCGACGAGGTGATCGAGGGCCTCGGGCTGCTCGACGTGACCACCACCCGCGGACCGGTGAGGGCCGTCGGAGAGATCCTGACGCGCTGGCACGGACGCGAGGGTGACGACGCGCTGCTCACCGGGTTCGAGAACCACGGTGGCTACACCACGCTCGGTCCCTCGGCGACTCCATTGGCGAGGGTGGAGGTGGGCGTCGGCAACGCCGCGGACGGCACCGAGGGTGCGGTCGACGGCTCGGTGATCGGCACCTACCCGCACGGTCCTGTCCTGGCCCGGAACCCGGCGCTGGCCGACCACGTCCTGCAGCTCGCCCTGGGTGAGGAGCTGGCACCGCTCCCCCGTCCGGAGATCGATGAGCTGCGCCGGCAGCGGCTGGCGGCGGTGCTCAAGCGCAAGGGCTGACGGGCTCGGGCACGGCCCTATTCCGACCTACTCTGGAAGAATGCCGCGCTGGAGCAGCACCCTCGCCCTCGCGTGCTTCGGTCTGGTCGCCGCCGTCGACCTGATGGCCGAGCTCGCGGGTCGGCAGCAGATCGCCCTGGCCTGCCGGATGCTGCTGATGCCGCTGCTGGCCTGGTTCTGCTGGACCGCGGCGGCCCACCGGAGTCGGCTGGTGATCTTGGTCGTGGTCGCACTCGGCTTCTCCTGGCTGGGTGACCTGAATGCCGACGTGCTGATCAAGATCGGCTTCTTCCTGGTGGCCCAGATCGTCTACATCCTGGCCTTCCGGCCCTACTGGAGACGGAGTCTGATCGCCCGCCCATCGCTGCTGGTCGCGTACGGGATCGCCCTGGCCGCTCTCATCGGCGTAGTCGCCGCGGCTGCCGGTCCGCTCGCCGGCCCGGTCGCGGTCTACGGCGCGAGCTTGGCCGTGATGGCGGTGCTGGCCACCGGGATCAGCCGGCTGGCCGGCATCGGCGGCGCGCTGTTCCTGATCTCCGACATCATCCTCGCCGTGGAGCTGTTCGTGGCGCCGGGCGCGATCCCGTACGCACTCGTCGCCAACATGGCGCTCTACCTGCCGGCGCAGCTGATGATCACCCTCGGGGTGCTGCAGCGGGTCTCGACAGAGGTCGAGTGGTCGGTGGCCGACCGGGTAGCGTGACGATCATGCAGACCCGCCACCTCGGACCGCTCACCGTCTCCGCCATCGGCCTCGGCGGCATGCCGATGTCGATGAACAACGACAGGGTCTATCCCGACGAAGCCGACGCCATCGCCACCGTCCACGCCGCCCTCGATGCCGGCGTCACGTTCATCGACACGGCTGACATCTACGCTCCGTCCTGGGACACCATGGGACACAACGAGCTGCTGATCGGCAAGGCCCTGAAGGCCTACGGCGGCAGTCTCGACGGAGTCGTCGTCGGCACCAAGGGCGGCATCACGCGCGGCGAGGGCGAGACCTGGGGCCGGGACGGCTCGTTGGCCTATCTCCGTTCTGCGGTGGAGAAGTCCCTGCGCAACCTCGGTGTCGAGCAGATCGACCTCTACCAGTGGCACCGGCCGGACCGCTGGTTGGTCTACGGCGAGGTGATCGGCCACTTCAAGACCCTCCAGGACGAGGGCAAGATCAACGCCATCGGCATCTCCAACGCGAACGTCGAGGAGATCCAGGTCGCCATCGACGTGCTCGGTGACGGCGGTCTGGCCAGTGTGCAGAACGAGTTCTCGCCGAAGTTCCGCTGCAGCACCGACGAGCTGGAGTTCTGCGGTCAGCACGGTGTGGCGTTCCTGCCCTGGAGCCCACTGGGCGGCACCGGCGGCGGTGGTCGCGAGGTCGGCGACCGGTTCGAGGCCTTCGGCGCGATCGCCGCCGATCACGGGGTCAGCCCGCAGCAGGTGGTGCTGGCCTGGGAGTTGGCGCTGGGCGATCACGTGATCCCGATCCCCGGCGCCCGGCGTCCCGCCTCGATCACCGACTCCGCCCAGGCGACCCACCTGGTCCTCAGCGCCGCGGAGATCGAGCGCTGCTCCGCCACCCCAGGCACCCACTGACCCCGCGATGCCTGCTACACAAGGGTCAGGTGGAAACCCGCCGGATCACGATGTGGTGATCGTCGGCGGCGGTCACAACGGCCTGGTGGCCGCCGCCTATCTGGCCCGAGCGGGCCTGTCCGTCACCATCCTGGAGGCGAGTGACCGCTTCGGTGGTGCGGTGGCCAGTGCCCAGATCTTCGACGGGGTGACGATCAGGTTGTCCCGCTTCTCCTACCTCGTCTCGCTGCTGCCGCAGCGGATCATCGACGATCTCGGTCTCGACCTCGACCTGCGGTCCCGGCGGATCGCCTCCTACACCCCGGTGGGCGACGGCGGTCTGCTGGTCGAACGGCAGCCGGGCGAGGCGACGCGGGACTCGTTCGCGGCCGGGCCGGGGCCGGAGGCGTACGCGGCGTTCCAGCGGCTGGAGTCCGACCTGCATCGGTTCGCCACCGTGGTGGCACCGACGCTCACCGCTCCCCTGCCCCGGGCCGCCGACGTGCGCGAGGCTGTCGGCGACGACCTCTGGCGCGACCTGGTGCATCGTCCGGTCGGCGAGCTGATCGAGCGCACGGTCAGCGACGACACCGTACGCGGGATCCTGCTGACCGACGCCCTGATCGGGACCTTCGCGAGCGCCCACTCCCCGGAGCTGGCGCAGAACCGCTGCTTCCTGTACCACGTGGTCGGCAACGGCACAGGTGAGTGGAAGGTGCCGGTGGGTGGGATGGGCACGGTCGCGGCCGCACTCGAGGCGGCCGCCTCGGCGGCGGGCGCCGAGCTGCGGACCGGCGCCGAGGTCGTCGGACTCGAACCGTACGACGGCGGTGTGGGCGTCCGGCTCGCCGACGGTGAGGTGATGAGCGCCCGAACGGTGCTGGCCAACTGCGCGCCCGTGACGCTGGCCGGTCTGCTCGGCGAGGTCGGCGAGCGACCCGAGGGCGCTCAGGTCAAGATCAACATCGTGCTCCGTCGGTTGCCGGCGTTCCGCTCCGGGATCGATCCCGAGACCGGATTCGCCGGCACCTTGCACCTCCACCAGGGCTACGACGAGCTGCAGCGCGCGTACCAGGCCGCGGCGTCCGGCCGGATCCCCGATCCGCTGCCCTGCGAGAGCTACTGCCACTCGCTGACCGACCCGTCGATCGTGGACCCCGCGCTGCGCGAGGAGGGATTCCACACCCTGACGATCTTCGGTCTGCACACGCCCGCGCGGCTGTTCGATCAAGATCACGACGCGGTACGGGAGCGGGTGCGGCAGGCGGCCCTGGCCTCGCTGCAGTCGGTGCTGGCCGAGCCCTTGGTCGACTGCATCGCCCGCGATGCCCACGGCGATCTGTGCATCGAGGTGATGAGCCCGCAGGACGTGGAACGAGAGGCGCGGCTGCCAGGTGGCCAGATCTTCCACGGCGACCTCGACTGGCCCTGGTTGGCCGACGATGAGGAGCCTGGTACGGCGGCCGAGCGCTGGGGCGTGGCGACCGGGCACCCGTCGATCCTGCTCTGCGGGTCGGGAGCCCGCCGCGGTGGTGCCGTCAGCGGTCTGGGCGGCCACAATGCCGCGATGGCTGTGCTGGAATCGGTCGGTGAGGGCGACCTCGAACGGCTCGGCGCGTCGACGTGACCCCGACTGGGCGCTTCACCGGCGTGTCGCGCCCTCTCGTCGCCGGTCGGGTTGAGTTTTCCGCAGGCTGCCGGTGGTCACCCCTGTTCCGAACACGGTCGCCGAGCGAGTGATCCCGATCACGAGCCGGTCCTGCCGGCGATGTCGATTAGCGACAGGGTGATCGCTTTGCTACTGTTTCTCCTCGCGCGCCGCTAGCTCAATTGGCAGAGCAGCTGACTCTTAATCAGCGGGTTGGGGGTTCGATTCCCTCGCGGCGCACCATAGGTCCTAGTCGGGGGCCGGAAAGTCAAGTTCACTGCGGGCGGCTAAACCCGGGAACCCATGCTCTACCCTTGCTTTGGTCTTCGACAGCCCGGCGGAGTGCGGCCTCGATGCCCTGGATCGCCGGGAGTTTGCGGATCTTTCATCCCATGGGTACGTCCTGAGTCATGGACGGTCGGGCGTGGCCGAGCTGATCGGCGATCTAGTGCGAGGCAGGAAGACGGGCAGGTCGAGCCGGCCGTCAACGACGAACCGACATCGGTGCACCCGCCCGTCAGATGATCTGCAAGATGTGTGTCAGTTTCTAGGCACGACGATTCGCGGGGGCCTCGTCGGTCGCCGGC
>DATDBH010000190.1:0-21355 GCA_036524985.1 Microlunatus sp. | reverse complement strand
CACTCGTCGGCGCTGGACACGAGGGTGACGCCGTCGCCGAGGACGTAGGACAGCACGCCGGCGAGCAGCGGGTAGTGGGTGCAGCCCAGGATCAGGGTGTCGATGCCTGCGTCGCCCAGGGGCTGCAGATACTCCTCGGCGCAGGCCAGCAGCTCGGGGCCGCCGGTGATCCCGGCTTCGACGAAGTCGACGAAGCGCGGGCAGGCCCGGGTCAGCAGGTCGACGTGCGGGGCGGCGGTGAAGGCGTCGTCGTAGGCCTGGGAGGTGGCCGTCGCGGTCGTGCAGATCACCCCGACCGACCCACCGCGGGTGGCGGCCACCGCCCGGCGGACGGCCGGCATGATCACCTCGACCACCGGCACGTCGTAGCGTTCCCGGGCGTCCCGCAGGACCGCCGCGCTGGCCGAGTTGCAGGCGATCACCAGCATCTTGACACCCTGGTCGACCAGGTGGTCCAGACACTCCAGGGCGAACTCGCGGACGTCGGCGATCGGCTGGTCCCCGTACGGCGCCCGGGCCGTGTCGCCAAGATAGACCACGTCCTCGTACGGCAGCTGGTCGATCACCGCACGGGCCACGGTCAGGCCGCCGAACCCGGAGTCGAAGATGCCGATGGGCGCGGCCGCGGGCCGCGCAGCTGGCTGGGTCACGGCGGGCCAGCCTACGCAACTGTCGGACGGGGATGGCAGGCTGACCGTGCCATCGACGAGGAGGCGCTACACATGACCCTGGATCTGACCCAACCCGCCGAGCAGATCGCCATCCTGGTCGCCGGTGTGACCGACGACCAGCTGGGCGATCCGACACCCTGCCCGGAGATGACGGTGGGCACGCTGCTGGCTCACCTCGCCACACTGGCGCAGGCCTTCACCGACGCCGCTGCGAAGGTGTCGGGACCGACCACCAGCACTCCGCCGACCCAGACCGTCCCGGTGCTGCCCGACGACTGGCGGACGGTGATCCCGGCCCGGCTGGAGGCGCTGGTCGCGGCCTGGCAGCAGTCGGAGGCGTGGCAGGGCGAGACCACCGTCGGAGGGGTGACGATGCCCGCCACCGACATCGGCTACGTGGCCAACAACGAGCTGGTGGTGCACGGGTGGGACCTGTCAGCCGCCACCGAGCAGCCCTTCGAGGTCGCCGAGGCCAACCTCGAGGCGTCCTGGGTGATGGTCTTCAACACCCCCGATGAGCCCGCCGCCCGCGCCGGGCTGTTCGGGCCACGGCTGCCGGTCGCCGAGAGCGCACCGCTCCTCGACCGGGTCCTGGCCGGGGCCGGTCGCGACCCGTACTGGTCGCCGGAGGGCTGAGTGCCCGGTGACGGGCGGCGCCCGGCCGGCACCCACACCGGTGTCGCCGCTGTCGCGACGGTGCTGCTCCTCCTGGTGACGGCCTGCGCCGCTCCGGCACCCGACGCCGCTCGACCCGAGCCGACCTCGGCACCGCCGACCGCCAGTGCCTCGTCGCTTCCTGGCGGGGAGTCCCCGTCCGGCCGAACTCCCACCCAGTCCAGCCCGGAGCCCAGCTCGATCACCGCGAGCTCGGCCGGCCCGGGTCCGGCCACCCCGAGTCCGGCCGACCCACCGTCCGAGCCGATCACCCACGTGGTGGCCATCTCGGTCGACGGTCTCAACCCCACCGCGATCACGATGCTGGGTCCCTCCGGGGCTCCGGCGTTTCACCGACTCCTGGCCGAAGGCGCCGCCACGCTGGACGCTCGCACCGAGCGTGAGCAGACGCGCACCCTGCCCAACCACACCGGGATGCTCACCGGTCGACGCATCGACGACCGCCGGGGTGGGCACGGGGTCACCTTCAACCAGGACGCGCCCGGACGGACCGTGCACAGGGCGGCCGGAGAGTACGTCTCCAGCGTTTTCGACGTCGTCCACGACCGTGGCGGTCGGACCGCGCTGTTCGCCACGAAGACGAAGTTCGCCCTCTACGAACGCACCTGGAACACCCACGGTGCGCGCGACCGTGTCGGCGCCGATGACGGCAAGGAGAAGATCGACCGGTTCGTCGTCGACACCAACGACGCCCGCCTGGTCGCGAAGCTGAACACCTACCTGGAGTCCGAACCCGGGGGGTTCGTGTTCCTGCACATCGCCCTGCCGGACGAGATTGGACACGAGGACGGGTTCATGAGCGATCGCTACCTGGCCGGTGTCCGGGCGACCGACTGGCTCGTCGGCACCGTGCTGGACACGATCGCCGGGCAACCCGCCCTGCGTCAAGGGACGGTCGTCATCCTCACCGCCGACCACGGGGGGGACGGTGCGTCCCACTCGGACCAGAGCAAGATCGCGAACTACCAGATCCCGTTCATCGCCTGGGGGCCCGGGGTGCCGGCCGGTCGAGACCTCTACGGCCTGAACGACGATCGCCGCGACCCCGGCACGGCTCGTACCACGTACGAGGGTCCTCAGCCCATCCGCAACGGCGAGCTCGCGAACCTCGCCACGGACGTCCTCGGTCTGCCGAAGGTGCCTGGCTCGGAGTTCGACGCCGACCAGGATCTGGTGATCTTCGGGACCTGACGGGTGGCCGGTGCTACGCCCAGACCTGACCGTCCAGGAAGTCCTCGGCGGAGTCCAGGTCGCTGGTGTAGGCACCGGTGGACAGGTACTTCCAGCCGCCGTCGCAGATGATCAGCACGATGTCGGCGGTCTGGCCGGCCTTGGCGGCGCGGACGCCCTGAGCGAGGGCGGCGTGCACGATGGCACCGGTGGACAGGCCGGCGAAGATGCCCTCGCGATCGAGCAGCTCGCGGACCCGGCGGACCGCGTCGCGGGAGCCGACCGAGAAGCGCGAGTCGACGTACTGCGGGTCGTAGAGCTCGGGCACGAACCCCTCGTCGATGTTGCGGAGCCCGTAGACCAGCTCGCCGTAGCGGGGCTCGGCGGCGATGATCTTGACCGCGGGCTTGGTCTCGCGGAAGTAGCGACCGATGCCCATCAGGGTGCCGGTGGTGCCGAGTCCGGCGACCACGTGGGTCACCTCGGGCAGGTCGGCGGCGATCTCGGGACCGGTGGTCAGGTAGTGCGCCTCGGCGTTGGCCGGGTTGCCGTACTGGTAGAGCATCACCCAGTCGGGGTGCTCGGCGGCGAGCTTCTTGGCCACCGCCACGGCCTCGTTGGACCCGCCGGCGCCCGACGACGAGACGATCTCCGCACCCCACATGGCCAGGATCTGCTTGCGCTCGACCGAGGTGTTCTCCGGCATCACGCAGATCAACCGGTAGCCGGCCAGCTTCGCGGCCATGGCCAACGAGATGCCCGTGTTGCCACTGGTCGGCTCCAGGATGGTGGCGCCAGCGCGGAGGGTCCCGTCGGCCTCGGCGCGCTTGATCATGGCCAGCGCGGCCCGGTCCTTGATGGAGCCGGTCGGGTTGCGGTCCTCGAGCTTGGCCCACAGCCGTACGCCCTCGGCCGGCGACAGCCGAGGGAGGCCGACGAGCGGGGTGTGGCCGACCGAGTCGGCCAGGGAGTCGTAGCGCACGCTGTCAGCTGTCCTCGGACGTGCGGATCAGCCGCCGGCGACGGCGGGCAGCACGACCACGACGTCACCGTCGGCGGTCGGCGCCTCGAGGCCACCGGTGAACCGGACGTCCTCGTCGTTGACGTAGACGTTCACGAAGCGGCGCAGCGCGGCCTCGTCGACCAGCCGCGCCTTCAGACCCGGGTAGCGCCCCTCGACGTCGTCGATCACCTGCGCCAGCGTGGACCCGTCGCCCTGGACGGCCTTCTCACCCTGGGTGTAGGTCCGCAGGATCGTGGGGATCCTCACTTCAACGGCCACGTTCGTCGTCTCCTCGGTCAGTCCGCCGGCGCTGTCGGGAGCCGGTGGGTCGATCTGTCGCTGTACTCGTGTGACAACCGTTGCGGCGGCTGTCGTTATTCCGAGCGGGTCGGCTCGCTGCCCGTGATCTCGATCTCCTCCTCGGTGACCACGCCGTCCAGGATCCGGTACGAGCGCACCTCGGCCGGGCCCTCGTCGGCCCCGGTCTCGGCCACCGACGCCAGCAGGTAGTGCGCCTGCGGCTCCGCGGCATAGGCGATGTCGGTCCGCGACGGGTACGCCTCGGTCGAGGTGTGCGAGTGGTAGACGACGACAACCTCCTCGCCGTTGGCGTCCATCTCCTTGTACAACGCCAGCTGCTCAGCCGGGTCGAACCGGAAGAACGTCGGCGACCGGTCGGCGTTGGTCATCGGGATCAGTCGCGCGGTCTCATCGGAGCCCTCCGGCCCGGCGATGATCCCGCACGCCTCGTCGGGGAAGTCACGCCGAGCGTGGGCGACGATGGCATCGACGTACGCCTGAGAGATCCGCAACACGCCCGCCAGCGTAGGGCGGTCGGCCAAGGACTGAGACGGCTGACCAGACTCCGGATGGGAGACCCCGCCCCGCCCAACTCCGCTCGGGTTCGAACTCGAGCGGAGTTCACCATCTCGACTCCGCGTGTGTGGCAGCGCCAGCGAAGTTGGATCGAGGGCAGACGCGGAAGCTCCGGAGCGCTGGCGGCAAGCGTCGACTCCGTGCTGACGACCGCCCGCCGCGAGCGGCCACGAGCGCGTAGCGAACAGCGAGACGACAGCACCGCCAGCGCGACCCGTTACAGAGCGCTGATGAGGGTTTCCTGGGCGAAGCCCAGCCAGTCGTAGACGCTGACCATGAACGCGCGAGGGTCGTCGTCGGCGAGCTCGGAGAGCTCCTGGGCGGACTCCGCGTCGGTGATGCCGAGTCGGGTGGCGACGGCGATCCGGACGCTGGTCAGGGTGCGCAGCCAGGCCTGCACCTCTTCGGGCGGGATGCGCAGGTCGCCGGCGCCGAGATCGGTGCCGGCGAGGCGATCCAGCACCACCTGCGCGTCGGCGACCTTCTTGGTCTTCAGCTCGCGCTCGGTGAACCGACGGAAGTCGGAGGAGGCGGCGGCGTCGTGCGGGTAGGCGTTCGGGAACAGCCGCTGCAGGACGGGGTCCTCGTGGGTCTCGGGTTGGTCGGGGTCGCTGGCCAGGTCCTGCGCCCACAGCTCGAAGGGGTCGTCGGACTGCGGCTGCGCGTACGTCTCGGGCTCCCCGTCGCTGATCATCTCGACCAGCTGGGTGACCAGCGAGGACAGCAGCTCCACCTCGTACGAGCTGAGGTTGGTGACCGCGGCGCCACTCTTGCGACGGAACTTCTTCACCACACCACCGTCTACGCGTCTGCCTTGTCGAGGGTCGCCCAGAGACCGAACTCGTGCATCGCGGTCACGTCGCGTTCCATCTCCTCGCGGGACCCGCTGGAGACCACGGCGCGACCGTCGTTGTGCACCTGCAGCATCAGCTTGTGCGCCTTGGACTTGCCGTAGTGGAAGTAGGTGACGAAGACGTGCGTCACGTACGACATCAGGTTGACCGGGTCGTCCCAGACGATCGTCACCCAGGGCGTGACGAGGACGCTGTCCTCCAGGGGCCGCTCCGCGACCGCGGTGCTTCCGGCGGGCGTCACCTGCCCGCCCTCTGTCTCGGGCATACCCGCCATTGTCGCAAACTCCCCGGGCGAGTCCGAAACCCGTCGCGGGCCAAGGATGGCGGCCGGGGGTCGTCGCGGGTGTCCCGAGCTAGGTGCGTGCATCGCCAGGCCGACGAGGGAGGGATGCCGCGTCGCACCGCGACCGAGGAGAACGCCGCGAGGTGCGTGCCCGGGCGGAGGACACCCCGGCGAACCCCCGGGTCGTGACCACTAGGTTCACCCCTGTGAGTCTCTCCAGCCAGTGGGGTCCGAGTGAGATCCCCACCACCGCCCTGCTCACCGACCACTACGAGCTCACCATGCTGCGCGCGGCGCTGCTGGCGGGGACGGCGAACCGGCACAGCGTCTTCGAGCTGTTCGGACGGCGGCTGCCGCCGGGTCGTCGCTACGGCGTGGTCTGCGGGGTGGGCCGAGCGCTCCGCGCGCTGCGGGCGTTCCGGTTCGACGAGGAGTCGTTGCGTTTCCTGCTGGACACCGACGTCGTCGACGCCCCCACGGCCGACTGGCTGGGCGACTTCCGCTTCTCCGGTGACATCTGGGGCTATCCCGAGGGGGAGGTCTACGTCCCGGGGTCGCCGCTGCTGATCGTGGACAGCACCTTCGCCGAGGGGGTGGTGCTGGAGACGGTGCTGCTCAGCATCTACAACCACGACTCGGCGATCGCCTCGGCGGCCTCTCGGATGACCGCGATGGCCGGCGACCGTCCGTGCATCGAGATGGGCTCGCGGCGCACCCAGGAGCTGTCCGCGGTAGCCGCGGCCCGGGCCGCCTACATCGCCGGCTTCGAGGCGACCTCGAACCTGGAGGCCGGGCGGCGCTACCGGGTGCCGACCCGAGGCACCTCCGCCCACTCCTTCACCTTGCTGCACGGCGACGAGAGGGAGGCCTTCCGCGCGCAGATCGCCGCTCTGGGGGAGGACACCACTCTGCTGGTCGACACCTACGACGTGACGAACGCCGTCCGTACGGGCATCGAGCTGACCGGCGGCCGTCTCGGCGCGGTCCGGCTGGACTCCGGCGACCTCGCGCTGCTGGCCACCCAGGTACGCGAGCTGCTGGACTCCCTCGGTGCCACCCACACCAAGATCATCGTCACCTCCGACCTGGACGAGTGGAACATCGCGGCCCTGTCCGGCGCCCCCGTCGACGGTTACGGGGTCGGCACCGCCCTGGTCACCGGCAGCGGGCACCCCACCTGCGGCTTCGTCTACAAGCTGGTGGCGCGAGCCGACACCGACGAACCGGGCGCCCCGCTGGTCTCGGTGGCCAAGAAGAGCACCGACAAGGCCAGTGTGGGTGGCCGCAAGTTCGCCCTGCGCCGGTTGAGCGATGCCGGGATCGCCGAGCTGGAGCTGATCGGCATCGGCTCCCCACCGACCGGCGACCACAACGACCGCGATCTGCTGGTGCCCCTGGTGACCAAGGGCACCATCGTCGGCGAGGAGTCCCTGGACACCGCTCGCGAGCGCCATCTCCGATCCCGCCGGGAGCTGCCGCTGGACGCACTCAAGATGTCGCGCGGTGAGCCGGTGATCGAGACCGCCTACCTGGATGAGCACGGGCGGCTCGACAACCCGTACGCGTCGAGGGTGTGAGCCGATCGCCGGATCGTCGACCTGGTCGAGAGGTTGCCCGTGGCGGGTGTCGTGATCGCGCCGCGGGCGTAGAGTCCGCCGCAGGGGTCATCGTCTGCCGAGGGGGTAGCTGTGGACGTCGCGGATCTGGTTCGTCAGCATTACGGCGGGGAGGACCTGCAAGCGGGAATCCTCGCCGGCCTGGCCGCCGCCGGGGTCGACCTGGACCACCTCACCGTCGACGACCTGAGCGCCGTCGACCAGCTGCACGCCGGCTTCTCCGACGCCACCCGCTATCTGCAGACCCAGCTGGGTCTGAGGCCGCAGACCCGCCTGCTGGACGTGGGCTGTGGGATCGGCGGTCCGGCCCGCATCGCTGCGGCCGACTACGGGTGCGTGGTGACCGGGGTGGACCTGTCCCCCGACTTCGTGGCGACCGCTCGGTCCTTGACCGGGCTGGTCGCGCTGAGCGACCGGGTGGACTTCCGGGTCGCCGGTGGTGACGACCTGGGTGTCGACGACGCGTCCTTCGACGCGGCGATGATGGTGCACGTCGGGATGAACATCCCCGACAAGCGCGCCGTGTTCACCGACGTCCGTCGTGCTCTGCGCGAGGGCGGAACGTTCGCGCTGTTCGAGCAGATGCGCGTCGCCGACGGCGATCTGCCCTACCCGCTCCCCTGGGCCGAGGACAGCCGTACGTCCTTCGTCGCCGCTCCGGACGACTACGCCGGCGACCTCGAGGCGGCCGGCTTCGCCGTCGTACGGACCGAGGACCGCACCGCCCAGACCGCCGGTCCGCCTGGTCAGGCCGGTCCGGCTGGTCAGGCCGGTCAGGCCGGACCGGCGCGACTCAGTCCGATGGCGGTTTTCGGGCCGCAGTTCGCTGAGCGGATCGGCAACAACGTGGCCGCCACCCGCGCCGGTCTCCTCGCCCCCGTCCTGATCGTGGCCCGAGCCGCCTGACGCCTTCGGGGCTACCGGGTGGCACCTACGGTGGGGCCATGACACGTTGGTCCACCGACAGCATCCCCTCTCAGTCCGGTCGCACAGTGATCATCACCGGCGCGACCAGCGGGATCGGTTTCGCGGCGGCGAAGGCGCTGAGTGACAAGGGCGCTCGAGTGGTGCTGGCCGTGCGCAACCAGGCCAAGGGGGCCGATGCCGCGACCCGGCTCGGTGGTCTGACCGAGGTCCGGCCGCTCGACCTCGCCGACTTGAGCTCCGTCCGGACGTTCGCCGAGGCCTGGCAGGGACCGGTCGACCTCTTGATCAACAACGCCGGGGTGATGGCCGTGCCGCTCAACCGCACCACCGAGGGTTTCGAGCTCCAGCTCGGCATCAACCACCTCGGCCACTTCGCCCTCACCAACCTGCTGCTTCCGCACCTGAGTGACCGGGTCGTCACCGTCAGCTCCAGCGCGCACCGGATGGGCCACATCGATCTCACCGACCTCAACTGGGAGCGTCGGTCGTACCAGCAGTGGCCGGCGTACGGGCAGTCGAAGCTGGCCAACCTGTTGTTCGTGCTGGAGCTCGAGCGTCGGCTGACCGCGGCCGGCTCGAACGTCCGCGCGGTGGCGGCCCACCCGGGCTGGGCCCGCACCAACCTGCAGGGCCACAGCGGCAATGCCTGGGCCGACCGGGCGACCATGATGGTGACGAAGGTGATCGGCCAGTCGGCTGCCCAGGGGGCCTGGCCGACCCTGTTCGCCGCGACCCAGGACATACCCGGCGGTTCCTACGTGGGCCCGGGCGGTTTCGCCGAGACGCGCGGTGTGCCGCAGCTGGTGGGTCGGACCCCCGAAGCCAGTGACCCCGAGCTGGCCGAGCAGCTGTGGATCGCGTCGGAGGGCCTGACCGGGATCAGCTTCCCGCTCTGAGGCCGGCGTTCTGCCGAGCTTCACCGGCGCAGGGCACGATCCCAGCTGCCGGCGTAGCGACCGTCGTCGCAGGCCAGCGCTCCGGGCCCGAGCTCCAGGGGCCGGAAGGTGTCCACCATGACGGCGAGCTCCTCGAAGTAGTGCTTGCCGATCGCCGCCTCGGCCGCTCCCGGCTGAGGGCCGTGGCTGTGCCCGCCGGGGTGCAGCGTGATCGAGCCGATGGCGATCCCGGAGCCCTTGCGGGCCTCGTAGTCGCCGCCGCAGTAGAACATCACCTCATCGGAGTCGACGTTGGAGTGGTAGTAGGGCACCGGGATGGCCAGCGGGTGGTAGTCGACCTTGCGGGGCACGAAGTTGCAGACGACGAAGTTGCTGCCCTCGAAGACCTGGTGCACCGGCGGGGGCTGATGGACCCGCCCGGTGATCGGCTCGAAGTCGTCGACGTTGAACGTGTACGGGTAGAGGCAGCCGTCCCAGCCGACCACGTCGAACGGGTGCGCGCTGGCCATCACGACCGACCCGACGATGCCGCTCGGTCCGTGGCCCCGGTGCTTGGTGTAGATCGGCACGTCGCTGCCCTCGGCCAGCAGCGGCTCGGTCGGACCGTGCAGGTCGCGCTCGCAGTACGGACTGTGCTCGAGCAGCTGCCCGTACCTCGACAGATAGCGCTTCGGCGGCCCGAGGTGGGAGTTGGCCTCGATCGCGTACGCCTTCACCGCCCCGTCCGGCAGCCACCGGTGCACGGTGGCCCGCGGGATGATCACGTAGTCCCGGTCGCGGAAGCCCAGGGCACCGAAGACCGTCTCCACGGTGCCGGAACCGGACTCGATGTAGACGCACTCGTCGCCGGTCGCGTTGCGGTAGAGCGGTGAGGCCGCGGACCCGACCACGTAGCTGATCCGGACGTCCGCGTTGCCGAGCACCAGCACCCGTCCGGTGACCAGGTCGGTCTGGGCGGGATCCGCGCCGGCGAACAGGGCCGGCAGCCGCAGGTGCAGGGGCCGCAGCGGATAGTTCGCGACCGTGGTCTGGTCCGGCAGGTCCCACGTCTCGGCACCGCTCATGGCCGACGGGATGCCCCGGTGGTAGAGCAGTGACGAGTCCGACGAGAAGCCCTCCTCCCCCATCAGCTCCTCGGCGTACAGCGTGCCGTCCAGCTGGCGGAAGACGGTGTGACGCTTCGGCGGGATCTCCCCCACGCTGCGGTAGAAGGCCATGCGCCTCACAGTAGCCGCGGTGGTCGGATCCTGCTGAGCTACCTCAGCCTGGCGTACGCGATGCTCTGCGGGCTGCCGGTCGTGGTCGGTGGCTGGTTCGCGGCCACCCAGGGCAGCAGCGAAGGCTTCCGCTGCCTGGGCTGCTGGGCCGGGCGATCTCCAGGGACGCGTCAGTCGGCGTCCAGCTCCCGCAGAACCGTCGGCGACGCCACCGTCCGGAACGCCTCGGTGACGATCGCGGTCAGCTCGGCCTCACCGACGGTCATCAGGTGCACGCCGAGCCAGCCGCGGTGCCCCACGTACGGCGGCCGGAAGAAGCGCTCCGGGTCGGTCTCCACCACCTCGACCTGGACGCCGTCCGGGGCGGCGCACCAGATGGCCAGCCGGCCGTCCTCGTGATGATCGTCGAGGAACATCACGAAGCACTTCTTCTCCCGGATGAAGAAGGCGGGTCCGCCGTGGCTCGGACGCTCCGAGGTCTGGGGCAGCCCCAGGCAGGCACGGCGCAGCCGAGCCAGCTGTGTCTCGACGTCCTCGGAGGTGTAGGCGACCACGGGCCTATTGTGCAGACGTGGACGCCATGGACGCACTGTTCGCAGGACTGATCGACGATGCCGCCGTGTTCCCGCCCGGGCGCGCGAGCGTGCCCGACGCCGTCCGTCGACACCGGGAGCACCACGCCGCCTGGTACGGACCGCTGATCGGCCCGCTCGTGGTGCCGGACACCGATCTGGCCCAGGTGTCCCGTGCGGCGAGGGACGAGCGGGGCGACGGCGAGGAGCTGGCCGTCAGCGTGGTGATCTCCGGCGGGGCCGGTGGTCTGGTGGCCCTGGCCCGCCGCGACCTGCCGGGCCTGCGTGTCGTCGCGGCCGAGATCGGGCTGCGCGATCTCGATGACCTGGCCGGCAACGCCGCCCGGGTGGTGGCAGCCGCCGAGGAGCTCGATCCCGACGCGGTGACGGTGTTCGTCGAGCTCCCGGACAGCCCCGGCTGGATGGGCGCCGTCGAGGTGATCGAGGCCGCGGGCCTGCTCGGCAAGATCCGTACCGGCGGCCTCGAACCCGAGGCGTACCCGACCGCCGAGGGACTCGCCCGGCAGCTGTCGGAGCTGATCGAGGCCGATCTGCCGTTCAAGGCCACCGCGGGTCTGCACCGGGCGTGGCCGAACCGAGTCACCGCGGAGTCCGGCGCGACCCTGCACCAGCACGGCTTCGTCACCCTGCTGATGGCGATCGAGGCCCTGATCGACGGCGCCGGCACCGAGGCAGCGGTGGACCTGCTGCGGCTGGACGACCCGGGGCGGATCTTCACCGCCCTGCAGGGATGGGACGAACCGGCCGTCACCCGGGTCCGCCGACGGTTCCACAGCTTCGGCTGCTGCGGGGTCGGCGAGCCGGTCGCCGACCTGGTCAGCCTCGGGCTGCTCCGTGACCCCGAGGACGCCCGATGAGCTGGTTCGAGGTCGCCCCGGGTGCACCCTTCGGGGTCGATGAGCTGCCGTACGGGATCTTCTCCACCGCCGACGCCGGACGCCGGGTCGGGGTGGCCATCGGAGACCGAGTGCTGGATCTGGCGGCGATGGGCGAGGCGTCCGGGTGGGACGCCGAGGTGTTCCTCCAGTCCAGCCTGAATCCCCTGATGAGTCTCGGCCCGGACGTCTGGGCGGAGGGACGGCAGCTGTTGCAGTCGCTGCTGGACGACGACTCGGGACGGGAGATCATCGAGCCCCATCTGCTGCCCCTGGACGCCGTGGTGATGCACCTGCCGATCGAGGTGGCCGACTACGTGGACTTCTACGCCAGCGAGCATCACGCCGCCAACGTCGGTGCCATCTTCCGACCCGGGGGTCCGCCGCTGACCCCGAACTGGAAGCACCAACCGATCGGCTACCACGGCCGGGCCGGGACGGTGGTGCCGAGCGGGATCCCGGTGGTGCGGCCCAACGGTCAGCAGAAGGCTCCGGAGGAGGCCACGCCGACCTTCGGACCGAGCCGTCGGCTGGACATCGAGGCCGAGCTCGGTTTCGTGGTCGGGGTGGGCTCGCGGCAGGGGACCCCGGTCGGGGTGGACGCCTTCGCCGACCACGTGTTCGGGGTCGTCCTGCTCAACGACTGGTCGGCCCGGGACCTGCAGGCCTGGGAGTACGTACCGCTCGGTCCCTTCCTGGGCAAGAGCTTCGCCACCTCGATCTCGGCCTGGGTGCTGCCGCTGGCTGCGCTGGAGCCGGCTCGCCGACCGCTGCCGCCGCAGGATCCACCGCTGCTGGACTACCTGCGCGGCGACCTCAGTGGCTACGCCGTCGACGTCGAGGTCTGGCTGAACGGCTACCTGATCAGCACCTGCCCGTACGCCGCGATGTACTACTCCCCCGCCCAGCTGGTCGCCCACCTGACCAGCAACGGCGCCTCGCTGCGAACCGGGGACCTGCTCGGATCGGGGACGATCTCCGGCCCGTCCTTCGACCAGCGCGGATCGCTGCTGGAGCTGACCTGGAACGGCTCGCAGCCGCTGCTGCTCGGCGCCGAGGAAAGGACGTTCCTGGCCGATGGCGACGAGGTGGTGCTCCGCGGTCGGGCGCCCGGAGCCGCGGGCGGATTCATCCGGCTGGGTGAGGTGGCCGGGCTGATCGAGCCCGCACCGGCACTCTAGTGGCGAGTCGCCCCTGTTCCTCGGGGAATCGCGGCGTTCAGGTGCGTGCATCGCAGGCCGACGAGGAAGGGATACCGAGTCGTATCACGACCGAGGAGAACGCAGCGAGGTGCGTGGCTGGGCGTCGCGAAACCCAAGAGACAGGGGGCGACACGCCACTGGGTGTGGCTTCCTCACCGATGTCGGTGAGAGATCCACCTCCACGGGCTACCTGATCTTGACCACCTGTGTCTTGGCCGCCAGGTCGTGCAGCGCCTGCCGCTTGGGGTTCCACAGCGGCATCAAGACGTCGATGATCCGGATCACCAGAAGCACCGCCTGCAGGTTCGGGACCGTCCAGACCAGAGCACGCACAGTCGAGGTCGACCACCCCAGTCTCTCGGTGCTGCGACCGCGGTCGACCGGCACGACGCGCAGACCGACCACGAGCTTGCCGGGGGTCGCCGAGCGCCAGCGGACGAACAGCACGAGGTAGAGCGTGTGCACGCCGAAGCTCACGAGCAGCAGGGTCATCTGGTCGGTGCCGGACAGCAGCGAGGCCACGTCCGGCTGCGGCGGCATCGGCCGGCCTTGCTGGGCCGCCTCCAGCGTGGCCTGGAAGAAGTCCCCCAACGCACTCGCGAGCCGGAGATAGATCGGCAGCAGCAGCAGGGTGGTCGCCACCCCGACGATCAACGCGTCGATCGTGATGGCCAGCGCCCGCCACCACCAGCCCGCGAGCGGCACGCCGTCCTGGGTGGTGGGGACCTGCTTGGTCGGGTGCGGGTTCGCGGCGTAGGGGGTCGGCTGGGGTGCCTGCCCGTACGGGTACTGCGGGGGGTGCTGCCCGTACGGCTGCTGCGGGGGTTGCTGCCCGTACGGCGGCCCGGTGGGAGCCTGCGTCGGCTGCGGCGGAGCCCCACTCTCGTTCGGACGGGTGGTGCGTGACCACTGCCAGCCGTCCCAGTAGCGCTCGTTGGCCCGGTTGACCGGATCGGGGTACCAGCCGCTGGGCGCGGCATGGCGGCCCGGCGGAACCGGAGGCGAACCTACGGGGATCTCAGACGACACGCACCCAACCTAATGCCGACTTGTCAGACTCCGTGGTTCCCCGAGCCACCACGGGATCTGACAAGTCGGGAGCGGAGCGCCATCAGAGGTTGCCGCGGCGCTCCTGCTCGCGCTCGATGGCCTGGAACAGGGCCTTGAAGTTGCCCTTGCCGAAGCCGAGGGACCCGTGCCGCTCGATCAGCTCGAAGAACACGGTGGGTCGGTCGCCGATCGGTCGGGTGAAGATCTGCAGCAGATAGCCGTCCTCGTCCCGGTCGACCAGGATCCCGCGCTTCTGCAGGGTCTCGATCGGCACGCGGACCTCGCCGATCCGGGCGCGCAGGGCGGGATCGGTGTAGTAGGAGTCGGGGGTGGCCAAGAACTCCACCCCGGCGGCCCGGAGCCTGTCCACCGCGGCCACGATGTCGTCGGTGGCGAGCGCCAGGTGCTGGGCGCCGGGTCCGTCGTAGAACTCGAGGAACTCGTCGATCTGGCTCCTCTTCTTCGCGATGGCCGGTTCGTTCAGCGGGAACTTGACGCGGTGGTTGCCGCTGGCCACCACCTTGCTCATCAGCGCCGAGTAGTCGGTGGCGATGTCGTCGCCGATGAACTCGGCCATGTTGGTGAAGCCCATCACCCGGTGGTAGAAGTCCACCCACTCGTCCATCCGGCCGAGCTCGACGTTGCCGACGACGTGGTCCAGCGCGACGAACACCGGCGTCTCGCTCTCCGCCGGGATGTCGCAGGCCACGAAACCGGGCAGATACGGGCCGGTGTAGCGCGACCGGTCGACCAGGGTGTGCACGGTGTCCCCGTACGCGGCCAGGGTGGCGGTCCGGACGGTGCCGTGCTCGTCGGAGACATCGTGCGGCTCGACCAGCACCCGCGCCCCGACCGCACGGGCGTGGGCGATGCAGGCGTCCACGTCGGGCACCTCCAGGCCGATGTCGGACACGCCGTCACCGTGCCTGCGATGGTGATCGAGCAGCGGGCTGTCCGGGGCGACCCCGCCGGTGATCACGAACCGGCAGCCACCGGAGGTCAGCACGTACGCCTTGTGGTCCCGCTGGCCCGTCTCCGGTCCGGCGTAGGCGACCAGCCGCATCCCGTACGCGGTCCGGTAGTGCAGCGCGGTCTGGGTCGCGTTGCCGACCACCCAGACCACCGCGTCCCAGCCGGTCACGGGGAACGGATCGCCGGAGGCGTCGTACTCCACCAGCCCGACCAGCTGGCGCAGCTGCTCGGCGTCGAGGTGGGCGAGCTTCTCTTCGTTGGTCAGCACGGCATCGGTGAGCACATCGGTCATACGATGAGGATGCGGAGACGTGACAATCTGCGCAATCAGCTCATGACAGACTGGACAACCTGATCACCGGGCCGCGAGCTGCATCGGAGGCGGAGGACAGCATGACCACTGAGACACCCGTCACACTCGACCGCCTCGACCGCGCCATCGTGGCCCTGTTCGCCGCCGAGCCGCGGATCGGCGTGCTGGAAGCGAGCCGTCGGCTCCGCGTGGCCCGGGGCACCATCCAGGCCCGGCTCGACCGGATGGAGCGCACCGGGGTGGTCACCGGCTGGGGCCCGGACATCTCGCCGGCGGCGATCGGGTACGGCGTGACCGCCTTCGTCACCATCCAGATCGCCCAGCACTCCGGTCGGGAGGCTCTCACCCGCCGGCTCGAGGACATCCCCGAGGTGCTGGAGTGCTGGACGATCACCGGCAGCGGGGACCTCTGGTGTCGGATCGTCGCGCACAGCAACGCTGACCTGCAGCGGGTCATCGACCTGATGGTGAGCGAGGACCGAGTGGTCCGGTCGTCGACGCTGATCGGGTTGTCCGAGGCCATCCCCTACCGGACCGGGCCGCTGGTTGCGGCGGCGGACTGATGATCCCGACCACCCCGGGCAGTCCGGCCACGATCGGGCGCTACCCCGTGTCCCGCCGACTCGGGGCCGGAGCCTTCGCGAGCGTGTGGTTGGGCCGCGACACCGAATTCGACGTCGACGTGGCGATCAAGGTGCTGGCCGACAACTGGTCCGCCGACCCGGCCATCCGGGAGCGCTTCCTGACCGAGGCCAAGTTCCTGCGCCGGATCCGCGACCGCCGGGTCGTGCACGTGTACGACATCGGCGCCCTCGACGACGGCCGGCCCTACTTCGTCATGGACTACCTGGATGCCGGGTCCCTGGAGGATCTCCGTCGCTCCGGGGTGGCCCCGACCGAGGCGCTGCGGCTGTGCGCCGAGGCGGCCCGTGGCCTCGAGGTCCTCCATCGCCACCATCTCGTGCACCGCGACGTCACGCCCGGCAACCTGCTGCTGACAAGCCGACCCGACGGCACCCGCGCCGTGGTGGTCGCCGATCTGGGCGTGGCGCGATCGGTGCTCGACTCCTCCGCAGGCGCGATGGTCGTCGGTACACCGTCCTACATGGCTCCGGAGCAGGCCGGCGGCGGAGCCGTCGACCATCGGGCCGACGTCTACGCCCTCTGCGCGGTGGCGTACGCCCTGCTCGCCGGCGGGCCGCCGTTCCCGGTGCTGACCATCGCCGACCTCACGAGCCGGCCGGCCGAGCTCGGGCCGCCGCCGCTGGCCGAGCGTCTCGGGGCGCCGGCCACCCTGGACGGGCTGTTCCTTTCGGGATTGGCCACCGACCCGCACCGACGACCACCGAGCGCCGCCCTGCTGGCCGAGGCGTTCGACCAGCTCGCCGACGAGCTGGCGGGCGGGCCGCAGCGGACTGTCGAGACGAGCGGCGCAGGTGAGCGGCAGCGACACCGCGAGACCGCGCCGGTTGCGCCGGTTGCGCCGGTCCCGCCGGCCGGTCGGCCGGAACCCCGTCCGCCGGGGCGGTCCTCGGCCTTCTACATCGCGATGACGGTGCTGGCGGTCGTGGTCTTCGCCGCCTTCCTGGGCATCGTCATCGCCGTCAGCCTCTGAACGGTCCGACCTCGACGAACCTCGCGCGTGGTGCAGCACCGGCGACGTCGGCCGGTCGCCGGGGCCGAGCGGCTGTGGAGATCAAGCGCCCTTGGAGCGGGTGATAGCCCAGTGTCGGATGTGGTCGATCCGCTGCTGGAGCTCGTCGGCGCTGGCCACGGCCGAGGGAGGTCCACCGCAGGCGCTGCGGAGCTGGGCGTGGATGACGCCGTGCGGGGTCTCGGTCCGATGGTGCCAGGCGGCGACCAGCCCGTTGAGCTCCTTACGCAGGTCCCGGAGGACCTGGTGGGTGCTGCGTTCGCTGTGCTCCGGGCGCGGGGCGCGGCTGGCGTGGTCGGCCTGGCGACGGCGCAGCAGGTCCTTGACCTGGTCCGGCTCGAGCAGGCCCGGGAGGCCGAGATAGTCCTGCTCCTCCGCGCTGCCGGACTGCGTGGTCAGCCCGAAGTCGGCGCCGTCGAAGACCACCCGGTCGAAGTCGGCTTCGCTGCCCAGGGCGGCGAAGGTGCCCTCCGGCAGGTCCGCCTCGGTCTCGGTCAGCTCCGCCGCGGCCAGCAGCGCGGCCTCGTCCGGCTCGGACTTCGCGGCCAGCACGTGGTCGCGCTCGCGTTCCATCTCCGCCGCGAAGCTGAGCAGCAGCGGCACACTGGGCACGAAGACCGACGCCGTCTCCCCGCGGGCCCGGGCCCGCACGAACCGACCGACCGCCTGGGCGAAGAAGAGCGGCGTCGACGTGGTCGTCGCGTACACCCCGACGGCCAGCCGGGGCACGTCCACCCCTTCGGAGACCATCCGCACCGCCACCATCCAGCGCTGGTCGCCCTCGGCGAAGGCGGTGATCTTCTTGCCGGATCCGGAGTCGTCGCTCAGCACCACGGCCGGCTTCTGCCCGGTGATGGCCTTGAGCAGGTCCGCGTACGCCCGCGCGCTCGTCTGGTCCGTCGCGATCACCAGCCCGCCGGCGTCGGGCATGTGGCTGCGCACCTCGCTCAGCCGGGTGTCGGCGGCCTGCAGCACCGCGGAGATCCACGATCCGTGCGGATCCAGGGCGGTCCGCAGCGCCTGCGCGGCCAGGTCCTTGGTCATCGGACCACCGAGCCGGGCGTTGACCTCGTCTCCGGCGCTCGTCCGCCACTGCATCTCGCCCGAGTAGGCCATGAACAGCACCGGACGCACGATCTGGTCGGCGAGCGCCTCCGCGTACCCGTAGGTGAAGTCGGCCACCGACCGCAGTCCCCCATCGCCCATCGGCTCGTAGCGCACGAACGGGATCGGGTTGGTGTCGGAGCGGAACGGCGTACCGGTCAGCATCAGGCGCCTGGTCGCCGGATCGAACGCCTCACGCACCGACTCACCCCAGGACATCGCGTCCCCAGCGTGGTGGATCTCGTCGAGCACGACCAGGGTCTTGAAGCCCTCCACCCGGATCCGTAGCGCCAGTGGGTTGGCGGCCACCCCTGCGTACGTCAGCGCGATCCCGTTGAAGTCCCGGGCCGCCTTGCCCTGCCGGACGCCGAACTGCGGGTCGATGGCGATCCCGACCCGGTCGGCCGCTTCGGCCCACTGGGTCTTCAGGTGCTCGGTCGGCGCCACGATGACGATCCGGTCCACCACCCGCTTGGCGAGCAGGTTGGCGGCCACGGTCAAGGCGAAGGACGTCTTGCCGGCACCCGGCGTGGCCACTGCCAGGAAGTCCTTGCGGGGGGTGTCGAAGTACTCCTGCAGAGCGGCCGTCTGCCAGGCCCGCAGCTTGGTCGCGGTGCCCCAGGCGGCCCGATCCGGGAAGGCCGGTGGTAGCCCCGTGATCGCGAGCTCGGTCGCGTGGCGGGATGAACTGGGCCTACTCACCGGCGCGAGTGTAGTCGCGCGATCCGACGGATCCGGGCACCCGCCACGCGACCTTCCCATCCGTTCAGTGGTAGGCCGAGTCGTTGCGCACCGGGCCGATCCGCAGCGAGCTCGCCGTGGCCGCCAGGCACACCACGATCATCGCGGCGAGCAGCGCCCCGAAGGTCAGCGACAGGTCACCGGTGTCGTGCAACGCGGCGAAGATCGACCCCGTGAGACCCACGAAGAGCCCGGAGCCCAGGGCGTCGCCGACGTTCAGCGAGGCCCCGTTGCGACCCTGGTCGGACGCCGCGGTGAGGGTCATCACGGCCAGGCCGGTGCTGGCCGTGGCGAGTCCCATGCCGAACCCGGCGAACAGCCACCCCACGCCGACCATCCCGAACCACAGTCCCGGCAGCAGGGCCGCGACCAGGCAGACGGCGATCCCCAGGCAGACCGAGAGGGTGCCGTACGTGATCAGCCGGTCCCGACGGACCCGTACCCAGGACTGCGACTGCAGCCAGGACGCCACCGTCCAGCCGATCGCGCCGACGGTGAGCATCGCCCCGGCCACCACCAGCGGGACGTGCCGCTGCTCGACGAGCATCAGGGGCAGGAAGGCCTCGGCCCCGAAGAAGGCGCCCGGGAGCAGCGCCCGAACCCAGATCACCGCCGTCAGTCCCGGTCGCCAGCGCAGGAACCCGGGCGGCATCAGCCGGGGCAGCGACAGCGCCAGCCCGACCAGCCCGGCGACGAGGAGACCGACCGCGAGGAGATCGAGACGCTGGCCGGCGAGCTGGATCGCGGCCGCGGACAGGGCCACGACTCCCGCGGCCCACAGCGGCGCCGGTTTCTGCCGGTCGGGCCGTTCGGCGGGTGGGGTGAAGTTCCTGATCAGAGTGAGCAGCGTGGGCGTGGACACGAGGGCACCGAACGCCACGAGCGGCAGCACGGCGAAGAACACCCAGTGCCAGCTCAGCGTCTCGGTCAGCCAGGCCGAGATGGGTGGCCCGATGAAGGCCGGCAGCACCCAGGCGGTGGAGATGTAGGTGAACATCCGCGGCCGCTGCCGGGCATCGAAGGCCTGGGCGATCAGCACGAACGCCGCAGTGTTCATCACCCCGCTGCCCAGACCCTGGACCAGCCGGCCACCGATGAGCTGGAGCATGTGCCCGGCCGTACCGGCCACGATCAGGCCGACGGCGAAGATCGCCATGCCCACGAAGAGCGGTCTGGCCGGACCGATCCTGTCGCTCAACCGTCCCGCCACGACGGTGGCGAACAGCATCCCGATCACGAAGGCGGAGAACGCCCAGGCGTAGTAGTCGAAACCGTTCAGGTCGCGAGCCGCCACCGGCATCGCGGTCGCGACGGCGATCGACTCGAAGGCGATGGCCACCACCGTGGTGCAGATGCCGATGGCCAGCGCACGACGTGAGACCGGTGCGCCGCTCGTGGGGGCCGGCGGCGTCGGCTCGGGCTGGTCGGCGGACATCCGGCCCATCCCACCACTCTCTCGCCACCTTGTCAGATCCGGTGGTCGCTCGGGCGACCACCGAGGCTGACAACTCGGCTGGTGGCTACCGCGGACGGGCCAGGCTTCCTACACTGGCGGCGTGACCCAGCAGCAGCTCAGCCCCGGTGCGGAGACGATCCTCGACGAGCGGACCGAGTTCCGCGTGGACGAGGGCGACCACGAGCGATTCTCGCACTACGTGCCCAAGGACAAGCTCACCGAGGCGATGGTGATGGGTACGCCGGTGGTGGCGCTCTGCGGGAAGGTCTGGGTGCCGAGCCGCGATCCGCAGCGCTTTCCGGTCTGCCCGGAGTGCAAAGACATCTGGGACGGCCTGCCGGCGAGCGGCAAGGGCGGCAAAGGTGGCAAGGGCGACAAGGGCGGCGACGGCAAGGGTGGCGGCCAGGGTGGCGGCGACGCCTGATCTCGGCAGAAGCCGAGTGGTTCAGCAGAACGTCCCGTAGACCTGCCGTGCGACGGCGTTGCCCTTGGGCGGTTCGACCGCGCAGTTGATCGTGCCGACCGTGGGGTCGGCCTCCGCGGTGAAACGCCAGCGCTGCTCCTGGCCGGAGCAGTCGACGATCACGTCGGCGCTGAGCAGACCGGAGGCGTTGAAGACCACATACGTCCCGGTCGCGTTGTACGGACGCTTGTTGGCGTCGCTTCCCGTGTCCGGGGGTTCGGGTCGAGTGAGCAGGATCGTGTTCTTCGAGGAACCCTCGATCAGGTCGGCGATCTTCTTGGTGGTCGCCGCGTCGTCGATGGTGGTCACGGCGTCCGGTGCCGTCAGCACCGGGAGGGTGAAGTCCGTCTGCTCCCGGGTGCCCGGCGTCAGGTTGCGGCCGTCGGAGACGACAGTGACGACCTCGGTGGTCCGCCGCGGCTCCACGGTGGACCGCTCGATCCGGATCGGCGTCACGCTCGTGCAGGAGACCTGAGCGATGCTCGGTGTGCCGGAGCCGCCCGGAGTCGCTGCTCCGCTCGGGGTCGCGGAGCGGCACGTCCCAGGATGACTTCGCGTGTCGTAGTAGGTAGAGGGAGTGGTCGGTCATGAGCGGAACCTCACGCTGGGGGATTGTGTGACCCGCACCACAACGCCGGTGCGGTGGGTTCTAGGCTCCGCAGTATGCCGACCGCATCGGATCGTCGACGCATCGGGCGCCCCCTCCGCGCGGTCGCCCTGTCTCTTCTGGTTGTCGCCGTCACC
>DATDBH010000189.1:0-15668 GCA_036524985.1 Microlunatus sp. | reverse complement strand
GCCTCCCCGGCCCGACTCGCCACGCTGCGCAGCGCCGGACTGAACCCCGAGGTAGAGGTGTCGGGAGTCGACGAGGACACCATCCACGCCGACAGCGTGCCCGACCTGGTAGCCGCCCTCGCTCGTGCCAAGGCCGAGGCGGTCGCGACCCGACGGCTGTCGGCCGACACTGCCGGCATCGGGAGCGACCAGGTGGTGATCGGGTGTGACTCACTGCTCGAGCTGGACGGGTCGGGTCTCGGGAAACCGGTCGATGCCGCCGACGCCGTACAACGCTGGCGGATGATGCGCGGTCGCAGTGGGGTGCTGCACACCGGACACCAGCTCATACGCCTTCCTGACGGTGCGACCAGAACGGCCACCGCGTCGACGACCGTCCACTTCGCCGACCTCGACGACGCCGAGATCGACGCGTACGTGGCCACCGGGGAGCCCTTGCTGGTCGCCGGGGCGTTCACCATCGACGGCCTCGGCGGCCCGTACGTCACCCGGATCGAGGGTGATCACCACAACGTGGTCGGCATCAGCCTGCCGCTGCTGAGGGGGTTGCTGGCCGACCTCGGGGTGCCCTGGACCGACCTGCGGGATCGGGCCGGCCGGCACAGTGGCTGCAGACCTACGCCGGACGCAGCACGATCGCCGACGTCGCCCCGGTGCCGGTGAACGCGCCCGTCCAGCCGTGACCGGCGAACGTCATCGCCTGGCCGGTGTCGGCGCGGGCGTCGATGCTGAAGCCCTCGTCCGGCAGGGTGGCCCGGAGGTAGGCCTCGACGGTCTGCGGGCTCGGTCGCGCCAGCACGATGGTCACGACGTTGGGCTGATCCACCGCGGTCGAGACCCTGAGATCGCTGGGCAGCGAGAACTCGTCCAGCGGCCCGTTCTCGAAGCCGAGCTGACGCAGCGTGAGACCGGACACCGAGGCGGCAGGGCTAGGCGCCGAGGGCGAGGCGGCAGGGCTCGGCGCCGAGGGCGAGGCGGCAGGGCTCGCGGTCGACGGACCGGGATCAGGGCTGGTGGCGGCGCTCGGACCACCTGTCGGCGTCGGGTCCACCGGCCCGGGCGCGGCGCCGCACCCTCCGAGGAACACCGCTGCCACCCCGGCAACCGCCACCAGACACCGACGAGCCGAAGACATGGCGCCCAACCTAGTCGGCCGGCCCCGATGTCCTGGACTCGTGTTAGGTAGGCGATTCCGACCTGACGCACGACACCCGCCAAGCCGGATAGCCTCTCAGACGATGTCCGAGACCCTCGAGCGACCGGCGAGCCGGCTGCCCGCCCCCATCCGAGCGCTCCGCCCACGCCAGTGGGTGAAGAACTTCCTCGTCGTGCTGGCGCCGCTGGCCGCCGGCTGGCTGTTCCGGCCCGAGGTGCTGCGCGGCGTGGCTCTCGCCTTCGTCGCCTTCTGCCTGGTGAGCTCCGCGGTCTACCTGCTCAACGACATCCGGGACGTCGAGGAGGATCGTCTCCACCCCAGGAAGCGATTCCGCCCGATCGCGGCCGGCGAGCTCAGCGCGCCGGTGGCCGCGGTGATGGCACTCGTGCTGGGTCTGGGCGGGCTGGCCCTCGGCTACGCCGTGGACGCCGCTCTGGCCCTCACGCTCGGTGTCTACGTCGTCATCCAGATCCTCTACTCCACCGTGCTCAAGCACCTGCCGGTGATCGACCTCGCGGTCGTCTCCAGCGGCTTCCTGCTGCGCGCGATCGCGGGTGGGGTGGCGGTCAGCGTGCCGCTCAGCCAATGGTTCCTGCTGGTCGCCTCGTTCGGTTCCCTGTTCATGGTGGCCGGCAAACGCTACTCCGAGCTCGTCTCGGTCGGCGCCGACGCCGGCACCCGGAAGTCGCTGGATCGCTATTCGGCGTCGTACCTGCGGTTCGTGTGGATCCTGGCGGCCGTGCTGGTGGTCACGGCGTACAGCCTGTGGGCCTTCGAGAACCGCCTCAATCCGCCGCTCGGCGTACCGTGGACCGCGATCTCGATAGCGCCGTTCACCCTCGGCATGCTGCAGTATGCGCTGGAGGTGGACGCCGGACAGGCGGGCGAGCCCGAGGACGTCGTGCTGCACGACCACGTACTGCAAGGATTGGGAGTGATCTGGTTGGCCACCATCTCGATTGCGGTGTTCTGGTGAGTGACGGCGGCGAGAGCGGCACCCGCATCCAGCCGTCTCCCGCAGTGGAGAGCCAGCTCCAGGTTCCGCAGCAGCTGGTCGAGCTGCACGGCTGGGGTCGGGCGGCCGGCAGTCGAACGCATCTGGCCCGGATCGACACCATCGCCGGCGCGGTCTCGGCCCTCCGGAACGCCGGCGGCCGAGGTGTGGTCCCCCGCGGACTCGGCCGCTCGTACGGCGACGCCGCCCAGAACGCCGGTGGCACCACCCTCGATCTGACCCGGCTGAACAAGATCCTGCAGGTCGACGCCGAGGGCGACGTGCCTACGGTCAGCGTGCAGTCGGGGGTGAGCATCGACGCCCTGATGAAGGCGCTGCTGCCGTTCGGTCTCTGGGTCCCGGTGCTGCCCGGCACCCGCCAGGTGACGATCGGCGGGGCGATCGCGGCCGACGTGCACGGCAAGAACCACCACACCCAGGGCAGCTTCGGCAACCACGTCCGCGACCTGGACCTGCTCACCGCGGACGGGGAGATCCGCACCGTCGGACCGGACGGTGACGACCCGGAGCTGTTCTGGGCGACCGTGGGCGGGATGGGGCTGACCGGGGTGATCCTGCGGGCGACGGTCGCCGTGCAGCGCACCGAGACCGCCTACTTCACCGTGGACACCCAGCGCTGCGGCGACCTGGA
Organism: Microlunatus sp.; assembly: GCA_036524985.1. Classification (GTDB taxonomy): domain Bacteria; phylum Actinomycetota; class Actinomycetes; order Propionibacteriales; family Propionibacteriaceae; genus Microlunatus. The sequence continues at coordinate 12,866 of DATDBH010000189.1, read as the reverse complement.
CGAGCTGATGGCGGCCATGACGGAGGGGGACGAGAACTACACCTACTCGGTGGCCTGGTTCGACGCGGTCACCCGCGGCAAGCACCTGGGTCGCGCGGTGCTGACCCGCGGCAACAAGGCGAACCTCTCCGACCTGCCGGCCAAGCTGCGCACCGAGCCGCTGCGGTTCGCCGCGCCCGCCTTCGGCACCATTCCCGAGGTCTTCCCCAACCGGATGGTCAACGTCGCCTCCGCCAAGGCGTTCAGCGCGATGTGGTTCCGCAAAGCCCCGAAGCACCGGGTCGGCGAGGTGCAGAACATCACCACCTTCTTCCACCCGTTGGACATCGTGGCCGAATGGAACCGGGTGTACGGACCGAACGGGTTCCTGCAGTACCAGTTCGTCGTCCCGTTCCACGAGCACGAGACGTTCCGACGGTGCGTGGAGATGATCGTCAGCTCCGGCCACCTCTCGTGCCTCAACGTGCTCAAGCGGTTCGGCCCCGGCAACGCGGCGCCGTTGTCCTTTCCCATGCCCGGCTGGACGCTCACCGTGGACCTGCCGATCGAGGACGGACTCGATCGACTCTGCACCAGCCTCGACGAGCAGGTCGTCGGAGCCGGTGGGCGGTGCTACCTCGCCAAGGACTCACGGCTGGACGCGTCGACGTTCCGTCAGATGTACGCCCGGCTCGACGACTTCCTCGCCGTCCGCCGGCGGGTCGATCCCGGTCGCGTCTTCACCTCCGACCTGTCGCGCCGGCTGGACCTGTGAGGTCCGGCCCGTCGCCCGCCCGCCCGACCACCACCCCAGGAGCCCCCCGTGATTGACGCCGTCGGCAACCCCCAGTCCCTGCTGCTGCTCGGCGGCACCTCCGACATCGCGTTGGCCATCGCCCGGCGGTACGCCATCGGTCGGCACCTGCGGGTGGTGCTAGCGGCTCGGCCGACACCCCGGCGCGGCGAGGCTGCCGCCGAGCTGGCCGCCCTGGGCTGCGAGGTGACCGAGGTGGATCTCGAGGCCCGGGATCCCGAATCGCACGCGGCGACCATCGAGGCCGCGTTCGCGGGCGGCGACATCGACATCGCCGTGGTGGCCTTCGGGCTGCTCGGGGACGCCGAGCGGGCTTGGACCGATCCCGCCGAGGCGCTGGAGCTGATCGAGGTCAACTACACCGCCCCGGTGCACCTCGGGGTGCTGCTGGCTAACCGGCTGCGGGCTCAGGGGCACGGCAAGATCGTCGCCCTGTCGAGCGTGGCCGGTGAACGCGTCCGACGCTCGAACTTCGTGTACGGGTCGACCAAGGCCGGTCTCGACGGGTTCTTCCTCGGGCTCGGAGAGGCCCTGCGCGACAGCGGTGTCGCGGTGCTCGTGGTCCGCCCCGGCTTCGTCCGCTCCAAGATGACCGAGGGCCTGGACGAGGCCCCGCTGGCCGTCACCCCCGAGGACGTGGCCGACGCGGTGGTGTCGGCGGTCAAGCACCGCAAGGAGCTCATCTGGGTGCCGGCGGCGATGCGACCGGTGATGTCGGGCCTGCGGCACGTGCCCCGCCCGCTGTTCCGCAAGCTGCCGCTGTAGGTGCGCCCGGCCTCTAGGATCGCCCCATGGTTCTCGAGGTGGCGATCATCGACGTGACGGACGCGGACGGGTTCGAGGCGGCCTACCGCGGCGCCCGCGACCAGCTGACCAGCACCGCGGGGTGCCGGTCGGTCCGGATGACGCGCGGCATCGAGACACCGAAGCGGTTCGTGCTGATGGTCGAGTGGGACTCGGTCGAGGCGCACGAGAAGAACTTCCGCGAGACGGAGCGGTTCAAGGCCTGGCGCTCGGCGATCGGACCGTACTTCGCCGAAGCGCCGCGGGTGGAGCACTTCACCGACGTCGACTGAGTCGGATGCCCCTCGTGATCGCCGTGCTGAGGGCTCAGCGCGCGTCCAGCCCCAGCCGGTCCATGATCTCGGCCGCCTCATCGCTCAGCGACTGGTCGACACTCACCACGACCGCGGCTTCGTCGGGCTCCAGCGGTTCCAGCGTCGCGAGCTGGGAGTCCAGCAGGCTCAGCGGCATGTAGTGGCCGGATCGCTTCGACATCTGGGCGGCGATCTCCTCGCGGGTGCCGGCCAGGTGCACGAAGACCACCCCCGGCCCGCGCAGCCGGTCCCGGTAGCTCCGACGCAGCGCCGAGCAGGTGATGATTCCCGGCGTACCGGCGTCTGTGTGCGAGCGGATCCAGGCGGCGACCTTGTCCAGCCAGGGCCAGCGGTCCTCGTCGCTCAGGGGCGTCCCGGCCCGCATCTTCTCGACGTTCTCCAGCGGGTGCAGGTCGTCACCTTCGGCCAGCTCCCAGCCGAGCCGATCAGCCAGGATCCCGGCCACGGTGGACTTGCCGGTGCCCGAGACGCCCATCACCACCAGGACAGTGGGCACGTCCTCCGCCGTCGTCTGCTCCGCCATGGGCACTCACCGTAGCGGCTGGACCGACCTCACTCCACCGGCAGTCCCATCCCGCGCGCGATCAGCAGCCGCTGGATCTCCGAGGTGCCCTCGCCGATCTCCAGCACCTTCGCGTCGCGGTAGAACCGCGCCACCGGATACTCCTCCATGAAGCCGTACCCCCCGAAGACCTGGGTCGCCAACCGGGTGGCGGTCACCGCCGACTCGGACGTGTAGAGCTTGGCGATCGCCGCGGCGCGCTTCAGCTCGGCCGGATCAGTGTCGGGATGCTCCGCCTGGTCGTCCTTCAGCCGCGCCGCCGCGTAGACCAGCAGCCCGGCCGTGTGGGCCATCACGTCCAGGTCGGCGACCATGAAGGCCACCGCCTGCTTGCCTCCGATCGGCCCGCCGAACGAGTGCCGGTCCAGGGCGTAGTCCCGGGCAAGATCCCGACAGGCTCGGATGCAGCCGAGGGCGAGTGCCGAGATCGCCACCCGCCCGTCGTCCAACGTGGACAGGAACTGCGCGTAGCCACGACCGCGCGCACCGAGGAGATGATCTTCGGGCACCCGGACGTCCTCCAAGATCACCGGGTGGGTGTCCGAGGCGTGCCAGCCGAGCTTCTCGTACGGCGGTCCGACCGTCAGACCGGGTGTGCCGGCCGGAACCATGATCGTGGACAGCTCCGGCCGGCCGTCGTCGCGGCGTCCGGTGACGGCGGTGACGGTGATCACCGAGGTGATCGCGGTGCCCGAGTTGGTGATGAACTGCTTGCTGCCGTTCACCACCCACATTCCGTCCACCAGCTCGGCCCGGGTCCGCGTGGCCGAGGCGTCGGAGCCGGCCTCGGCCTCGGTCAGTCCGAACGCGGCCAACGTCCGGCCGGCCAGCAGGTCGGGCAGCCAGCGTTCCTTCTGGGTCGCCGTGCCGAAGCGGGCGATCGGGTTGGCTCCGAGCCCCAGCCCGGCCTCCAGGGTGATGCCGAGCGACTGGTCCACCCGACCGATCTCCTCGATGGCCACGCACAGGCTGGTGAAGTCACCCGCGCCGCCGTACTCCTCCGGGCCGCCGAGCCCGAACAGCCCGAGCTCACCCATCTGCCGGACCGCCTCCAGCGGCAGCCCTCCGGCTGCGTTCCAGTCGGCGACGTACGGCGCCAGCCGCTCGTCGGCGAACTCGGCGACCACGCGGCGGAAGTCCTCGTGCTCCTCGTCGAGCCGAAAGGAGCCGGACACGTCAGCCGAGCTCGAGCGAGGTCGTCGCGTCGCCCTGTCCGGTGACGTCCCACAGATGGTGGATCACGTCGTGCAGGAAGTACTGACAGAGTGTCGTCACCGTGAACTCCGAGCCGTCGGATCGGAACCCTCGGCGCTCCAGCTGGTCGGCTCGCAGCGCGCGGACCCGAGCGACGAAGGACAGGGCGGCGACCTCGAGCTCGTCGGCCACCACTTCCGGATCCTGCTCGGCGTACCGCTCCTGCAGGGCCGTCCGGTCCTGGTCCCAGTTGGCGAAGGTCGGCTCGTCCTCGGCGAGCATCAGCGCCAGGCGCTCGTCGAACAGCCGGTAGACGTCCCGCACGTGTGCCCCGTACTCGAGCGGGGACCACACGGTGGGCTGCGGCCGGGCGGCGACGGCCGGGCTGGAGCGCAGGATGGCCACCCACTCCTCGGCGGCCACGAAGGCCCGTTCGGGCACCTCGTCGACCGCGATCTCCCCCGCGGCGAACTCGCACTGCTCGCAGCGACGCGACAGCGTCCAGGTCCAGTCCTTGGTGTCCGGCTCCGGTTCCACGACCGTCAGGCTAGCGCGCGAGCGCTCGTCCTAGCGACTGGCGGAACTGGCTGCCGCACACCCCTTGCGCCACGCCGACGATGAGGAGTAGACATCTCCTACGCACCTCTTCGGAGGTACGGATCGGACGCCAGGACGAGGTTCACACCCAAGGGGAGACTCGAGGGCGACACAGCCTGACGCTGTGGCGGAACCGTACGTCCCGACCGATCGGCACGAGCCGTCAGGACTCGAGCCACCACCGTGGGGCCTCGGGAGACTCATACTCCCCCGAGGCCCCACACCTTTTCCCGCCCCGCTGACACAATGTCCCCGTGCCCGTCGACCTGAACGCCGACCTCGGAGAGTCTTTCGGGCACTGGCGGCTGGGCGACGACGACGCGATGCTCTCCATGATCACGAGCGCGAACCTGGCCTGCGGCTTCCACGCCGGCGATCCCACCTCCTTGCTCCGCACCTGCCGGTCCGCCGTGCAGCGCGGTGTGGTGATCGGGGCCCAGGTCGGCTATCCGGACCTGGTCGGCTTCGGACGGCGCTTTCTGGACATCGCCCCGGATGACCTGGCGGCGGCGGTGATCTACCAGATCGGCGCCCTGGACGCGCTGGCCCGCTCGGTCGGCGGCGCGGTCGCGTACGTCAAACCGCACGGCGCCCTCTACAACGCCGTCGTCGAGCACGAGCAGCAGGCGACCGCCGTCGTCGACGCGGTCACGTCCCTCGACGATCGGCTGCCGCTGCTCGGACTCCCCGGCTCCGTCGTCCTCGACATCGCGGCGCGACGCGGACTGCGTACGGTCACCGAGTACTTCATCGACCGCAACTACACCTCCGACGGGCGGCTGGTCGACCGCCGCCTTCCGGACGCGATGATCACCGATCTCGACCTGGCCGCCGAGCGCGCGGTCGACGCCGCCCGGACCGGAGTCGCCGACTCCCTGTGTCTGCACGGCGACTCGCCCGACGCGGTCGCCATGGCCGGCGCCGTCCGGGCGGCGCTCCTCGCCGCCGGGGTCACACCGGCACCGTTCGTGTCGGCGGATCGGTGACCAGGCGACTGCTCCCGTACGGCGAGCAGGGGCTGCTGCTCGAGTGCGCCGACCTGACGGAGACCATCGGGGTGCTCAGAGCGCTGCAGGAGCTCGCTCTCGACGACGTCCTCGAGCTGGTGCCCGGGGCTCGGACGATCTTCCTACGAACGGCGCAGCCGCTGAGCCGGCAGCGCCGGCGCGAGCTGCTCGACCTCGAGCCGGTCACCCCGGACGACCGGGACACCGGCGAGGTGGTGATCGGCGTCCACTACGACGGCGCGGACCTCAGCGCCGTGGCCGAGCTGCTCGGCCTGACCACCGGCGAGGTGATCGGGGCACACACCGGGCAGGTGTGGACCGTCGGCTTCTGCGGCTTCGCGCCCGGCTTCGGCTACCTGCACGGGGAGAACGTCCGGCTGCGGGTGCCTCGCCGTGCTCAGCCGCGGACCTCGGTCCCGGCCGGGGCCGTCGGGCTGGCCGACGTCTGGTCCGGCGTCTATCCACGCCGGGGTCCCGGTGGCTGGCAGCTCATCGGGCACACCACGGAGAACCTGTGGGACCTCGACCGGACCCCGCCGGCCCTGCTGCAGCCCGGCACCACCGTCCGCTTCGTCGACCAGGGCGCCTGACGTGCTGGTCGTGGACCGGACGGGGCCCCAGGCGCTGCTGCAGGATCTGGGGCGGTACGGCCACGCGCACCTGGGCGTGTCCCCGTCGGGTGCGGCCGACCGGGCGGCTCTTCGGCTGGCCAACCGGCTGGTCGGGAACCCGGAGGGCGAGACCGCGATCGAGTGCCTGCTCGGCGGCTTGCGCGTGTCCGCGCGGGCGTTCCACTGGGTCGCCGTGACCGGCGCGCCGACCTCCGTCGTGGTCAACGCCAGCCGGGGCTGGTCGCACTCCTCGCTCCCGCTGCGCCCCGGGGACACGCTGGAGATCGAGGCGCCGGCGCAGGGCCTCCGGAGCTACCTGGCGGTCCGCGGTGGCTTCCGGGCCCGCCAGACGCTGGGCAGCTGCTCGACCGACGTGCTGTCCGGCCTCGGACCGCCGGCGCTGGCGCCCGGTCAGCAGCTCGCGGTCGGCGTGCCGCGGCAGCCGCTGCCGGGCTCCGATCTGGCCCCCGTGGAGCGGCCCCGTACGACCCTGCGGGTGCTGCCCGGGCCCCGGCGCGACTGGTTCACCGACGACGCCTGGCGGACGCTGCTGACCGCCCACTGGCAGGTGTCGGGTGACTCCAACCGGGTCGCCGCCCGCCTCGACGGGCCCGAGCTCGTCCGGTCGAGAACCGCGGAGCTGCCCTCGGAGGCGATGGTGTGCGGGGCCATCCAGGTGCCGTCGTCGGGGCAGCCGCTGATCTTCGGACCCGATCACCCGGTCACCGGCGGCTACCCCGTGATCGCGGTGCTGACCCGACAGGACGCCGATCACGCGGGGCAGCTGCGGCCGGGCGCGACGGTCCGGTTCACCCCGGCGCCCCAGCATTCGCAGGGGCGCCCCCGCGCGTGAGCGAGCACTATGCTCCCCCCGTGCCCATCAGCAAGGTGCTCGTCGCCAACCGGGGGGAGATCGCCGTCCGGATCATCCGGGCGGCCGCGGACGCCGGCCTCGGCAGCGTCGCCGTCTATGCCGACCCCGACGCCGACGGGCTGTTCGTCCAGCTCGCCGACGAGGCGTACGCGCTGGGCGGTGCGACCCCGGCGGACAGCTACCTGGACATCGCCAAGATCATCGCGGTGGCTCAGCGATCCGGTGCCGACGCGGTCCATCCCGGCTACGGGTTCCTGGCTGAGAACGCCGCCTTCGCCCAGGCCGTGATCGACGCCGGTCTGATCTGGATCGGACCGCCGCCCTCGGCGATCGAGGCCCTCGGCGACAAGGTCAAGGCCCGCCACATCGCGGAGAAGGTCGGAGCCCCCTTGGTTCCCGGCACCCCCGAGCCGGTCGCCGACGCCGACGAGATCCTCGCGTTCGCGACCGAGCACGGGCTGCCGATCGCGATCAAGGCCGCGTACGGAGGTGGTGGACGCGGGCTCAAGGTCGCCCGCGAGCTGGTCGAGATCCCGGATCTCTTTGCGTCCGCCACCCGCGAGGCGGTCAGTGCCTTCGGTCGTGGGGAGTGCTTCGTGGAGCGCTACCTGGACCGGCCCCGACACGTGGAGACCCAGTGCCTGGCCGACACCCACGGCCACGTCGTGGTGGTGTCGACCCGTGACTGCTCACTGCAGCGCCGGCACCAGAAGCTCGTCGAGGAGGCGCCCGCGCCGTATCTGTCGCCGCAGCAGAACGATCGCCTGTACGCCGCCTCCAAGGCCATCCTGACCGAAGCCGGCTACGTGGGAGCCGGCACGTGCGAGTTCCTGGTCGGGCAGGACGGCACCATCTCCTTCCTCGAGGTCAACACCCGGCTGCAGGTGGAGCACCCGGTGTCGGAGGAGGTGTCCGGACTCGATCTTGTCGCGGAGATGTTCCGCATCGCCGAGGGCGAGCCACTCGGCTTCGACGATCCGCCCGCGCGCGGCCACTCGATCGAGTTCCGCATCAACGCCGAGGACGCCGGACGGAGCTTCCTGCCGGCCCCGGGGACACTGACCGCCTGGCAGTCGCCGGCGGGTCCGGGCGTCCGGGTCGACGACGGGTACCGCACGGGCATGGCCGTGCCGGGAGCCTTCGACTCCCTGATCGCCAAGATCATCGTCACCGGGGCCGACCGGCACACCGCGATGGCCCGGTCCCGGCGGGCCCTGGCCGAGCTGGTGGTGGAGGGGATGCCGACCGTGGTGCCGTTCCATCGGGCTGTCCTCGACGACCCCGCCTTCACCGCCACCGGTGGCCACTTCGGTGTCCACACCCGCTGGATCGAGACCGAGTTCGCCGGCGACATCCCGCCGTACGACGGCCCGGTCAGCGACGCCGACCCACCCGCGGAGAAGAACCGCGTCGTCGTCGAGGTCGACGGAAAGCGGCTCGAAGTCGTCCTGCCGGCAGGCCTCGGCGGCCCGTCCGCAGCCCGGAAACCCCTGCGGCGACGGCGCACCGGGGACGGTGGGGGTCGGGCGACCGGCGACACGCTGACCGCCCCGATGCAGGGCACGATCGTCAAGGTCGCGGTCGCCGAGGGCGACGCGGTCGAGGCGGGCGATCTGGTGGTCGTGCTGGAGGCGATGAAGATGGAGCAGCCGTTGAACGCCCATCGGTCGGGCACGATCACCGACTTGAGCGCCGAGGTGGGCGACACCGTCACCAGCGGTTCGCTACTGTGCTCGATCGTGGACGCATGACCCCGACGATCGTGGACGCGCGACAGCCCCCACAGCAGCCCCAAAAAACTGAGTAAGAATGGCCCGTGGTGGTCCGATGTCCAGATCTGACGGGAGAGACTGGAGCCCATGACTGAAGTGCTGGTCCTCCTCATCGTCGCCGCCGTGGTCGGTGGCGCGCTGCTGTACCGTCGCAAGGCGGTTCAGCAGCGGGAGAACGAGCACCAGGCCGAGATCGAGAACCAGCTGTCCACCTCGAAGCGTGCCGCTGACGAGGACGTGACCAAGTTCGGCGAGGAGCTCCAGCGGCTCGACACCGACGTGTCCGGTCATCCGCTCGACGAGGCGATGCAGCAGGACTATCAGCGGGCCCTGGACGCGTACGAGAACGCGAAGCTGTCGCTGGACCAGGTGCGGGTGCCCGACGAGATCAAGCACGTCACCGAGATCCTGGAGGACGGCCGCTACGCGATCGCATGTGTGAAGGCGCGCGTCAACCAGCAGCCGCTGCCGGCCAAGCGCCCGCCCTGCTTCTTCAACCCCGCCCACGGACCGTCCTCGCAGGACGTCGAGTGGGCCCCGCCCGGCGGCGCGCTCCGGGCCGTGCCCGCCTGCCCGGCCGACGCCGAGCGCGTGCTGGCCGGTGCCGATCCCTACATCCGGACGGTCCAGGTCGGCGCCCAGCGGGTGCCGTACTGGCAGGGCGGTCAGGCGTACGCGCCGTGGGCGCAGGGCTACTACAGCCGCTGGAACGGCAGCGACCTGCTGACCGGCGCGCTGATCGGCGGGTTCCTGTTCGGCGGCGGCGGCAACATGTTCGCCGGGGTCGGGGAGGGCATCGGCGACATCGGTGAAGGCATCGGGGAGGGCATCGGCGGCCTGGGCGAGGGCCTCGGCGAGATGTTCGGCGACATCTTCGGGGATTGAACTGCGTAGTCGTCACTCGCTGTTCCCTGCGCGCTGAGGAATCGTTCTTCCCTCCTCCCTCGCGACGAAAAGCGTGTCGCTCGATCGTCAGTCCAGATCGATTCGGCGCTCCGCTCACGGCCGCTCGCAACGGGCTCGCTCGCTTCGCTCGCTCGAAGTCACCACTCGCTTCGGATAGCCTCGACCAGTGGAACCAGGGTCTCAGCGCAGCCACCGTCGATCTTGACAGTGGCCAGCGGGTCACCGCGGGTGACGCCCCGGTTCACGATCACCACCTCCCGGCCCTGCTTGGCCAGATGGCGGACGAACCGGAGTCCCGACATCACCGTCAGCGACGACCCGAGCACGACCAGAACCTCGCCCGCGTCGACCAGGTCGTAGGCCAGCTGCACCCGGTCCTTGGGCGCCGACTCCCCGAAGAAGACGACATCGGGCTTGAGCCGTCCCCCGCAGACCGAGCAGTCGGCCAGGACGAAGTGCTGCCACTCCTGCACCACCGCATCGCCGTCGGGGCGCAGCTCGGCGTGCTCGGCTGGGGGCTGACCCTCCAGTCCCGGATTCAGCTCGGTCAGCCGCCGCTGGACGTCGGCCCGCCGCGTCCGGTCCCCGCAGTCCAGACAGACCACCCGGGCGATCTCACCGTGGAGGTTGACCACCATCCTGCTGCCGGCCCGGCTGTGCAGACCGTCGACGTTCTGGGTGACGACCCCCATCAGACCGGCGGATTCCAGGTCCACCAGCGCCTGATGGCCGGCGTTGGGCTGGGCGTGCGTCATCCGACCCCACCCGAGGTAGGAACGAGCCCAGTAGCGCTGCTGGGCAGACGCCGACCGCACGAACTCGGCGAACTGCATCGGCGTGGCCCGGATCGACGTCGGTCCGCGGTAGTCGGGGATGCCGCTGTCGGTCGAAGCGCCCGCTCCGGTGAGCGCAGTCCAGGTGCGTTCACGCAGCAGCTCGGCCAGGGCCGCGATCGCCGCGGGCCCCTCGGCCCACTCCACTGGTCCCGACCCGCTCGCCTGCACCCTGATCCGGCCCGCCTCCACCGTCATGCGGCCTCCTGGTCCGACTCGGTCACATCACCGTGTGGTTTCGAGGGCCGACGACGACCCCGGATGTCACACGTTGATTGTGCTCGACCGCCCAAAGGAGCGGTCAGTTCGCCAGGAACCCGAGCAGGTGCTCGTTGACCTCGTCGGCGTGGGTCCAGAGCAGCCCGTGCGGGGCGCCCTCGATCTCGGCGTAGGTGGCGTCCGGCAGCAGCTCGGCGAACTTCCGGCCGGTCTTGTCGATGGGCAGGATGTTGTCGGCCGTGCCGTGCACGATCAGGGTCGGCACGGTGATCGCGTCGATGTCGGCGCGGAAGTCGGTCGGCCAGGTGAGCGGGGCGGCCGCGGCGGCGTACGCGCCACTGCTCGCGGCGACGTGCCAGCTGTTGCGGACCGCCTCTTCGCTGATCCGGCTGCCCAGGTTCTCGTCCAGGTTGTAGAAGTCGTGGAAGAACCCGGCGAAGAAGGCGTACCGGTCCTTCTTCACGCTGTCGGAGATGCCCTGGAAGAACTCGAGCGGCCCGGCACCGTCGGGGTGCTCGTCGGTGATCAGCAGGTACGGCTCCAGCGACCCGAGGAAGGCGGCCTTGGCGATCCGGTCACTGCCGTAGCGGGACAGGTAGCGCGCCACCTCCCCGGTGCCCATCGAGAAGCCGACCAGCACGACGTCGGTCAGGTCGAGGACCTCGAGGATGGTGGCCAGGTCCGCGGCGAAGGTGTCGTAGTCGTAGCCGACCGACGGCTGTGAGGAGCTGCCGAAGCCGCGGCGGTCGTAGGTGATCACCCGGTAGCCGGCCTCCAGCAGCACGTGCGTCTGCTTCTCCCAGGACGCCCCGTTCAGCGGGAAGCCGTGGATCAGGACGACCGGCTGGCCGCTGCCCTGGTCGTTGTAGGCGAGGTCGATATCGGCACTGTTCTCCTGGCCGACGGTGATGAAGCCCATGATCACTCCTTGGGTACGAGGTCGTTGCCGTGCAGGTGGAGCTGGCGGGCCGCCTCGGCCAGGGAACCGGAGACGGACGGGTACACCGTGAACGACCCGGCCACCTGGTCCACGGTGAGACGCTGGGAGACGGCGATGGCCAACGGGTAGATCAGCTCGCTGGCGCGCGGGGCCACGACGACTCCACCGACCACGATGCCGGTCACCGGCAGGCAGAACACCTTGACGAAGCCCTCGCGCAGACCCTGCATCTTGGCCCGGGCGTTGCCCTGCAGCGCCAGCTTGACCGTGGCCACCTTCGGCACCGCCACGTCGGCCAGCGCCTGGCTCATGCCCACGGTGGCGATCTCCGGGGCCGTGAAGACGTTGCTGGACACGATCTTCAGGTCCAGCGGGGCGACCGCGTCCCCGAGGGCGTGCCACATGGCGATCCGGCCCTGCATGGCCGCGACGGACGCCAGCATCAGCACGCCGGTGCAGTCGCCGGCGGCGTAGATGCCGCGCGCCGAGGTCCGCGACACCTTGTCGGCGACGATGAAGCCGCCCTTGTCGAGCGTGACACCCGCTTCGACCAGTCCCATCTCGGCCGTGTTCGGGATCGAGCCGACGGCGAGCAGGCAGTGGGAGCCGACGATCTCGCGGCCGTCGTTCAGCCGGACGATGACCCGGTCGCCGTCGCGGGTCACGGACTCGGCCCGGCACTTCGAGAGCACCGTGAGACCACGACGCTGGAAGACGTCCTCGAGCACCTGCGCCGCGTCGGCGTCCTCACCCGGCAGCACCCGGTCCCGGGAGGAGACCAGCACGACCTCGGCGCCCAGCGCGTCGTACGCGCTGGCGAACTCGGCGCCGGTGACACCCGAGCCGACCACGATCAGCTTCTCGGGCAGCTCCTGCAGCGCGTACACCTGCGTCCAGGTCAGGATCCGTTCGCCGTCGGGCAGCGAGTCGGGCAGCACCCTGGGGTGGGCTCCGGTCGCGATCAGGATCACGTCCGCGTCCAGGGCGATGTCGCCCTCGGCGGTCTCGGCGATCACGCGCTCCTTGCCGTCGAGCCGTCCGCGGCCCCGGAGGATGGTCACCCCCTGGTCGGTCAGCCGATCGGTGATGTCGACCGACTGCCGATCGGCCAGCTCGAGCACGCGCCGGTTCACCGCCGCCAGGTCGACGTGGACCACGGTCTCGGCGTCCAGCGCGTCCTTGCCACCGAACCGGATGCCGAGCTCCGTCGACTCCGCCACCCCGGTCATCACCTCCGCGGTGGCGATCAACGTCTTGGAGGGCACGCAGTCGGTGAGCACGGCCGAACCACCCAGACCATCGGTGTCGACCAGCGTCACCTCTCCCCCGAGTTGGCTGGCGACGAGCGCCGCTTCATATCCGCCGGGGCCGCCGCCGATGATGACTACACGGGTCACGCGCGCATTGTTCCACGAGGGCACTCAGGCTCCACGCTCAGCG
>DATDBH010000188.1:0-11720 GCA_036524985.1 Microlunatus sp. | reverse complement strand
TCGGTGTCGACCAGCGTCACCTCTCCCCCGAGTTGGCTGGCGACGAGCGCCGCTTCATATCCGCCGGGGCCGCCGCCGATGATGACTACACGGGTCACGCGCGCATTGTTCCACGAGGGCACTCAGGCTCCACGCTCAGCGTCGCGAGGTTCGGTAACCTCCTCGGCGTGCAGTACGCCGCGTACGGGAGCAACCTCGATCCCCACCAGATGACGTCGCGCTGCCCGCACTCGCCGTTGCGGAGCACGGGTTGGCTGACCGGCTGGCGGCTGACGTTCGGGGGCGACGGTTGGGACGGGTCCCTGCCGACCCTGGTCGAGGATCCCGAGTCGAAGGTCTACGTCGCGCTCTACGACGTCACCGAGGCGGATGAGACGACCCTGGACAGCTGGGAGAGCGCCTACTCCGGGCTCTACCGCAAGGTCCGGGTCCGGGTGGCGACGCTGGACGGCGAGCTCACGGCCTGGGTCTACGTGCTGAACGACTTCGAGGGTGGCCTGCCCAGCGCCCGGACCCTCGGGATCCTGGCCGACGCCGCCGAGGTGGCCGGCGCTCCGGTCGACTACGTGACCGAGTTGCGAGGGCGGTCCTGCGCCAGCGGTTGGTGAGCACAGCGCCGACGGTGGGTGATCGCCACCAGCAGCACCAGCGCAGCCAGCGCCGGCTGGCTAGAGTGCGGGAATGCCGTCCGATCCGGATCCGAAGACGACCGCAACCGACGCCGCCCAGGTGCTGCTGGAACGACTGGCGCTGAACCGGCTCGATCTGGCCATGGTGCTGGGCTCGGGCTGGTCCGCCGCCGCCGACGACCTGGGTGAGACCGTCGGCGAGGTGGCCCTGGCGGATCTGCCGGGCTTCAGCGCACCGTCCGTGGCCGGTCACGGTGGCACCCTGCGCGCCGTCGCGACACCGGCGGGCAAGATGGCCGGGATCTTCACCGGGCGCACGCACTTCTACGAGGGCCGCGGGGTCGACGCCGTGGTGCACGGGGTCCGGACCGCAGCGGCGGCCGGCGCCGAGCTCATCGTCTTGACCAACGGGTGCGGCGGGCTCAACCGCGACTGGGCCCCCGGCACCCCAGTGCTGATCAAGGACCACATCAACCTGACCGGGGCCAGTCCCCTGCGCGGCGCCACGTTCATCGACCTGACCGAGGCCTACTCGCAGCGCCTCCGCGACCTCGCCCACGAGGTCGATCCGGAGCTTCCGGAGGGCGTCTACGTCCAGTTCCGCGGGCCCGCGTACGAGACCCCGTCCGAGGTCCGGATGGCGGGTGTTCTCGGCGGTGATCTGGTCGGGATGTCCACCACTCTCGAGACGGTCGCCGCCAGGGAGGCCGGGTTGGAGGTGCTCGGCATCTCCCTGGTGACGAACCTGGCCGCCGGTATCTCTCCCACCCCGCTCAGCCACGCCGAGGTGATCGAGGCCGGGCAGCAGGCCGGCCCCAAGCTCCGGGCTCTGCTCGCCGGGCTGGCGGCGCGCCTGTGACCGCGGTTCCTCCGGAACTGGCGGCGGCGGTCGCCGCCTGGTCCGCCCAGGACCCCGATCCCGACACCCGCGGTGAGCTGGCGAGCCTGCTGGACCAGATCGGGGCCGGCTCGCCCGAGTCCCTCGCAGAGCTCGCCGACGCCTTCGCCGGCCGGCTGCAGTTCGGCACGGCCGGTCTCCGCGGAGCGATCGGCGCCGGCCCGAACCGGATGAACCGTGTCGTGGTCGGTCAGGCCGCAGCCGGCCTGGCGGCCTATCTGCTGGACCAAGGGCTCGCGGGTGGCACGGTGATCATCGGACACGATGCCCGACACAAGTCCGACGTGTTCGCCCGCGACACCGCGGAGATCTTCGCCGGCGCCGGGTTCCGGGCCCTGCTGGCACCGGTGCCGACACCGACCCCGGTGATCGCCTTCGGCATCGGGCACTTCGGCTGCGTGGCCGGCGTCGTCGTCACCGCATCGCACAATCCGCCGCAGGACAACGGCTACAAGGTCTACCTCGGCGACGGCTCCCAGATCGTGCCGCCGGCCGACGGCGAGATCGCCGAGCGCATCGAGGAGACCACCCACCGTGACCTGGCCGACCTACCGCGCAGCGACGACTACGTCGAGCTGGGGGCCGAGCTGAGGAAGGCCTACGTCGCGCGCGTCGCCTCCCTCGTCCCCACCGGTGCGCCACGCGAGCTCAACTGGGTCTACACCCCGATGCACGGCGTCGGAGGGGCGGTGGTCGCCGAAGCCGTGGCCCGAACCGGCTTCAACGGGGCCGAGGTGGTGCCCGAGCAGGCGGACCCCGATCCAGACTTCCCCACCGTCGGGTTCCCCAACCCGGAGGAACCGGGCGCGATCGACCTGGCCCTGGATCTGGCCGTCCGGACCGGCGCCGACCTGGTCGTGGCCAACGACCCGGACGCCGACCGCTGCGCCATCGCCGCGCCGATCGACGGCACCTGGCGGATGCTGCGTGGCGATGAGCTCGGGGCCCTGCTCGGCGACGACGCCCTGCGACGCGGGGTCACGGGCACGTACGCGTGCTCGATCGTCTCCAGCTCGCTGCTGGCGGCCATGGCCACCGCTCACGGGCAGCCGTTCGCGGCGACCCTGACCGGGTTCAAGTGGATCGGGCGGGTACCGGGTCTGGCCTTCGGCTACGAGGAGGCGATCGGCTACTGCGTGGATCCCGAGGCCGTGCCCGACAAGGACGGCATCTCGGCGTTGATCCGGGTGCTCACGCTGGCGGCCGGTCTGAAGGCGGAAGGCCGAACCGTGGCCGATCGCCTGGACGAGATCGCGACCACCTACGGGGTTTACGAGACCGACCAGCTCTCCGTACGGGTCGAGGACCTGTCCCTGATCACGGCCGCCATGAGCCGACTCCGGTCGCAACCGCCGGCGACCTTGATCGGCCAGCCGGTCCAGGTGATCGACCTCGCCACCGGCACCGACGAGCTGCCGCCGACCGACGGCGTGCTGCTGGCGGGCGCGAGGGTCACGGTGGTGGTGCGGCCATCCGGCACCGAGCCCAAGCTGAAGTGCTACCTCGAGGCGCGGGTGCCGCTCGGGGAGGCCGTGGACCTGCCCACCGACCGTGGGCGGGCACGCGGTCTGCTGGCCGACCTGCGGCGGGAGATGTCCACCGCGCTCGGGCTGTGATCGCGCGGACTGTCTGCCGCCGGCGCTAGCGTCTCTTCGTGGCCACACCCCTCCCGCCCGAGTCCGAACGGTTTGAGCCCGGCTCGCTGGCCGACTGGCACGACTGGCTCGCCGAGCACCATGGCGACATCTCCGGCATCTGGCTGGTGACGCCCCGCAAGCGGCCGCCGGAGAGCGACCTGACCTACGACGAGTGCGTGCGCGAGGCGCTGTGCTGGGGGTGGATCGACGGGCAGGTCAAGGCACTCGACGAGACCCGCAACCTGCAGCGCTGGACGCCGCGCAGTCCCCGCAGCGGGTGGTCGCGGACCAACCAGGTCCGGGTCGCCGAGCTCGACTCCACCGGGAGGATCCAGCCGTCGGGTCGGGCCGTCATCGAGGCCGCCAAGGTGTCGGGGACGTGGAGCCTCTTCGACGACGTCGAGGACCTGATCGAGCCCGCCGCACTCAGCGAGGCGCTGGCGGCTGCGCCCGCGGCTCGCGCGGCCTGGGACGGCTTCCCACCCAGCGCCCGCAAGCAGGGTCTCGCCCAGATCGCCCTGGCGAGGCAGCAGAGCACGAAGGCGAAGCGGATCGCTCTCATCGTCGACAAAGCCGCCCGTGGCGAGAGACCCTGACTCATCCCTCAGCGTTTACAGCGAATATTCGCGCTATCTAGCAGTTGGACGCTACGATCTTCGGTATCGAAGTTCTCGGGGCGTCGCAACGCTGCTCGCCCCCGACGAGGAGGTGCCCGATGGCCGAACGCGTACAGATCAGTCCCGACGACGTCCACGAGTCCCTGGCGGCTCACGTGCTGACCGATGGCATGAAGCTGGTGCTGGACCTGCAGGCAAGCCGCGGCTCGCGGATCGTCGACGCCCGCACCGGCCTGCGCTACCTGGACATGTACACGTTCTTCGCCTCGGCCCCGCTCGGGCTCAACCCGGCCGGCATCGTCGA
This sequence comes from Microlunatus sp., assembly GCA_036524985.1. Taxonomy (GTDB): domain Bacteria; phylum Actinomycetota; class Actinomycetes; order Propionibacteriales; family Propionibacteriaceae; genus Microlunatus. Next base: position 7,635 of record DATDBH010000188.1, on the reverse strand, counting down.
CGACCCCGCGTTCATGGCCGAGCTCGCCCAGGTCGCGGTGAACAAGCCGGCCAACCCGGACATGTACACCACCGAGTACGCGGAGTTCGTCGCGACGTTCACCCGCGTGGTCGGCGACCCGGCGCTCCCGCACCTGTTCTTCGTCGAGGGCGGGGCACTCGCGGTGGAGAACGCGCTCAAGGTCGCCTTCGACTGGAAGAGCCGACAGAACGAGGCCGCCGGCCGCTCGCCCGAGCTCGGAACCAAGATCATGCACCTGACCCGGGCGTTCCACGGTCGCAGCGGCTACACCATGTCGCTGACCAACACCGAACCGATCAAGACGGCCCGGTTCCCGACGTTCGACTGGCCGCGGATCGACGTTCCGGCGATCACCTTCCCCTTGGAGGAGCACCTGGCCGAGATCGAAGCGGCCGAGGATCGCGCCTACGCACAGGCGAAAGCGGCGTTCGAGGCTCACCCGCACGACATCGCGGCGTTCATCGCCGAGCCCATCCAGGGCGAGGGCGGCGACAACCACATCCGGGGTGAGTTCTTCCAGCGGATGGCGCAGCTCGTCCATGATCACGACGCGCTGATGATCTTCGACGAGGTGCAGACCGGGATGGGCACCACCGGCACCGCCTGGGCGTACCAGCAGCTGGGCGTGCGGCCCGACATCGTCGCCTTCTCCAAGAAGGCGCAGCTCGGCGGCGTGATGGCCGGTGGTCGGGTCGATGAGGTGGCCGACAACGTGTTCGCCGTCTCGGGCCGCATCAACTCCACCTGGGGCGGCGGTCTGGTGGACATGGTGCGGTCGCGCCGGATCCTGGAGATCATCGAGACCGACGGTCTGATCGAGGCGGCGGGCGTCAAGGGCGAACACTTCCTGACCGGCCTGCAGGCCATCGCCGCCGCCCATCCCGACCGGGTCGGCAACGCCCGCGGTCGCGGGCTGTTCCTGGCCCTCGACCTGGCCGACCGGGCCACGCGGGACCGGGTCGTCGCGGAGCTGCACGATCGCGAGCGAGTGATCGTCCTTCCCTGCGGTGAGCGGTCCATCCGCTTCCGCCCGGCCCTGTCGGTGAGCAACGATGAGATCGACGAAGCCGTCTCCGCCGTGGCGCGCGCGGTGAGCCACGTTCTTGACCACCACCTGGAGGAGAGCAGCAAGTGAGCACCATCCGTACGGTCACCTCCGTCGTCGACGGTCAGCCCGTCGCCGGGACGACCGAGATCACCAGCACCAACCCGTCGCGGCCGAGCGAGGTCGTGGCCGAGATCAGCCTGGCGGACGGGCCCGTCTTCGTCGGGGCCGCCGAGTCGGCGAAGAAGGCACAGGCCGGCTGGGCCGCGGTTCCCCCGCCGGTGCGAGGCCGCGCGATCGCCCAGATCGGTCGGCTGATCGAGGCCAACGCCGAGGCGCTGGCCCGCATCGTGACCGCCGAGATCGGGAAGCCGTATGCGGAGGCCCTCGGCGAGGTCCGCGAGATCGTCGACACCTGCGACTTCTTCCTCGGCGAGGGCCGGCGGCTGTACGGCCAGACGGTGCCCAGCGAGATGCCGGACAAGCAGCTGTTCACGTTCCGCAAGCCGGTCGGCACGATGGCGATCATCACGGCCGGCAACTTCCCGGTCGCCGTCCCGTCGTGGTACATCGTGCCCGCCCTGCTGGCCGGCAACACGGTGGTCTGGAAGCCGGCGGAGTACGCGGCGGCCAGTGCGGCGGCGTTCCACGACCTGTTCGTCCGTGGCGGCGGGCTGCCGGACGGGGTGCTCAACATCGTGCACGCCGACGGCGCGGCCACCTTCGCCGGCCTGGATGCGGCACTGGAGGCCGGCTTCATCGACAAGGTGGGCTTCACCGGCTCCTCGGCCGTGGGCCGGGAGATCGGCGCCCTGACCGGGAGGCACCTGCAGACCGCCTGCCTGGAGCTGGGCGGCAAGAACCCGCTCGTGGTCACCCCGAGTGCCGATCTCGATCTCGCCGTGGAGGGGGCGCTGTTCTCCGGTTTCGGCACCGGCGGTCAGCGCTGCACCAGTCTGGGCACGGTGATCGTGCACGCGGACGTGCACGACGAGTTCCTGCGCCGGTTCAACGCGGCCGTCTCGGCCGCTCGCGTGGGCGACCCCACCCAGGACGTGCTGATGGGGCCGATGCTGGACGCGAAGTTCGCCCACCGGTACGAGGAGTACCTGGACTGGATCCAGCCGCATCACCGCCCGCAGGCCGCCGTTGGCCGGATCAGCGAGGACAACCCGCGGCACGGCTTCGTCGGCGACGTCGGTGACGGGCTCTTCTACCACCCGGTGGTGGTCGACGGCGTCCGGCGGGGTGATCAGCTGTTCGACGAGGAGACTTTCGGACCGATCGTCGGCATCGCGACCTACCAGTCGCTGGCCGAGGCCATCGAGCTCGCCAACGCGCCCGGCTACGGACTGTCCTCGGCGATCTACACCACCGATCCGCAGGAGGCGTTCGCCTTCCGCGACGGGATCGGTGCGGGCATGGTGTCGATCAACAACTCGACCTCCGGCGCCGAGGCGCACCTGCCGTTCGGTGGCAACGGGAAGTCCGGCAACGGGTCGCGGCAGTCCGGCATCTGGGTGCTCGACCAGGTCACCCGCTGGCAGTCGGTCAACTGGGACTTCTCGGGTCGGTTGCAGAAGGCGCAGATGGACGTGGTCGAGCTCGTACCGGACCTGGACTTCCGGCTCGACGCCTGAGCACCTGCCCGATGGCCCCCACTCCCGACGAGGCACTCGATGCGCAGCTGCGCACCGCCCTCTCCGAGTTGTCAGATCCTGTGGTCGCCCCGGCGACCACGGAGGCTGACAACTCGGGGACGGCGTGGTGGTGGGGCCTGTACGAGGCGCAGCTGCGGAGTCGCGAGCTCGATCTGGCGGCCCGCCGACTGCAGCGACAGGGCCGCGGCTTCTACACCATCTCTTCCGCCGGCCACGAGGCCAACGCCTTGGTCGCATTGGCGCTGCGACCGACCGATCCCGCCCTGCTGCACTACCGGTCGGGCGGCTTCTACTGTGCCCGCGCGTCCCAGGTGCCCGGCTCGACCGCCGTCCATGACGTCCTGCGGGGGCTGCTCGGGGCCGCGGACGAGCCCATGGCCGGCGGACGGCACAAGGTCTTCGGGCACGGAGATCTCGCGATCATCCCGCAGACGTCCACGATCGCCTCGCACCTGCCGCGGGCGGTCGGGCTGGCCCTGTCGCTGGCCCGGGCACGACGTCTGGGGGTGCCGTCGGAGTGGCCACCCGACAGCGTCGTGGTGTGCTCCTTCGGGGATGCCTCGGCGAACCACTCCACCGCTGCGGGAGCGATCAACAGCGCGCTCAACGCGTCCTTCCGTGGACTACCGGTCCCGCTGCTGCTTCTCTGTGAGGACAACGGTCTGGGCATCTCGGTGCCGACCCCGGCCGGCTGGATCGAGCGCGCGTACGGCTCCCGCCCGGGACTGACGTACGTTTCCGTGGACGGGGCGCACCCGGCGGCTGCCCGGCCCGCGATCGAACGAGCCGGCGCGCTGGCCCGCGACCGGCGCACCCCCGTCTTCCTGCACCTGCGGACAGTGCGCTACCTCGGGCACGCCGGCAGCGACGTGGAGAGCTCCTACCGCTCGCCCTCGGTCGTCGCGGCCGAACGGGGCGCCGACCCGATCCTGGGCACCGCTCGGGTCCTGCAGGAGCATGGAGCGAGCGTGCGTGAGCTGCTCGATCGACTGGACGACGTCCGGGCCGAGGTCGAGCACGCCGTCACCGAGCTGACCGGTACGCAGCTGCTGAGATCCGGACCCGAGGTGATGGAGCCGCTCTCCCCTCGCCGACCGCCGGCGGTCGCTCAGGAGGTGGCTCGGCTCACGCCGGCCGTCGAGGACCGGGATCGCCCCCGTCGCACCCTCGCCGAGTCGATCAACGCGACTCTGGCTGAGCTCCTCGACGCCGACCCCAGGGTGACGGTGTTCGGCGAGGACGTCGGCGGCAAGGGCGGCGTGTACGGCATCACCCGCGGACTGGCCCGCCGGTTCGGTGGGGGCCGGGTCTTCGACACCATCCTCGACGAGCAGTCGATCCTCGGACTGGGACTCGGCGCCGGTCTGGCCGGCCTGCTGCCGATCCCGGAGATCCAGTACCTCGCCTATCTGCACAACGCCGAGGACCAGTTGCGCGGCGAGGCGTCGTCGCTGGCGTTCTTCTCCCAGGGCCGCTACCGGAACCCTCTGGTGGTGCGGATCGCGGGATTGGCGTACCAGAAGGGATTCGGAGGCCACTTCCACAACGACAACGCGGTCGGCGTGCTCCGCGACATCCCCGGTCTGGTGGTGGCCTGCCCGAGCCGCGGTGACGACGCCGCCGCCCTGCTGCGCACCTGCGTCGCCTCCGCCGCGACCGACGGCACGGTCTCGGTGTTCCTGGAGCCGATCGCGCTCTACCACTCCCGGGATCTGCACACCCCCGGCGATGAAGCCTGGTTGACCGTGGATGAGGGCGCGCACGCGCCGATCGGACGGGCCCGCAGCCACGGATCGACAGGTGCCGACCTGACCATGATCAGCTTCGGCAACGGGGTCCCGATGAGTCTGCGGGCGGCCGAGCGCCTCCGGCACCAGGGGATCACCGCCCGGGTCTGCGACCTGCGATGGCTCGCGCCGCTGCCCATCGAGGACGTGCTCGTGGAGGCCCAGCTGACCGGACGGGTGCTCGTGGTCGACGAGACGCGGCATGATGGCGGGGTCGGCGAAGGCATCGTCGCCGGTCTGGTCGAGCACGGCTTCACCGGACCGATCGCGCGGGTGTCGAGCCTCAACTCCTTCGTACCACTGGGAACCGCCGCTCAGCACGTGCTGCTGGGCGAGGACGACATCGAGAAGGCCGCCCAGCGGGTGGCCGGAATGGATCGAAGATGACCGGAACCGCTCCCCTGGACCTGTTGAAGGTCGACCACCTGCTGTCGTCGGACGAACGCGACATCTCGGCCACCGTAAGGGAGTTCGTGGACCAGCGGGTGAAGCCGTTCGTGGCCGACTGGTACGAGCGGGGCGACATCGACCTCGGCATCGTCAAGGAGGCCGGCTCGCTCGGTCTGCTCGGCATGCACCTGGAAGGCTACGGCTGCGCCGGCACCAACGCGGTCTCGTACGGACTCGCCTGCCTGGAGCTGGAGGCCGGTGACTCCGGCGTCCGCAGTCTCGTCTCGGTGCAGGGATCCCTGGCGATGTTCGCGCTCTGGCGCTGGGGCAGCGAGGAGCAGAAGCAGACCTGGCTGCCGGACATGGCCGCCGGAGCGAAGCTCGGCTGCTTCGGGCTGACCGAGGCCGACTTCGGGTCCAATCCGGCGGGCATGCGGACGGTCGCCCGCCGCGACGGGGACGACTGGGTGCTGAACGGCACCAAGATGTGGATCACCAACGGGTCGGTCGCCGACGTCGCCGTGGTGTGGGCCAAAGCCGATGCGGACGGTGATCAACCGGCCGGCATCCGCGGCTTCGTCGTGCCGACCGACACCCCCGGATTCTCGGCGCCCAAGATCACCAAGAAGCTCTCGCTGCGCGCGTCGATCACCTCCGAGCTGGTGCTCGAGGACGTCCGGCTGCCCGCCGAGGCGATCTTCCCGGAGGTGGTCGGACTCAAGGGACCCCTGTCCTGCTTGAACGAAGCCCGTTTCGGCATCGTGTTCGGTGCCCTGGGGGCCGCCCGGGACTGCCTGGAGACGACGCTCGACTACGCCGCCACCCGCGAGGTCTTCGACCGGCCACTGGCGTCGTTCCAGCTGACCCAGGCCAAGCTCGCCGACATGACTCTCGAGCTGCAGAAGGGGTTCCTGCTCGCCCTGCACCTCGGTCGCCTGAAGGATGATCATCAGCTGGAGCCGCGGCAGGTCAGTCTGGGCAAGCTCAACAACGTCCGCGAGTCGCTGGCCATCGCCCGCGAGTGTCGGACGATTCTGGGCGCGAACGGGGTGACGCTGGAGTATCCGGTGCTCCGGCACGCCAACAACCTGGAGTCCGTGCTGACCTACGAGGGCACCTCCGAAGTGCATCAGCTGGTGATCGGCCAGGCCCTGACCGGGGTGGCCGCCTTCAGCTGAGGTCGCGTCACCGGGTCGGTGTCAGCCGAGGTGGCGGCGGACCTCGTCGAGATAGGCCGTGGGATCGTCGGCGTACAACGCGATCCGACGGACGACCTCCGGTCCGCGGGTCGTGCGCACCGTGAGGTCGCGTTCGAGCACGATCTCGAGGTTGGTCTCGTCCCCGACCCGGACGTGCAGGGTGGCCGACCCGTCGTCGGCGACGATCAGGGCGGGCTCATCGTCCTGCCGGGTCCGCCTGCGACGGGCCACCGAATAGACGTCGTCCCAGGACAGCGGGATGTCGACGTCGGCCGCGAACCGCACTCGGATCCCGTCCGGGCCCACCGCGTGCGGTCGGGTCAGCACCCCCAGCAACAAGCCGATCAACCACACCAGCCCCCAGAGGCCGAGGACCAGCAGCGGCACCCGGAGCCCGGGCGCCCAGCGGTGGACGATCAGATCCACCACGACCAGCTCGACCGCGGAGAGGACGGTGAACACGATCAGGATGGACAAGATCGGAGCGGAGTAGGTGAAGGCGACGGAGCCGGTCGGGACGCGGGGGCGCCGGAACACGAAGCGGTAGATGCTCTGGTAGCCGTGGATCTCCATCGCCCAGGCCCGACCGAGGAGCCAGCGAAGCCGGGCCCAGCCCGAGCGGCGCCGGGGCGCGACGTCGACGGTGCTCATGCTGCGGCTCCGCCCGTGGTGCTCATAATCGGCTCCGCCCGTGATGCTCATCGTTCCGCTCCAGCCGCGGCGGCAGCCATCAGGATCTCCAGGCGCTCCGCGATCCGCGACAGGTCCTCGGCGAGCGACTCCAGCTGCTGGGGATCGAGATCACCGACCAGGTCGGCGGCCAGCTGCTCCCGCTCGCGGGCCATCGTCGCCATCGTCGTCCGGCCCACCTCGGTGAGGCTGACCAGCACGGCCCGCCGATCGGTGGGGTGCGGCCGGCGCTCGACGTACCCGGTCAACTGGAGCGCGTCCACCAGGCTGGTCACCGTGCGTGGGGTGACGTCGAGCGCCGAGGCCAGCTTCGCCTGGGTCGAGGGACCCGAACGGCTCAGCTCCCAGAGACAGTGGACGCGCGAGGTGGTGAGGGCGGTCCCGTCGAAGGCCCCGGCCAGGTCTTGTTGAACCAGCAGCGAGATGTGTAGAAGACGGTCCAAGATCGTCACCGGTTCGGTCATATTATGATCCTACTACACTATGTAATCTCTACATTAGTTCTTCTAGTTGCGCACCGGTGCCTCTGTGCCGAGCGGCGATGTCAGTGCCCATCCGTAGATTCGCGGTAGACAAACGGATCTGGGGAAGGGCTGGTGGTCGACGTGTCGGACACGAACGAGGTGGACTGTGCCACCGCGGAGGCACTGGGCGGCAAGATCTGCGCCGCCGCCGGAATCGCCGCGCAATCGCAATGCCAGCTGCTGGAGCTGATCGGCGAGTTCGACGCCGGCAACGCCGTCCGCTGGTGGGACGGCGTCAAGTCCCTCGCGCACTGGCTGTCCTGGGCCTGCTCCATGTCGCCCGGCACCGCCCGCGAACACGTCCGCGTCGCCCGCGCC
>DATDBH010000187.1:0-6699 GCA_036524985.1 Microlunatus sp. | reverse complement strand
CTGAGGGCGCTCGGCCGAGCCTCGCGCCCGCGGCCGAGCCCGGGAACGGGCGTGCCACTAGGTTGGCTGGATGGCTGAACCCTTCCCGGCCACCCTCACCGTCACCGACAGACCCTCCCCCACCGATCAGCAGCAGGTGCTCGCGCTGGTCGGGCGGGCCGCCGACGTCGACGGACACCGCGCGGTCAACGAGGCAGGTGTGCTGGCCCTGCGTCGATCGAGCCGGGATCCGGCGGCCGGCCCGGCACCCTGGCACGTGCTCGCCCACGACCACGACCACGACGGCAGTCTGGTCGGTTATGCCCAAGCGGTCTGGGAGGAGTCCGGGCCGGTCGCCGCGCTGGTCGTGGACCCGAAGCACCGACGCCACGGCATCGGCTCGGCCCTGTGGCGGCGTCTGGCGGGCCAGATCGAGGCTCCACTGCGGGTGTGGGCCAGCGGCGACGCGGCCGCGGCTCGGGCCCTCGCAGCGGCCGAGGGACTGGAACCCATCCGTACGCTGCAGGTGCTCGGCCGACCCCTCAGCGGCGACCTGCCGCCCACCGACCCGCCGGCCGGCACCACCATCCGCGCCTTCCGTCCCGGCCAGGACGACGAGGGTTGGCTCGAGGTGAACGCACGGGCGTTCGCGTCGCATCCCGAGCAGGGTTCCCTGAACCAGGCCGACCTGGAGCAGCGGATGGCCGAGCCCTGGTTCGACCCGGCCGGCTTCTTCGTCGCCGTCCGCAACGCGCCGGACGCCGAGAGCCCCGACGGCCCGATCCTCGGCTTCCACTGGACCAAGCGTGAACCCGATGCCGCCACCGGCGAGGTGTATGTGATCGGGGTCGATCCCGCCGCGGGTGTCCGCGGCCTCGGCACCCCGCTGCTGGGCGTGGGCCTCCACCATCTTCGCGACTCCGGGGCCAGCGCGGTCGACCTCTACGTCGAGGCCGACAACGCACGGGCGCTGGCGCTCTACCACCGGTACGGTTTCTCCCTCGTCACCGCCGACGTGATGTACGCCGCCCCGGCTCCCCCAGCCGAGACGTCCGGCTGACTACGATTCACCTGCACCCGGCGAGCACAGGAGAAACGATGAACGCACCCGACCTGGCGAACGACCTCCTCGACACCGGGGTGCTCGGGGACGCCGGCGAGGTCGAGGCGGACGGGCTGCCCGACGACCGGTTCTCCGACCGTGAGCTGTCCTGGCTGGCCTTCAACAACCGCGTGCTCGAGCTGGCCAAGGACTCCCAGCGGGTGCCGCTGCTGGAGCGGGCCAAGTTCCTGGCGATCTTCGCCAACAACCTCGACGAGTTCTTCATGGTCCGGGTCGCCGGTCTGAAGCGGCGGATCGCGGCCGGCGTCGCCGTCCGCTCGGTCAGCGGGCTGATGCCGCGCGAGGTGCACCAGGCGATCCTGACCCGGACCCGTGAGCTCGTCGACGAGCACTCCCGGGTGTTCGAGGAGGAGATCCGCCCCGAGCTGGCCGCGGAGGGGATCGAGATCCTGCGGTGGCACGAGCTGTCCACCGACGAGAAGGACCGGATGCGCGAGCTGTTCGCCGAGCGCATCTTCCCCGTGCTCACCCCGCTGGCGGTGGACCCGTCGCACCCCTTCCCCTACATCTCCGGTCTGTCGATCAACCTGGCCGTGCTGGTCAAGAACCCGGTGACCGGCATCCGGCAGTTCGCCCGGGTCAAGGTGCCGAGCGTGCTGCCCCGGTTCGTCAAGCTCGACGAGGGCCGGTTCGTGGCGCTCGAGGACGTGATCGCCCGGCACCTCGATCAGCTGTTCACCGGCATGCAGGTGGTCCAGCACCACGTCTTCCGGGTCACCCGGAACGAGGACGTCGAGGTCGAGGAGGACGACGCCGAGAACCTGCTGGTGGCCCTCGAGCGCGAGCTCCTCCGGCGCAAGGTCGGTCGACCGCCGGTGCGGCTGGAGGTCGAGGACGACATCGACCCGAAGATGCTCGAGCTGCTGACCAGCGAGCTCGACATCAGCGACAAGGAGGTCTTCGCGCTGCCGGGTCCGCTCGACCTGCGCGGACTGTTCTCGCTCACCGACCTGGACCGGGCGGAACTGAAGTACCCGGCCTTCCTGCCCGCCACGCACCCGCACCTGGCCGAGGTCGAGACCGCCCAGCCGGCCGACATGTTCGCCGCCCTGAAGCAGCGCGACGTGCTGCTGCACCACCCGTACGACTCGTTCGCGACCAGCGTCACGCGCTTCATCGAGCAGGCCGCCGACGATCCGCAGGTGCTGGCCATCAAGCAGACCCTCTACCGCACCTCCGGCGACTCCCCCATCATCGACGCCCTGATCGAGGCCGCGGAGCAGGGCAAGCAGGTGCTGGCACTGGTCGAGATCAAGGCCCGCTTCGACGAGCAGGCCAACATCGCCTGGGCCCGCCGGCTGGAGAAGCACGGCTGCCACGTGGTCTACGGGCTGCTCGGTCTGAAGACCCACTGCAAGCTGTCGATGGTGGTCCGCGACGAGCCCGACGGGCTCCGCCGCTACGCCCACATCGGCACCGGCAACTACAACCCGAAGACCGCCCGGCTCTACGAGGACATGGGCCTGTTGACGGCCAACCCGATCATCACCGACGACATCGGCCGGTTGTTCAACCACATGTCGGGGATGAGTCAGGAGACGCAGTACCGCCGGCTGCTGGTCGCCCCGCACGGGATCCGCACCGGCCTCCTCGACCGGATCAACAACGAGATCGCCAACCAGGAGGACGGCAAGCCGGCGGGCATCAAGATCAAGGTCAACTCCCTCGTCGACGAGACCGTGTCCGACGCCCTGTACCGGGCCTCGCAGGCCGGCGTACCGGTGGATCTGTGGGTGCGGGGGATCTGCACCATCCGGCCCGGCGTGCCGGGGCTGAGCGAGAACATCCGGGTGCGGAGCATCCTGGGCCGGTTCCTGGAGCACAGCCGCCTGTTCTGGTTCGCCAACGACGGGCAGCCGTCGGTGGGGATCGGCTCGGCGGACCTGATGCACCGCAACCTGGACCGCCGGGTCGAGGTGCTCGCCTCGATCACCAACCCGGCGCACGTCGCCGAGATCGAGGGGCTCTTCGAGCTGGCCTTCGACCCCGGCACCGCGGCGTGGTGGCTGAACTCGGACGGCACCTGGACCCAGCGCACGGTGGACGGCGACGGCGAGCCGCTGACCGACATGCAGGCGCACCTGATCAGCATCAAGAGCCGGCGTCGAGCGAAGTGAGCGGTTGGTGGCGAGCGAAGTGAGCGGTTGGTGGCGAGCGAAGTGAGGCGTCCGTGAGCCGCAAGGAGGGGAAGACCGTCCTCGCGGGTGGGGCGGTCGTCCGTCGGGTCCGCCCGGGCAAGGATCCCGAGATCCTGGTGATCCACCGGAATCGCTACCGGGACTGGACCTTGCCCAAGGGCAAGGTCGAGGCGGGCGAGTCGGTCGTGGCTGCGGCGGCCCGGGAGGTGCGCGAGGAGACCGGCGTGACCATCCGGTTGGGCGCACCGCTGGACACCGTCCTCTATCCCCTGAGCTCGGGGTCGACCAAGGAGGTCCGGTACTGGTCCGGCCAGCCGCTCGAGGTGACCAAGCGGGCGCCCGACGACGAGGTGGACGTCGTGTCCTGGCTGCCGGTGAAGGCGGCGCTCTATCGCCTGAGCTTCGAGCACGACAAGGAGCTGGTCCGCCAGCACCTCGATCAGCCGGCGACCACGACGCTGGTGCTGGTGCGCCACGGCAAGGCCATGGACCGCAAGGACTGGTCGAAGAAGGACAGCCTCCGCCCGCTCGGGGCAAGCGGCCGCAAGCAGGCCCGGCAGCTGGTGCCGTTCCTGACGGCGTACGGGATCGCGAACCTGATCAGCTCCACCTCGGCACGCTGCCTGACCACGCTGGAGCCGTACGCGTCCGCGGCCGGGATCGGGATCGAGACGCACGACACCCTGTCCGAGGAGATCGGCACCAGCGACCCGGACGCCGTCGTGCGCCTGGTCGGCAAGATCCGCGAGGGCGTCCTGGCCAGCGACCTGCCGACCGCGATCTGCGTGCACCGACCGGTGCTGCCCTCGATCCTGGAGGCCCTGGAGCTGGCACCGGCCACCCTGGCCACCGGTGAGATGCTCGTCACTCACCTGTCGGCCGATGACGTGTACGCCATCGAGCGCCACCGGCCCCAGGCCCGCTGAGCAGGCGCCCGCCGGAGTGCGCTGACGACTCACCGACCACTCGGGGATCTCTGGGGTCGGTTCCGCATGATCCGTTGGTCTGCTGTTCACCCAACCGTCCCCGACCGGACAGAAAGCCTGCCTAGCGTCCGGAACGGGGCCACCGTGGCTCCCATGCTCACCAGACGTAGTCAGAGTCTGACAAGGGGAACGAGTGAAGATCTCTCGCAAGGGCGCCGTCCTGGCGCTCGCCACCGCCGCCGTACTGGCGATGTCCTCCTGCGCGGCCAACGAGGGCGGCGCGGCTCCGGGTGGGTCGACCGAGTCCGGCACCAGCTTGTCCGGGATGCTCGGGGGCAGCGGCTCGTCCGCCATGGCCACCGCCCAGGAGACCTGGGTCGCCGAGTTCCAGACCAAGAACCCAGACGTGACCGTCAACTACTCACCCGATGGCTCCGGCGCAGGTCGGGAGGCGTTCGCCGGGGGTGGCGTCGACTTCGCCGGCTCCGACCGGGCCATGAAGCCCGACGAGCTGACGCCCGAGGCACTGGCCAGCTCGCGCTGCGATCCGAGTCAGGGCGCCATGAACCTGCCGGTCTACATCAGCCCGATCGCGGTCATCTACAAGGTCGAAGGGGTCACCGAGCTCAAGCTCGATGCCGACACCCTGGCCAGCATCTTCGCCGGCAAGATCACCAAGTGGAACGACCCCAAGATCACCGCGCTGAACGAGGGTGCCTCGCTGCCCGACCAGAACATCACCGCCGTGCATCGCGCGGACGATTCGGGCACCACGGAGAACTTCACCGAGTACCTGCACGAGGCCGCACCGTCGGTGTGGACCGCCGAGCCTGACGGCGAGTGGCCCTTCCCCGGTGGCGAGGCGGCACCGCAGACCTCGGGTGTGGTCGATGCGGTGACGAACGGCACCGGCACCATCGGCTACGCCGACGCTTCCAAGGCCGGCGACCTGGGCGTGGCCCAGATCAAGGTGGGTGACACCTTCGTCGCTTACTCGCCGGAGGCCGCGGCCGCCGTGGTCGACGCGTCGGAGCGGGTCACCGGTGAGGGCCGGTCGGCCAACGACTGGACGATCGCCTTGAACCGCACCGCAGAAGGCGACGTCTACCCGATCGTGCTGCTGGCCTACGCGATCGCCTGCCAGAAGTACACCGATGCCGCGACGGCCGAGAAGGTCAAGGCCTACCTCGGCTACATCGCTTCCGCTGAGGGTCAGCAGGCGGCCGCCAAGGCTGCCGGCTCTGCTCCTCTGTCGGAGAAGCTCTCAGCAGACGTCGAAGCCGCCACCGCGACGATCTCCTGAACCCGTCGTTCCGTACCGGCGGTCGTGGCTCACGCCGCGGGCCACGACCGCCGGTGCGGACGGCATCCTCTCCTGATCGAGACCCCGGAGACACCATGACGCAGCTCAAGCCTGATCGGGCCACCACCCCTCCTGCGGGGGACGGGCCCGTACCCTCTGACGTGGAGAACCGCGGCGGAGGGGGCACCATCAAGAAGGGCACGGTCCGGCGACTCGGGGATCGGGTCTTCCAGGGCCTGTCCACGGGATCCGGCGCGCTGATCCTGGTCATCCTGGCCCTGGTGGCCGCCTTCCTCATCTGGCAGGGGCTGCCCGCCCTGACCTCGCCGGCGGACCTGCTGCCGTACGGCGCGTTCCCGCAGTTCGTCGCGCCACTGATCTTCGGCACGGTCTGGGCCGCGACCCTGGCCCTGATCATGGGCGTGCCGGTCGCCATCGCGATCGCGCTGTTCATCTCCCACTTCGCCCCGCGCCGACTCGCCGCCGGGCTGGGCTACGTGATCGACCTGCTGGCCGCGGTGCCCTCGGTCGTCTTCGGCCTGTGGGGCATCGGCGTGCTCGCCCCCGCCCTGCAGCCGGTCTTCGTCTGGCTGACCGAGAACCTCGGGTTCATCCCGCTCTTCGCGGGACCCGCGTCCGGCACCGGCCGTACGATCCTCACGGTCGCCGTGGTGCTGGCGGTGATGATCCTGCCGATCGTCACGGCTCTCAGCCGCGAGGTGTTCCTTCAGGTTCCGCGGCTGCACGAGGAGGCCGCGCTGGCTCTTGGCGCGACCCGCTGGGAGATGATCAAGATGGCCGTCTTCCCCTTCTCCCGACCCGGGCTGGTGTCCGCGTCGATGCTCGGGCTGGGGCGGGCCCTGGGCGAGACCATGGCGGTTGCGATGGTGCTGTCGCCGTCGGCGATCGTGTCCTTCGCCTTGCTGACCTCGCAGAATCCCAACACCATCGCCGCCAACATCGCGCTCAGCTTCCCGGAGTCGTACGGTCTTGGGGTCAATCAGCTGATCGCCACCGGTCTTGTCCTGTTCGTGATCACCCTCGGTGTCAACATGATCGCTCGGGGGATCATCAACCGGAACAAAGAGTTCTCGGGAGCCAACTGATGACCACCATCGCCCCCAACCTCAAGCCCGTCACGCTGACGTCGGGCCGACTCCCGTCCTGGACGACGGGGATCGTGCTCACGGTCGCCCTGCTGCTGTCGGCCACGCTGTTCTTCGCCACCGG
>DATDBH010000186.1:0-19334 GCA_036524985.1 Microlunatus sp. | reverse complement strand
TCCGCCACCGGGCTGGCGACCGCTCACACCGGCTCAGCTGGCGGCGTGCGCACCGAGCGTGGTGATGCACGTCCACCTCACCGACGACACCCTGCGCGCCGGTCACGGGGTGGTCCGCACCGACGACGGCCCCATCACCCTCGAACAGCTGCAACGGTTCCTCCTCCAGCACGACGCGAACGTGACGATCCGACCCGTCACCGACCCCGCCGCCACCGCCCCCGCCGACGCGTACGAGATCCCCCTCCGGCTCCGCCGCGCGATGGCCATCCGCCACCCCCGCTCGGTGTCCCCCCACTCCCCGACCAGCCACCGCCTCGACCTCGACCACACCGCCCCCTACGACACGAACGGACCACCCGGTCAGACCGGCATGCACAACCTCGGCCCCCTCGCCCGCTGCGAACACCGCGCCAAAACCGTCGGGAACTGGCGCGCCCGACAACCCGAACCCGGCACCTACCTGTGGCGATCAACAGACGGCTGGATCATGATCACCACCAACCAAGGCACTCTCACGCTCGGACACAGCGACTGGGCCGCACGGCTGTGGGACTCCGCCGAGCAAAGCTAGTGGCGTGTCGAAGAGCAGCGAGTCGAGCCCGCGACGCAGACCCGGCACCTCCGCCACCCGGCGGATGGCCAGCAGGGAGCCCTCCGCGTACGGCTGCGGGCTCTCGCCCGGATCATGGCGGAGCACCAGTCGCTCTCCCTCACCGCCGAACACGATCTCGGTGGTCACGACGAAACCGGGCAGTCGTAAGGAATGCACGCGGGTGCCGCTCACGTCGGCTCCGCGAGCCTCGACCGGCGGTCAACCGCAGATCATCGGTGGCGTCGATCGCCGCCACGATGGGCGGGGCCGTCCAGCCGGTGACGCCGGCGAAACAGACCTTGATCACGGCCCGATCGTAGTCACGGTCGGGCCGTGACGGCGAAGGAGAGAACGGTGACCGATCTCTACCTGGTAAGGCACCGACCCTTTCTCAGGCCCCGCCGGCTGCGCTAGGTTCGCGAGTGGACGCGGCTGCCTGCAGGCGCGGCGGACCTGGCGTAGGCGCCGGTCCACCACTGGGCTCAGGGGGATCCGATGCCGGACAAGCTGCGACTCGGCCTGGTGGGACCGGGTGGCTGGGCCCACGACTTCCTCGTTCCGGCCATCCTCTCGCACCCATCGGCCGCGCTGACAGCCGTTTGCGGCCGCACTCATGAGCGGGCTGAGGCGTTGGCCGTCACGTCCGGAGCTGAGGTCTACACCGACTACGTGGACATGATCGACAACGCCGGGCTGGACGCGGTGGTCGTCGCGACGCCGGAGGATCTCCATCATCCGGTGGTGATGGCGGCACTGGCCGCCCGCTTGCACGTGTTGTGTGAGAAGCCGATGGCGTACTCAGCGACACAGTCGGGCGAGATGCTGGAGGCCGCGGACCGGGCCGGAGTGAAGCACATGGTGCAGTTCACCAACCGGGGTCTGCCCCACTTCCGCTACGTGAAGCACCTGCTCGACGACGGCTACATCGGCCAGCCGTACCACGCCTCGTTCTCGTGGGCGACCGGCTGGGGTCCGGCGGCCGAAGTCAACCCCTACTACTGGCCGTGCGACGCGCAGCGGTCAACGGGCGCCGCCGGCGAGCTCGGCGCACACCTCTTCGATCTCGCTCGCTGGTACCTCGGGGACGTGGTCCGGGTGAGCGCGAGCCTGAAGACGTTCGTGACCCACGACGGCCGGGATGGTCAGCCGATGGAGACGTCGAACGACTCGGCCTTCGCGCTGCTCGACTTCGCGAACGGCGCCCACACCACGGTGCACGTCGGGTTGCCCAACATCGTCGGCCCGGGTCTCCGCCAGACCGGCCAGGTCATGGTCCTGAGCGGCAGCGAAGGCACTCTCGAGACGCGCGGCGACCCGTGGACGAAGCCTTCCGTGTCGGAGATCATCGGATTTCGCCGAGGCGCGGGATCGGCCGAGACGCTGACCATTCCCGCGTCGTACGACGACGGTGCCGACCCGGGCGACGTGTTCGCCGTGTTCCGCCGACAGTCGATCGGCCCGCGGCTCTTCATCGACGCCATCCTGGAGGATCGGGCCATCACGCCGAGCTTCGCCGACGGGCACCAGGTGCAGCGCATCGTGGACGCCGCTCTGGTCTCGGATCGGACCGGAGCGTCACAGGTGCTCTAGCACGCTCCTGAACCACCGCGCTCGGCGGCCGGGCGAGCCCGGGTCGACTCGCGTACCGAGGCTTACTTGTCCCCGTGCTGAGCCTGCAGGTCGGCGACCTGCTTGTGCACCTCGTCCATGTCGAGGCCCTTGACCGCGTCGATGACCTGCTGCAGGGCGGGCCCGGGCAGCGCGCCGGCCTGGTTGAACACCAGCACACCCTCGCGGAAGGCCATCAGGGTCGGGATGCCCTCGATGCCGAGCTGACCGGACAGGGCCTGGTTCGCGTCGGTGTCGAGCTTGGCGAAGGTGATCTCGCCGTGCTCGTCGGAGGCCTTGTCGTAGATCGGTGCGAACCGCTTGCAGGGGCCACACCAGTCTGCCCAGAAGTCGACCAGCACGATCTCGTTGTCGGTGATCGTCTGCTCGAAGCTGTCGGCGTTGATGTCGATCGTCGCCATGGTTCTCGTTAACTCCTCGGTCGGGTCAGGCTCAGTCAGTGGGTGGACCCGGGATCACCGGGCACGACATCTTCAACCAAGGCGGCCCGCCCGCCTATTCCCGGACCACTACTTGATGGCCACCACACGCCGCATCGGGATGGTGATGTCCACCGATCCCTTCCGCTCCACCCTGTCCTGGAGCAGCTCGATCGCCGATTCCACCCGTGACCAGCGGGTTTGCGGTAGATACAGCGCCGACAGCACCAGCTCGGCGTCGGCCCGCGAGGCGACCCGGAAGCGATAGCGCTCGCGCTGGTCCTCGACCCGTCGCATCCCGTACGCCTCCAGGGTCTTGGTGAACCCCGTCAGCTCGACCGGCCCGGGGAACTGCGGCTTGGCCCGCAGCCGGGTGTTGATGCGGGCCAGCACCCGCAGATCCTTCGGGGACAGGGGACGCAAGGCCGGCGCGATGGCGGCGAGCACCCCGCCCGGTCGCAGCACGCGGGTGATCTCGGCCATCACCGCGGTCAGCGGGGTGATCACCACCAGACCGATGGAGCTGGTCACGGCATCGATCGAGCCGTCCCGGAACGGCAACCGCAGGCCGTCGCCGCGGACCCACGGCCCCGGTCCCCGCTCGGCGGCCAACCGGAGCTCGGCGGCGGACACGTCGAGGCCGATCACCGTACGGCCCTCGCCCGACAGCTCGCGGGACATGGGTCCGGATCCGCAGGCCAGGTCGAGGACGGTGGCGGCACCGCCGCCGACAGCCCGGGCCAGCCAGCGGTACGGGGTGTGGTCACCCCCGACCGACCGGGACAGCACCGCCTCGATGATCCCGGCCCGATCACGGTGGAAGTCCGCCAGATACCGGCGCCAGTCGACCTCGTCCTCGCTCACCGCGGGCCGGCCCTGCTGGCTCAGGCCCGGCTGACGAACAGGTGGGCGGCCGCCTCGCGGTCGATCTCGCAGCCCGGAGCGTCCGACGGCGTGAGCCGCACCCCGAGACCACCGGCCTCAGCGCGCACCCGGACGCCCGGCTGGATGCCGGCCTGCCGAAGCGTGCCCATCATCTCGACATCCTTCTGGATCTCCTCACTCATCCGGTGGATGACGACCGAGATGCTGCCGTCACCTGAGTCCCGGACGACCGCGTCGAGGTGCTCGTTGCCGGCCCGGAACTCGATCTCCGGTCGATCCACCCCGAGCTCGTCCATGCCGGGGATCGGGTTGCCGTACGGCGACTCGGTCGGTGAGTGCAGCAGACCGACCAGCTTGCGCTCGACGTCCTCGGAGATGACGTGCTCCCAGCGGCAGGCCTCCTCGTGAACGAGCTCCCAGTCGAGGCCGATCACGTCGATCAGCAACCGCTCGGCAAGACGGTGCTTGCGCATCACCCGGGTGGCGCGAGCGCGTCCCTCAGCCGTCAGCTCCAGGTGCCGGTCGCCCTGCACCCGGACGAGGTTGTCTCGCTCCATCCGGGCCACGGTCTGCGACACCGTCGGACCGCTCTGATGCAACCGCTCGGCGATCCGGGCACGAAGAGGGACTATGCCTTCCTCCTCGAGCTCGAAGATCGTCCGCAGGTACATCTCGGTCGTGTCGATCAGGTCGCTCACGCTGTTTGTGTCTCCTTCGCGCCGCTCCGGTCCACTCGTGGCTGCCGCAGGTCGGCACCCGTTGGACCCGTCGGCTCCCGTGCAAGGGTAGAACATGGGTTCCACTACCGACACCGCCATCTGGTGGGTGCGTCGCGACTTCCGTCTGGCGGACAACCCGGCGCTCCGCGCCGCCCTCGACGACGGCGCCGTGCTCCCGCTGTTCGTGCTCGACCCCGTGCTGCTCCGGGCGGCCGGAACGGCCCGCCGCGCCTGGCTGCACGCCTGCCTGCACGCTCTCGATGCCGACCTCCGCGGCGCCGACGGCCCGGGGCTCAGCGTGCTGCGCGGCAAGCCCGAGAACGTCGTGCCGCGGGTCGCGAAGGAGATCGGCGCCGCCCGGGTGCACACGGCGGGCGACTTCGGACCGTACGGGCGGCTCCGGGACGAGCGGGTGGCGAAGGCACTCACCGAGGACGGAGGCGAGCTGGTCCGGACCGGATCCCCGTACGCCGTGGCCCCGGGCACCCTGGTCAACAAGTCCGGCGGCCCGTTCCAGGTGTTCAGCCCGTTCCACCGGACCTGGCTCGACCACGGGGTGCACGACCCGGCCTCGGCCGTCCGCGCCTCCGGCGCCGACTGGCTGGCCGCCGCCGATCGCCTCGACCTGCCGGAAGCCGACGACGAGGTGATCGGCCTGGCCGGGGAGAAGAAGGCGCGCCAGCAGTGGCGGGCGTGGCTGGCCCGCGACGCCGAGGGCGTGGCCGACTACCCGAAGCTGCACGACGTGCCGGGTGCCGACGCCACCTCGCACCTGTCCATCGCGCTGCGGTGGGGGCACCTGCATCCCCGTACGGTGCTGAAGGATCTGGCCGAGCAGCGCTCCGACGGCGCTCGCGCGCTGGCCCGCCAGATCGCCTGGCGGGACTTCTTCGCCGACGTCCTCTGGCATCGACCGGACGCGACGGTCAAGCCGATCCGAGCGGACTTCACCAGGATGGCGGTCGACGAGCCGGACCCGAGCACGACCGCGGCGAGGCACCTGAAGGCGTGGCAGGACGGGCGCACCGGGTATCCGCTGGTGGACGCGGGGATGCGTCAGCTGCGGGCGGAGGGCTGGATGCACAACCGGGTCAGGATGGTGGTGGCGTCGTTCCTGATCAAGGACCTGCATCTGGGGTGGTGGCACGGCGCGGACTGGTTCATGGAGCACCTGCGCGACGGCGACATCGCCCAGAACCAGCTGAACTGGCAGTGGGTCGCGGGGTGCGGCACCGACGCGGCCCCGTACTTCCGGATCTTCAACCCGCTCTCCCAGGGCGAGAAGTTCGACGGGGACGGGCGCTACATCCGCCGGTATGTGGCCGAGCTCGCCGAGGCGCCGGACAAGCACCTGCACCGCCCGTGGGAGGCGCCGGACGGGGTGCCGCGCGGCTACCCGGAGCCCATCGTCGACCACGCGACCGAGCGTCAGGAGGCCCTGGACCGCTTTGCGGCGATCAAGGAGTGACGATCCCCGATCCCGCTGACGCGGGACGTCAGCCGGGGTCGAGGCGGCTACAGCGAGTGCGGGCTGGCAGCGAGGAGCCGGAGCAGCCGCTCGACCTCGATGGCCACGTCGTCGCGGGCGGGGCCGAGGTACTTGCGCGGGTCCACCAGCCGGGGCTGATCATCGAGGCTCCGGCGCACCGACCGGGTGAGGGTGGCGTTCAGGTGGGTGCCGATGTTGATCTTGGTCAGGCCGGCGCGGATGGCGCGGACCAGCTCGTCGTCCGGCACACCGGAGGAACCGTGGAGCACCAGCGGGACGTCCACCGCCTGCCGCAGCCGCCCGACCAGATCGAGGTCGAGCCTGGTCGTCCGCTCGGTCATGGCGTGCGAGCTGCCCACCGCCACGGCGAGGGCATCCACCTCCGTGTCGTCGATGAAGACCGTCGCGTCCTCCGGCCGGGTCCGAGCGGTGGAGGAGTGCACCCCGTCCTTGCCGCCGACCTCGCCGAGCTCGGCCTCCACCTGGACGTTGCGCGCCCGGCAGTGACGGACCACGTCGGCGGTGACCGCGACGTTCTCCTCGTACGAGCGTCGCGATCCGTCGAACATCACCGAGGTCGCACCGAGCTCGACGCCGGCGCGCACCAGATCGGGGTCGGTGACGTGATCGAGATGGACCACGGCCGGGATGTCGGCGTTCCGGGCCAGCGCGACCGTCGCGATCAGGATCGGTTCCAGGCTGCGATGGTAGAGGACCGCGTTCTCGGAGACCTGCAGCACCACGGGCAGGTTCGCCGCTTCCGCGCCCCAGATCACCGCTTCGGCGTGCTCCAGGCAGATGACGTTGAAGGCGCCGACCCCGGTGCCGGCGTCGACCGCCGGATCGAGGACCTCACGCAGTCCGGCCAGCATCAGCTGTTCCCTTCCTCGCTGCCGTCGACCCAGGTGCCGGCCTGCATCACACGCAACAGCAGACCATGATCATCCACTACGCACAGGTCGGCCCGGCAGCCGGGGGCCAGCTCACCGACCTGATCGAGCCCGTGCCAGCGGGCCGGCGTGGTCGCCGCCATCGTCGCGACGTCCGGGATCGAGTAGCCGAGACCGACCAGCAGGGCGAAGGCCCCATCCATGGTCAGCGTCGATCCGGCGATCGAGCCGGGGCTCCCGTCAGGTTCGACCAACCGGGCCTGCGCGTCCCGGACCGCCACTTTGAGGGTGCCGAGGTCGAAGTCGCCGTCGGGCATCCCGGCCGCCGCCATCGCGTCCGTCACCAGCGCGACCCGGTCGGGCCCGGCGGCCGAGACGGCCATCGCGATCACCTGCGGGTGCAGGTGGAAGCCGTCGGCGATCAGCTCGACCATGCACCTGTCGTCGGCGAGCAGCCGCGGGATCGGACCCGGCTCACGGTGGTGGATGGGCGGCATCGCGTTGAACAGGTGGGTCACCACAGTCGCCCCGGCGTCCAGGGCGGCAGCCACCGTCGCGTCGTCGGCGTCGGTGTGTCCGACAGCGGCGACCGCCCCGGCGGCCACCATCGCCTCGATCGAGGCGAGCCCACCGGTCAGCTCGGGCGCGACGGTGATCATCTCGACCACTCCGCCGGCCCTCTCGATCAGACCCGTGATCATGGTCGGCTCGGGATCGCGCAGCAGCGTGGCGTCGTGCGCGCCCTTGCGCAGCTGCGACAGGAACGGACCTTCCAGGTGGATGCCGGCGAACTCGCCTTCGGCCACCAGCGGTTGCAGGGTGGCGATCTGGAGGGCCAGGGTGTCGAGATCGGTGGTCACCAGGCTGGCCAGCGTGCTGGTCGTGCCGTGCTCCCGGTGGAACTGCCGGGCCCGACGAGCCTCGTCGGGATCCTCCGTCGCATACGACGCCCCGCCTCCGCCGTGCACGTGGGTGTCGACGAAGCCGGGCACGACCCAGCCAGCGATCTCCTCTGTGGCGGGAGAACCGGCAGCTTCGATGCCGATGATCTCGCCGTCGGCGATCACCAGCACCGCACCCTCGAGCACACCGTGCTCATGGGTCACCAAGTGGCCGCAGCGCAGCCGCAGAGCGCCTTCCATCAGACGATTCCTTCGTTGATCACGTGGTCCCAGCCGAGCAGCCCGGCTCCGCGCACCCCGGCATCCGAGCCGAGGGTGGCCACGGCCAGCTGCGGTCTGCGGTGGAAGGACAGTCGGTCCTCGAGTGCCTGGGTGAGCTCCTCCATGATCAGGTCGGCGGCGCCGGACAGGCCGCCGCCGATGATCACCAGCTCGGGAGCCAGCAGGGCCGCGTACGCGGCGAGTGCTTCCGACAGCCCGGCCACCGCGACAGCGAACGCCTGCAGGGCGGCCTGATCGCCGCGCCGGGCCAGCTCGGCCACCTCGAGGGCGCTGCGCTGCAGACCGGCCGTGCGCTGGTAGCTGCGGGCCACTCCCGCGGCCGACGCGATCGTCTCCAGGCACCCGTACGCTCCGCAGGCGCAGTGCTGATCGGCCACGGAGACGTGCAGATGACCGATCTCGCCCGCGTACCCACCGGCCTCCAGCATCCGACCGTCGACGATCGACGCACCGGCGATCCCGGTACCCAGCGCGAGGAACAGGAGGTCGTCACGGCCCACGCCTCGGCCCAGACGCCATTCGGCGAGGCCACCGGCGCGGACGTCGTGCCCGAGCGCACCCGGCAGACCGGTCTCGGTGTCCAGCACCCGCCGGACACCGACGTCGCGCCACCCGATGTTCGGAGCCACCCGGACCACCCCGGCGGACGCGTCGATGATGCCGGGCACGACCAGCCCGTAGCCCACCACCTCGAGATCGGAGCGGGCCGTGCGGGCCTCACGCACCAGGGCGGCCAACCACGCCGGTGCCACCGCTCCGTGTCCGTCGATCTCGGTGACCACCCGGCGGACGTCGGTGGCCGCGCCGTCGCGGGCCACGTACGCGATCTTGGTCAAGGTGCCGCCCAGGTCGACGGCGATCACGGCCTCGGCGGCCGATCCCCCGCCGGTCGGGCGCTCGGTGGTGATCATGGTCAGCCGGTCAGGACGACCGAGCGAGTCAGGTTGCGGGGCGTGTCGGGGTCGAGCCCCAGCGCCAGGGCGCGAGCCACGGCCACCCGCTGCACCGTGACCAGCTGGACCAGGGGGTCGCGATCGTCGGCGATCCAGGTTGCCCCGGTGGCGGTGACGTCGTCGGCGAGGCCGGCGGGTGGCTCCCCGAACATCCAGACCGTGCGGCCGGGGCCGGCGATGGAGATCGGACCGTGCCGGTAGTCCATGGCCGGGTAGGACTCCGCCCAGCTGGACGACGTCTCCCGGAACTTCAGCGCCGCCTCGTGGGCGAGGCCGACCGTCCACCCACGGCCGAGGAAGGTGCTCTGGTCCGCCGCGGCCCAGGCCGGATCGAGGGGCGCGGCAACGGCCCGGGCGGCTGCGTCGGCCAGTCCGTCCACGTCACCGCGCCAGGCGGCCCGGAAGAGCAGCAGCGCGCTGGTGGCGAATCGGGTCTGCACCACCGACTTCTCGTCGGCGAAGGACAGATCGACGACGCGATCGGCCAGCGCCGGTGCGGGCGTGTCCAGATCGCCGAGGACGACTGTGGTCGGCACCTGGCCGCGGACGTCGCGGAGCAGATCGAGCACCTCGGTGGTGGTGCCCGAGCGGGTCAGGGCGACGATACGGTCGTAGCGGCGCCCACCCGGCACCTCGGAGGCGGTGAAGGCGTCGGTCTCGCCGAGGCCGGCGGCCTCGCGCCAGCTGGCCGCCACCTGGCCGACGAACCACGAGGTGCCGCAGCCGACCAGGGCGATCCGCTCGCCCGGCTCACCCAGGGCTCCGGACGCGGAGCCGGCCACCGCCACAGACCGTCGCCAGCACTCCGGCTGGGAAGCGATCTCGGCTTCGACGAAGGTCATTCAGTGCTCCCGAAATGTCTCAGGTTGTTGTTTTGCTTCCCAAACGCGCAGATATGAACATATCATGCCGCCTGTGACCCGGGCCGATCGACTGACCTCTCTGCTCGAGATGCTCGTCTCGGATGGTCGGATCGATGTCGAGCACTCGGCCTCCCACTTCGGCGTGTCCGCCGCGACGATCCGTCGGGATCTGGATTATCTCGCCGACCAGCAGCTCCTGTCGCGGACCCACGGTGGCGCCGTCCCGAACACCACCAGCTACGACCTGCCCCTGCGGTACAAGTCGAGCAGCCGGGGTGAGGCCAAGCTCCGGATCGCCGAGCGGGCGGTCAGCATGCTCTGGCCCGGCTGCACCCTGGCCCTGAACGGAGGCACCACGACCGTCGAGGTCGCCCGTGCCATCCCGGGAGCGCAGGCACTGCACAACGGGGTGACCGTGGTGACCAACGCCATCAACATCGCCACCGAGCTGACGGTGCGACCGTTCATCAAGATCGTCGTCTGTGGCGGGGTGGCGCGGCCGCAGAGCTACGAGCTGGTCGGCGCCCTGGCCACCGAGACGCTGGGGCAGCTGACGCCCGACATCTGCTTCCTCGGGGCGATCGGCGTGGACCCGTCAGCCGGCGTCACCACCTACGACGAAGCCGAGGCGGCCATCAACCGGGTGATGGTGACCCAGGCCAAGCGGACCATCGTGGTGGCCGACGCCTCCAAGCTCGGCCACGTCGGTTTCTCCCGCATCTGCCACGTCAACGAGGTGTCCGCGATCATCACCGACACCTCCGCTCCGGCCGAGATGGTGGCCACCCTCGAAGCCAGGGGCGTCGAGGTCATCCTCGCCTGACAGGGCCCGCCGGAGTGCTCCGACGGCTGAGAAAGCTCACAGCAGAAACCCGTTGACCGACCTCGATCCCGCGTCTACTTTTGTGCGTACACAGGAAGGGAGGTGGTCCAGGGAATGAATGGTTTTTGGACTTGTGAGGTGGCGGCCAGCTAGGCCGCTGCGCGACCTGTGATCAGGTCGGCCGCAGTGGCCGGCTAATCCACAGCCAACACCCGAACCCGCGAACGTCGGACTCGTCCCCCGACCGTGGACGGCACCGAGGTCACCCGATCTCATCGCCGCCACGACCGTTCGCGGGTTTGTCGCGTTCCGAGCCACAGCCGGCACGCCGGGCCCGAGTGTCAGCTGCCGGAGTCGGGTAGGAGCGGATCTTCTGCCAGCGCCCGAGCGGCTCGGTAGCCTCACGACCATGCCCGCCGCCGGACGCGTCATCGAGGTCGACGTCGACCGCCTGCCGGGCTGGGTGGACCGGTTCGCCGTACGCCACGGATCCGTGACCGCCGAGCTCACCGGATCGCAGGACGGCCCCCAGGTGGTGACGGTCACCGCCGCCGACGGCGCCGTGGCTGCGCTCGCGGTTCCGTACGGCTCGCTGGACTCGTCGAGCGGCACACTGACCGAGCGGCTGATCGATCAGGTCCACACCATCCGCACGGTCGGCGTCCTGCTCGTCCGCCGAGGCGGCTGGGCGGCTGCGGTCGTGGTGGACGGTGGTGTGGTGGCAGCCGACACCGGCGGCGGCTACGTCCAGGGGACGACCAAGGCCGGCGGCTGGTCGCAGCAGCGCTACGCCCGGCGCCGCGGGAACCAGACCCAGCAGGTGTGGGACCGGGCCGCCGACGGCGCAGCCGAGGTGTTCGCCGCCCACGGCTCGACGCTCGACGCGCTGATCACCGGCGGCGATCGCACCGGTGTCTCGGCGGTGCTCACCGACCAGCGGCTCGTCGAGCTGGCGCCGCTGCTCGAGCCGCGCTTCTTCGCGATCGGCGATCCGAACCGGACGGTGCTGGAGGACGTCGTACGCCGCTTGCGCTGCGTGGTGATCAGGCTCAACGAGCTCGCCTGAGAGCGGCGTCCTACGGTGCCAGCCGACTGATCGACCAGGCGTCACCCTGCCACCGGTAGACGAGGCGATCGTGCATCCGACTCGGTTGGCCCTGCCAGAACTCGATCTCGACCGGTCGCACGAGATAGCCACCCCAGTGGGCGGGGCACGGGACCTCCCGTCCGGCGAAGCGTGCCTCGGCGGCGGCGTACGCGTCCTGCAGGTCGGCCAGCGAACCCACCGTCGACGACTGAGCCGAAGCCCAGGCCCCGAGCTGCGACCCGCGCGGTCTGGTGGCGAAGTAGGCCTCCGACTCTGCGCGGGCGACCTTCGCTGCGGTGCCCTCGACCCGGATCTGCCGCTGGATCGCGTGCCAGCCGAAATGCAGGGCCACCGCCGGATCGGCGCTCAGCTCGAGCCCCTTGGCCGAGTCGTAGTTGGTGAAGAAGGTGAAGCCGTCAGGCGTGAGCTCCTTGAGCAGCACCGTGCGCGCGCGGGGCCGACCCTCGATGCTGGTCGCCACGACCATGGCCGTCGGCTCGGCCAGCTCGCCTCGGTCGCGGGCCGCGAAAGCCTCGTCAAGCCACCGCCGGAACAGCGCGTACGGTTCCCCCGGCACCGCCGATTCCAGCAGATGATCACCGCCGTAGTCGACGCGTTCGCCGCCGAGATCCGAGAAGGCCATGGCGTCAGTCTCTCAGCCACGACATCTCGACCCCACCCCCGAACGGACTGGAACAATGCCGCCGTGACCACCCCCGACCCCACGCACCTGACGATCCCCTCTGACCTGCTGCCCGGCGACGGGCGGTTCGGCTCCGGACCGGCCAAGGTCCGTCCGGAGTCGGTGGACGCGCTGGCGGCGACAGGACTCACGCTGTTGGGCACCTCGCACAGGCAGGCCCCCGTCCGGCGGCTCGTCGCCGAGGTGAAGGTCGGCCTCGCGCGGCTGTTCACCCTGCCCGACGGCTACGAGGTGGTGCTGGGCAACGGCGGTTCCACCCTGTTCTGGGACGTCGCGGTGAGCTCGCTGATCCGGCGCCGCAGCGCGCACGCGAGCTTCGGGGAGTTCTCCGCCAAGTTCGCCGCAGCCGTCGCAGCCGCACCACATCTCGCGGCACCGTCGGTGGTCACCGCGGACCCCGGCTCGGTCGCCCTACCGTCGGCGGTGGAGGATGCCGACGTCTACGCCTGGGCCCACAACGAGACCTCCACCGGTGCCATCGCGCCGGTCCGGCGGGTGCCGGGCGCCGCCGACGACGCTCTGATCGTGGTCGACGGCACCTCTGCCGCCGGCGGCACCACGGTGGACGTCGCCGAGACCGACGTCTACTACTTCGCGCCGCAGAAGAGCTTCGGTTCCGAGGGTGGGCTCTGGTTCGCCCTGCTGTCGCCACGCGCGCTGGACCGAGTGGCCGAGATCGCCGCCACCGACCGCTGGATCCCGTCCTCCCTCAGCCTGGACCTCGCGGTGCAGAACTCCCGGGCCGATCAGACCCTCAACACCCCGGCCATCGCCACCCTGTTCCTGATGCGCGATCAGCTCGACTGGCTGAACGAGCGGGGCGGCCTCCCCTTCGCGGCCTCCCGGACCGACGACTCGGCGGGCCGGCTCTACGGGTGGGCGGAGGCGGCACCGTACGCGACGCCGTTCGTCGCCGATCCCGCCCTGCGGTCCCCCGTCGTCGGCACCATCGACGTCGAGGGTGTCGACGCGGCGGCGATCTCGGCGACGCTGAGGTCGAACGGCGTGGTCGACACCGAGCCGTACCGCAAGCTCGGCCGCAACCAGCTGCGCATCGGGATGTACCCGACCGTCGAACCGGACGACGTCAGTGCCCTGTGTGCCTGCATCGACTGGGTGATCGAGCGGCTCTGACAGCGGCCGAGTGTCAGGGGCGCCGGATCAGGGCGACGACCGACCCCGCGACGACGGCGATGGCCGCCGCGAACCCGAGGGCGGCGAGCGTGCCCTGTCGACTCGTGGCGGGTGCACCGACGTCGTCGGGGACGTCGTCTTCCGAGGCGGCCGAGTCCTCTCCCGAGGGGGAGGCCGAGGGCTCCGTGGCGGTGGGGCTCGCCGTGGCCGTCGGGCTGGAACCGGGCTCGGTGGTGGGCGGCACCGCCGAGGACGTGGGCGCCGCACCCAGTCCGGTCGGGATGTCGATGCGCAGCACCTTGGAGCGCTTGCCCTCGCTGCCGATCAACAGGTTCTTGCCGGTGAACGTGGTGGTGATCGACTCGCCCTGCTTCTGGGCAGGCGTGGCGGCCCGGGCCACGACCTCGTACGAGTCGGGGTCGAGGATCTCGACCGAGACGTAGGTCCTCAGCGCGAGACGACCGTCGGGGAGCACGGTGCCATCGGTCACGAAGGCGGGGGCGTCAGCCACCCGCTCGAGCTCGTTGACCCCCTGCCGGGTGGGGGATGCCGGTGCCGCGTAGATGCCGCCCTCAGCACCCTTGGTGACGATGAACAGGCGCCCGTCGCCATCGACCAGCAGAGTCTCGGCATCGTGCGGCCCGTCCGGGTAGGCGAAGTCGTACGCCTTGTAGACCACCGGTTCCGACTCCGGCTCGGCGTCGTCGAAGAAGTAGACGGTGACGATGTCGCGGCGTGCTCGGTTGTCGCCGATGTCGGCCACGTACAAACGGCCGTCGTGGAAGGCGACCGCCTCGACGTCGACCGGTTCGACCCGGAACTCCAGCGTCCCCTCGGTCTCGCCCTGATCATCGAGGGCGTACGCGATCCCGGCGTCGCCGGAGTCGTTGACGGTCCAGTAGCGCTGTGCCTCGGCATCGGTGGCGAGTCCGGAGGACTCAGTGATGTCCGGATCGGCGATGGTGAACTCCACCGTGTCCGCGGACACCGGCAGCACGAGGGACCAGCCGAGCAGCACACTCGTCGCGGCGATGGCCAGCACGGTGGCCGCACCCCGCAGGACCGGTCGGCGACGTCGAGACGACGGCTCCATCGCTGGACTCCTTCGGGCAGCAGCGGGTGGTGACGTGTGGGACAGATGATGCTGCTGGGAGCGTACGCGATCCGCGCCCCTCACAGGCCTCTCACAGCCGTACGGGCGCCGAGTCCCTTTAGGCTTCAACTATGGAGATCATGGGCCTGCCGCTGCATCCTCTCGTCGTGCACGCCGTCGTCGTGCTCGTACCGCTGGCCGCGTTGGGGGGCATCGTGATCAGTGCTTGGACGGCAGCGCGGAAGCGGTACGGCTGGTTGACGGTCGCCTTCGCTGCGGCCGCCGCAAGCAGCACCTTCGTGGCCCAGGAGGCGGGTGAGGCGTTCGCCGCGACCTTCACCCGCAAGACCGAGGCGATGGAGACCCACATCGCGCTGGGCGGCACCCTGCTCGTCTGGGTGATCATCTTGTTCTTCGGCACGGCCGCGGTGATGCTCGCCCAGCGCATGATCGACCAGCAGAACCCCCGGGGCCGGGTCGCCCTGATCGCCGGCGGGGTGATCACTGCGATCTCCGCGGTCGTCAGCATCGTGCAGGTCATCCGGATCGGCCACTCGGGGGCCACCGCGGTCTGGGGAGGGTAGGGGTGTCAGCCGGGCTCGTGCAAGCCGCCGGGTCGGCGGGCCCGCTGCAGGATCTCGGCTATCACCTCAGTCTTCGCCACTGCGTAGTCGTTCATGTGCCCCACTGCTGGTTCGCGAGTCGACGCTTGGCGGCCGCGTACAGTGCCCGATCGCTCGGGCTTGTCCGCAACCAGTCGCGGAGATCCAGATTGGCAGCGATCTCGGGGGCGCCCACCTCATAGACGTGGATGTGAACATCCAGCTCAGGCGTCCGGAGGAGCCGGTGCCCGGGTTCCCTGGCCCGCAGCACCAAACCCGATCTCGACAAGGGTGCGACGTATGCGACCTCGTTGGCCAGATCGTCGACGACAAGAAGGACGTCGGTGATCGGCTTGGCGGCCAGGCCCGGCACCGACGTCGATCCGATGTGCTCGACGGCGGCATCTGGGCCAAGGGCGGTCCGTATCCGCGCTGCGATCGTCTCGAATCGGCCTGACCATCCCGCGTCGTACTCCATGATCACGACCGGCTCGCTCGGATCGGGTCCTCACGTGCGTCTTCCTGCGTCAGGCCATCGGTGACCCGGTTCACCCGCGGCAGGCCCGGTCCGGCGGCGCGATCTGGCTGACCTGCGACCCACGCCACGGACGTCTCGACCCCGGCACAGGTCAGAGATTGGTCTGGGCCTCCAGCGCATCGGGGTAGCGGCCACCCTGGATGTCGATCGTGGCCGAGAGCTCGTCGAGCTGCGCGAGCTCGGATGCGGTCAGCGCGACGTCGGCGGCGGCGAGGTTCTCTGCCAGCCGGTGTGCCTTCGTGGTGCCGGGGATGGGCACGATCCACGGCTGCTGGGCCAGCAGCCAGGCCAGCGCGATCTGGCCGGGCGTGGTGCCTGTCCTCTGGGCGATCTCCTTGACCTCGGCGACCAGGGCCAGGTTGTGTTCCAGGGCCTCGCCGGCGAAGCGGGGGATCTTGGCCCTCAGGTCGTTGTCGGCGAAGGTGGTCGAGGTGTCGACCGTACCGGTGAGGAATCCCTTGCCGAGTGGGCTGAACGGGACGAAGCCGATGCCCAGCTCGGCGCAGGTGGCGAGGACGTCGGTCTCGGGTCGGCGCCACCACAGGTTGTACTCGCTCTGCACCGCAGCGACCGGTTGCACGGCATGAGCGCGTCGGATGGTGTCGGCGGAGGCTTCGGACATGCCGAAGTGGCGGATCTTGCCGGCGTCGACCAGGTCCCTGACCGCGCCGGCCATCTCCTCGATCGGCACGTCCGGGTTCACCCGGTGCTGGTAGTAGAGATCGATCACGTCCAGACCGAGCCGGCGCAGCGATCCCTCCACCGCGCCGGCGATCTCGGCCGGGCCCAGCATCCGGGCCCGGGGCAAGCGGGTGACCGGGTCGATGTCCTGGGCGAACTTGGTGGCGATCACCACTCGGTCGGCGTACGGGGCGAGAGCCTCGCCGACGAGCTCCTCGTTGACATGCGGCCCGTAGATCTCGGCCGTGTCGAAGAACGTGACCCCGAGGTCGACGGCCTGGTGCAGCAGCGTGATCATGTCCGCGCGATCGGGCATGGTGCTGTAGCCACCGGTCATCGTCATGCAGCCCAGGCCGATGGCCGAGACCTCCAGTCCGCTGCTGCCCAGTAGTCGTGTCTGCATCTGCTGCTCCTTCGGTCAGGGTGGGGTGCTCGGCGATCTCGATCAGGACTTGGACCTGGCGCCGACGATGGCGATCGTGGTCATGCGGTGTCGACCGCAGCAGCCGACTCGGCGAGCTCGGTGGCCTGCCAGGACGCGAGCAGGTCGAGCGCGTGCGCGGTGGGTGAACCCGGCTCGGCGGCGTAGATGGTGAGACTCAAGCCGGGGTCGGAAATCATGTCGACACTCTCGTAGGACAGATCGAGATCGCCGACCAGGGCGTGGTGGAACAGCTTGCTGCCGGCGCCGTGGAGTCGGACGTCGTGGCTGCCCCAGCGGCGGCGGAAGTCGCTGCTCCGGGTGGACAGCTCCCCGACGAGGTCGTGCAGGGCCTTGTCGTGCGGGTCTCGCCCGGCCTCGGTCCGCAGGATGGCGACGCAGGTGTCCGCGGCGACCTCCCAGCGGGGGTAGAAGTCCTGGGCGGCGTCGAGATCGAGGAACGTGAATCGAGCGAAGTTGGGCAGTTCGCCGTCCGCACTGGCGTAGACGGCGGCGTGCATGGCCCGACCGAGATCGTTGGCGGCCAGCAGATCCATCCGACCGTTGCGGACGATCGCGGGTGAGGTGATCGCGTCGAGCACCCAGGTCAGACTCGGCCGCGGCGTCCACCGGTGACCGGCACGTCGACGTGGACGCATCCCTGCGCTGGTCCCGTCCGCGGCGTGGGCGAGGTTGAACAGGTGGGTGCGTTCGGCATCGTCGAGCTGCAGGGCCCGGGCAATCGCGTCGAGCACGGAGGCGGAGACACCGCCGAGGGCCCCCCGTTCCAGCTTGGCGTAGTACTCCACGCTGACGCGGGCGAGGGCTGCCACCTCGCCTCGACGCAGGCCCGGGACACGGCGGGTGCCGACGTCCGGCATCCCGGCCTGCTGCGGGGTGATCTTGGCCCGCCGCGAGATCAAGAACTCGCGCACCTCGGCTCGGTTGTCCATGGCCTCGACCGTACGGGGAAAGCCGCGAACCTGGGATCCCCTGTCAGTACACCTCTCGACAGGGACTCCCGACCTCCGTCGGAAACAGTGTTGGCTGTCGACTGCACCCGTCGTCACCCGACGACGCGAACTGCACCCAGGACAGGAGCGACCATGCACATCCGACCGAAACCACCGACGGTGAAGAACCCGCCGCACCAGTTCACCGGCGACGTCTGGTTCGACGTCATCGCCACGCCGCAGCACGATGATCAGCGGATGGTCTGCGGTCTGGTCCGCTTCGCTCCCGGCGCCCGCACCGCCTGGCACAGCCACGTCAACGGCCAGACCCTTCACGTCACCCACGGCATCGCCCGGATGCAGACCCGAGGCGGCGCTGTCATCGAGGTCCACCCCGGGCAGACCGTCTACACCCCACCCGGTGAGGAACACTGGCACGGCGCCACCCCCGACGACTTCATGGAGCACCTCGCTATGTTCGAGTACGGGGACGACCCGAGCATCAGCACCGTCTGGGGCGACCACGTCACCGACCAGGAATACGACAACACCGGCCTCGATGGAGGCGCACCAGCCGAGAGGACCCACCCATGACCGATCAGCCCCGACAGGTCGGAGGCGGCCGCCGCGCCATCGGCGACATCGCCCCGAAGCTGGCCGCGCTGACCGACGACGTTCTTTTCGACGACGTCTGGAACCGGCCCGAGCTGTCCGCGCGGGACCGAAGCCTCATCACCGTCACCGCCCTCATCGCCGGAGGGCACTCCGACCAGCTCCCGTACCACGTCGGTCGAGCCCTCGAGAACGGCGTCACTCGCACCGAGCTGATCGAAGCCATCACCCACCTGGCGTTCTACACCGGGTGGCCCAAGGCCATGACCGCCGCCGCCATCGCCCGCCAGGTCTTCGACTCGACCGGAGGCGACGCGGGCTGAGCTCAGTCGCCGCTTGCGTCGCCAGCCCGGCCGGACCACCCGCTCCGGCACCCGAGGTCACACTGCCAAACCCCCAGCCTTTCGAGCCCGAGCCCTTCGAGCCCGAGTCCTTCGAGCCCGAGTCCTTCGAGCGCAGCATCGCCGCGGGAGGGCCAGGCAACGACCCCCGACAACACCCCGACGCCGGCCGCGTCGGGGACCACCCCCATTCGCGTCACCGTGGGCGAGCAGGTCTTCTCCGCGAGCCCTGACCACCGAGGGTGTGCCCGCGGGGTCTGACCCGGAAGTCGACGAGTTCGGCTGCTACGCCCCCCGGTCGCGACCTCGTCCTCTCTGCCACAAGGATCCACCGGAAAACCAACCATGCCGAGCCGCTGACGAACCATCGGAGCGTCGCCGGCCCGGAAGGTGGGCAACCGGGACGAATCGCCCCCGGCGCTGCCGGCTCCCGCTGTCATCCCTGGTGGTTGGCACCTACGCCCTCAGCACAAGAGCTACCGCGAGCGGCGCTCGCGGGTAGATCGCCTCTCCCACCCGAGCTGAGGCGGAGTGGCCTCGGATAATCCACCCCGGGAATGACTGAATGCTTCCGCTTCTCGGCGGACGACAGATCTGTTCCGGAATTCCATTGTTGAACTCAGCCGGCCACCCGAGCCGGGACAAGAGGAGTTCCACGATGGATGTTGTCACGTACTGGAATGACGTGGCCCAAGAGTGCAATCGAGTGGCGCATACCGC
>DATDBH010000185.1:0-10226 GCA_036524985.1 Microlunatus sp. | reverse complement strand
CCGTCGACGATGTTGTCGGTCAGCTCCAGCAGGCTGGCGATGAACAGCCGGTAGCAGGCCTTGCCCTCGGCCAGCCACGCCTCCCGGTCGACGGCGGGATCGGGCAGCTGCTTGCAGTAGAAGCCACCCTTCGCGCCGACCGGGACGATCACGGTGTTCTTCACCATCTGGGCCTTGACCAGACCCAGGATCTCGGTGCGGAAGTCCTCCGCGCGGTCCGACCAGCGCAACCCACCGCGGGCCACCGAGCCGAACCTCAGGTGCACTCCCTCGACCCGCGGGGAGTAGACGAAGATCTCGTACGCGGGCCGCGGCTGCGGCAGATCGAGGATCTTGCGAGGCAACAGCTTGAGGGCGATCGTGTCCCGACGGGGCTGGTAGAAGCTGGTCCGGATGACGGCATCGACGATCGCGAGGTACGAACGGATGATCTTGTCGTGATCGAGGCTGGCCACCGAGTCCAGGGCGAGCTTGATCTTGTCCCGAAGGTCCTCGACCTCCTCGGCCCGATCGGCCTTGCCGAGCTCCAGCCCGGGGTCGAACTTGGTCTCGAACAGGGCGACCAGCAGCCGGGCGATGTCCACGTTGGCGGTCAGGGCCGCAGCGACGTAGGTCTGGGAGTACGTCGACCCGGTCTGTCGCAGATACCGGCCGATGGCCCGCAGGATGCCGACCTGACGCCATCCCAGGTCGGCCCCCATCACCAGCGCGTTGAAGCGATCGGGTTCACTGCGGCCGCCGTAGGAGGCGGCGAACGCCTCCATGAACTGGTTCCGGGCCGCGGTGTCCCAACGCTTCTCGACCTCCGCGCGGCCCCCCGGCACGACCACCCCGAAGTCGTACACGAAGGCCCGTTTGTCGTCGCCGACCGCGAGCTCGTACGGGCGCTCGTCCACGACGTCGACTCCGAGCAGGGACAGGTGCGGCAGGACCTTGGACAGGGACAGGGTCTCTGACCAGCGGAAGATCTTGAAGCGCAGATCGGCGTCGTCGTCGTCCCGGTCGGGGCGGTACATGGCCATCGCCATGTCGTCCGGGCCGGAGAGGTTCATCAGCGCCTGGAGGTCCAGAATCCCCTGGTGGGGCAGGTAGTCCTCCTTGTAGCCCTCCGGCAGCGAGCCCATCATCGTGGACAGCACGTCGGGGCTGTCCGCTCCGGAGAGCAGCTCGGCGAAACCGTCGTTCCACGACCGGGTGGCCAGCGTCAGCTCTCGCTCGAGCGCCCGGACGTCGACCTCACCGACCGTCTCACCCTCCGGCATGGCGACCACGAAGTGCAGCCGGGCCAGCACCGACTCGGTCACCCGGGCGGTGAAGTCGATCGTCGAACCGCCGACCCGGTTGAGCAGGATGTCCTGCATCTTGTTGCGGACGGCGGTGGTGTAGCGGTCCCGCGGCAGATAGACCAGGCAGGACAGGTAGCGCCCGTACGCGTCGCGCCGGACGAACAGCCGGACCTGGCGTCGCTCCTTGAGGTGCGCCACCTTCTCCACCGCCGGAGCCAGCTCGTCGATCGGAGCCTGGAAGAGCTCGTCCCGCGGGTAGGTGTCGAGCACGTCCATGATGGCCTTGCCGCCGTGGCTGGACTCGTCGTACCGGGACCGGCGCAGCACCTCCTGCGCCTTCTGCCGCAGCAGCGGGATCCGTCCGACGGCCTCCGAGTACGCGGTCGACGCCAAGAGCCCGAGGAAGCGCCGCTCCCCGACCACGTTGCCCTCGCGATCGAGCAACCGGATGCCGAGGTAGTCGAGATAGGCCGGCCGGTGCACCCGGGACTTGTGGTTGTCCTTGGTGATCACCATCAGCTGGGGGTGCTCGAGCACCGGGAGCGCATGGAACGAGCCGGGCGGATCGACATCGGCCCGCAGGATGCCGAGCCCGGTGGCGGGCACGCTCACGAAGCGCGCGGGAGCATGCGACTCGGGGTCACCGGGCTGGTAGCGGTACTCCCGGTAGCCCAGGAAGGTGAAGTGGTTCTGCGCGAGCCAGGCCATCAGCTCGGCGGCGGTGTCGGCCTCGGTCCGGCGGTCGGCGGGCAGGTCACCGTCGCTGAGCAGGGCGATCGCCTCCTGCGCCCGTTGCTGCATCTTCGCCCAGTCCTCGACGGCCTCCTCGACCAGCCGGAGCACCTCCCGCAGGCCCTGCTCGAGGGCTGCGCTGAGCTGGTCGGGGTGGCCCTGACCACTCGGCGGCAGGATCTCCAGGTGCATCCACGACTCGGCCACGGCGTGCACCGGCTGTCCGTCGGTGCCGCGGCGGGGCGTGTCGGAGTCGGCCTGATCGGGGCGCAGGATGTCGTGCAGCGTGCCGCCCAGGTCGCGATCGACGAGGAACTGGGGGTGGAAGACCTCACGGATGCTCCAGCCCTGACGGAGCACCTCCATGGTCACGGAGTCGACCAGGAAGGGCCGGTCGTCGGTCACGATCTGGACCACCGTCGCACCGCTGGTCCAGCCGACGTCGGACTGGCCCGGGGTGCGGATGACGATGGTGGCGCGGGCGGACGGGCGGTTCATGGCCAGCTCGTAGTGGCTGGTCACCAGCCCGAGCAGCTCGTCCACACTGCGCTCATCCACGTCGAGGGCATCGACATGGCGGAAGTAGTGCCGCAGGAAGCCGCGAACCGCCTCGCCGTCGTAACCCATCTCGGCGGCCCTCGCCGCTCCTCGGGAGGCCACTTCCTTGATCTTGTCGGCTTTGTCGCGTTCGAGTTCGGTCTCGAATGTCGTCACCGCTGCTGCCCCTTCGGTTCTCGTCCGGCACGTCGTTGTGCCTGTCCACATTCGACCATAAGCCTGCTGCCGTGTGTGCGTGCCATGATGTCGGCCATGGACATCACGTCTCGTGTCGAGTTCGCTGCCGGGGTGGAGGAGGTCTTCGCGATGATGACCGACCGTGCGTACCTGGAGGAGGTGTGCAAGGCCACCCATGCCCGCTCCTTCGAAGCGGAGGTGACCGGCACCACCACCCGGACCTCGCGCAAGCTGCCGGCTCCCGACGTCGCCGCCAAGTTCACCGGCCCCGAGATCACCGTGCTGGACGAGACCGCCTGGGGCCCGGCGGACGCGAGCGGCAACCGCACCGGCCGGGTCACGATGAGCATCCCCGGTCAGCCGGTGACGATGAAGGGAGCCATCGAGCTGGCCGCCGGCGGTGCCGGCACGGTCGCCGAGCTGACCGGCGCCCTGAAGGTGGCGATCCCGATCCTGGGCAAGAAGATGGAGCAGTCCGCGGCGCCGGCCATCCTGGCCGGCTTCCGCACCCAGCAGAAGGTCGGCGACGCCTGGCTGACGAAGTAGCACCGACTTGTCAGCGGCGGTGGTCGCCCTGGCGACCACACGCGCTGACAACTCAGCGTCCGGACTCAGCCCATATGCGGGTAGCCGTGGGTGGTCGGCGGCACCAGGGTCTCCTTGATCGACCGCGGGCTCGCCCAGCGGATCAGGTTCCACATCGAGCCGGCTTTGTCGTTGGTGCCGGACGCCCGCGCCCCACCGAAGGGCTGCTGCCCCACCACGGCACCGGTCGGCTTGTCGTTGAGGTAGAAGTTGCCGGCGGTGAAGCGCAGCCGCTCCTGGGCCCGAGCCAGCGCGGCGCGGTCGTCGCCGAGCACCGCGCCGGTCAGTCCGTACGGGGCGGCCTCGTCGATCTCGGTCATCACGGACTCGAAGTCGGCGTCCTCGTACACGTACACGCCGAGGATCGGGCCGAAGTACTCGGTGGTGAAGACCTCGTTGCGCGGGTCGTCACTGACGATGATCGACGGCCGGACGAACCAGCCGACGCTGTCGTCGACGGTGCCGCCGGCCACGATCTCGGTGGTGCTGCCGGACCGGGCGCGGTCGAGGGCCTCGCGGTGCTTGGCGAACGCCCGTGCGTCGATCACCGCCGAGGTGAAGTTCGCGAAGTCGCGGACGTCGCCGACCGGCAGGGCATCGGTCTGCTCGATCAGGTCGGCCTTGATCGTGTTCCACAGCGAGCGCGGCACGTACGCCCGCGATGAGGCCGAGCACTTCTGCCCGGAGTACTCGAACGAGCCGCGGATCATCGCGGTGCGCAGTACGTCGGGATCGGCGCTGGGGTGGGCGAGGATGAAGTCCTTGCCGCCGGTCTCCCCCACGATCCGCGGATAGGAGCGGTACTCGGTGAGGTGCTCACCGATCGTCCGCCACAGGTGCTGGAAGGTGGCCGTCGACCCGGTGAAGTGCAATCCCGCGAAGCCGGGGTTCTGCAACACCACGTCCGACACCGCGATCCCGTCGCCGGGCAGCACGTTGATCACCCCCGGCGGCAGGCCGGCCGCCTCCAGGATCGCGTAGGTGTAGTGCGCCGCCAGCTGCTGGGTCGGGCTGGGCTTCCAGATCACCGTGTTACCCATCAGCGCGGGCGCGCTGGCCAGGTTGCCGCCGATCGCGGTGAAGTTGAACGGCGTGATCGCGTACACGAAGCCGTCCAGCGGCCGGTAGTCCGTCCGGTTCCAGATCCCGGGCGAGGAGATCGGCTGATCGGCCAGGATCTGCCGCGCGAAGGCGACGTTGAAGCGCAGGAAGTCGATCAGCTCGCAGGCGGCGTCGATCTCGGCCTGCTGCACCGTCTTGGCCTGCCCGAGCATGGTCGCTGAGTTGAGCGTGTCGCGCCACGGACCGGCCAGCAGATCGGCCGCGCGCAGGAAGATCGCCGCCCGGTCGTCGAAGTCCATCGCCGCCCAGCCGGGAGCCGCCCGGGTGGCCGCCTCGATCGCCGCCTCGGCGTCGGCGGCCGTGCTGTGGTGCGCGTGTCCCAGCACGTGGGCGTGGTCGAAGGGCATCGTCACGTCGAAGGCGTCGCCGCCGGCGTGCCGGTGCTCACCGCCGATCACCGCGGTCAGCTCCACCGGAGCGGCCGCGGCCATCTCGGTCAGCTTCGCTTCGATGCTCGTCCGCTCCGGTGAACCGGGTGCGTAGCCCCGGACCGGCTCGTTGACCGGGGTGGGCACGGAGGTGATGGCGTCCATGACCTGAGGTTAGTGAGTGGTCCGGCGCGGTGGTAGACCGGTTCGACCTACCCGGTGTTGCGCAGTCCGGCGGCGATGCCGTTGATGGTCAGCAGCAGCGCGCGCTGCAGATCCGAGTCCTGCGAGCCGTCCTCCGGGAGGCTCCTGGCCCGGGCCAGCAGGGAGGTCTGCAGGGCGTGCAGCGGTGCCAGGTAGGAGTCGCGCAGCTCCAGGCTGCGTCGCAGCACCGGCGACGACTCGAGCAGCTGCTGCTGGCCGGTGACGGTCAGCACCTCGGCGACGGTCCGGGCGTGCTCGGACTCGATGATCGCGAACAGACCGGCCGAGTCCTCCGGCACCAGGGTGCGGACGTAGCGCGCCGCGATGGCCAGGTCGGTCTTGGCCAGCGCCATCTGCACGTTGGACAGGAAGGTCTGGAAGAACGGCCAAGAGCCGTACATCTGCTCGAGCACCTCACCGCGACCGGCCTCGCGAGCCGCGGCCAGACCACTGCCCACCCCGAACCAGCCCGGCAGGATGATGCGCGACTGGGTCCAGCCGAACACCCACGGGATGGCGCGCAGGTCGTCCAGACCCCCTTCCCCGCCCGGCCGCTTGGCCGGCCGGGAACCGATGTTCATCTTGCCGAGCTCGGTGACCGGGGTGGCGGCCACGAAGAACGGCACCAGGGCGGGATCGCGGACCAGGCGTCGGTAGGCCACCTGCCCCTCGCCCGCGACCACGTCCATGGTCGTGTTCCAGTCCGCCAGCACCTCGGCCGGCAGCAGGGAGCGACGGTGCAGCACGGAGGCCTCCAGCGTCGCAGCGAGACCGACCTCGAGGTTCCAGCGGCCGAGGCCCGGCAGCGTGTACTTGCCGGAGATCACCTCGCCCTGCTCGGTGATCTTGATCGGACCGTCCAGGCTGCCGTTGGGCTGTGCCATCACCGCCTGACCCGTCGGACCGCCACCACGGCCGACCGATCCGCCACGCCCGTGGAACAGTCGCAGCACCACCCCGTGCCGGAGGGCGATGTCGCGCAGCCCACGCTGGGCGCGGTGGACCTGCCACTGCGAGGCCGCGATGCCGGCGTCCTTCGAGGAGTCGGAGTAGCCGAGCATGATCTCCTGCACGTCGCCCCGCGCCGCCACCACCCGCCGGTACGCGGGGTCGGACAGCATCGCCTCCAGCAGAGGCCCGGCCGCCTCGAGCTCGGCCACGGTCTCGAAGAGCGGCGCGAAGCCGATCCGCGCGGAGGCCGGGACGGTGTCGCTGCCCAGATCGACCAGACCGGCCTCGCGGGCCAGCACCACGACCGCGTACACGTCGTCGACGTCATGGGTCATCGAGACGATGTAGGTCTCGATCACGTCCGGACCGTAGGCGTCGAGTGCCGCACGGATGGAGCCGAGCAGCTCCAGCGAGGCCGCGGCGCTGGCCGGCAGGTCGAACCGGTTGGAGCCGAGCAGCGGGCGCCGCGAGGCCATCTCGGTGGACAGCACGGCGATCCGCGCCGGGCGATCGAGCTCCGCGTAGGGGGTGTCCAGCTCTCCCAGGCGGTCGTACAGCGTGGCCAGTGCGGCATGGTGCTTGCCGCTGTGCTCCCGGACGTCGAGGGTGGCCAGTCCCAGCCCCATCGCGGTCGCCGTCCGGATCAGCCGCAGGATCCCCCCGTCGGCCGTCAACCGGTCACCACCGGCGATCATCGAGTCCCGCACCAGGGAGAGGTCGGTCAGCAACTCGTCCAGCCCGAGGTAGTCCCGTCCGGGCTCGTGCGGCGTGCCCTCGACCAGCCGGTCCCGAGTGCGTTGCAGCCGGACCCGGGCGTAGGTCAGCTTCAGCCGGTACGGCTCCTCGGCGTTGAACCGGGCGGTGGCCGCCGACGTGATGGGCAGCGCCTCGGCGTCCCGCGCCAGGCTGTCCAGCAGTTCCCGGGTGACCGAGACGACCCGCGTCGAGGCGCTCATCTCGTCCAGGAGATCCTCGATGCCCGCGATCAGCGTCCGCAGGCCGAAGTCGTGCTGCAGGGCCAGCACGTCCAGGGTGACCGCCGGGGTGACGTTGGGGTTGCCGTCCCGGTCGCCACCCGCCCAGCTGCCGAACCGGAGCGGGCGAGCCGACGCCGGCAGCTCGACGTCGATGGTGGCGAGCACCCGGTCCAGCTCCTCGAGCAGGTCGGGCACGACCTGGGAGGCGAGCGACTGCAGGTAGTAGGTGGCTGTGCGCGCCTCGTCCTTGGGCTCCGGCCGGACGACCCGCAGCTCGTCGGTCTGCCAGAGCAGGTCGACGAGCTCGGCGAGTCGACGCTCCAGGTGCGGGGTCTGCCCCGGCGAGCGCTGGGGGTCCTCCAGGGACGCCACCACGTCGGCGATCTTGCGCAGCAGTTCCAGCACGGAGCGACGGCTGGCCTCGGTCGGGTGCGCGGTGAAGACCGGCCGGTACTCCAGGCGGCCGAGGACGTCGGTGATCAGGTCCCGGTCGAGGGTGCCCTTGGCCAGCGCCTCACCCATCCGCCGGGCGGTGGCCGCCAGCGGGCCTTCCTCGCCGGCGGCGATCTCCCGCCAGCGGTGCAGCTGCTCGGTGATGTTGACCAGCTGGAAGTAGGCCGTGAAGGCCCGGGCGAGGCGGACGGCGGTGGCGTCGTCGACTCCTTCGAGCTCGGCGTGCAGCTCGTCGTCGCGGTGCTCACGGGACAAGCGCCGGATCAGCTCCACCTGCGCGAGCAGCTCGGGGCCTTCATGGCGCGTCAACGCCTCGCCCAGCAGCTGACCGAGCTGACGGACGGAGGCCCGGAGGGCGGCGTGCTGGCTGTCGGAGGCCACCCCGCCCGCGTACTGCGCCACATCGGGAATCCGTCGCTCTGCTGCCACCAGCTCGTCGGCGGTCGGCTGAGCCGACACGACATCGAGCTGTGGGGCGCCACTCTGCTGCGTCATGGCCGACAGTCTGACGGCTGTTTGTGACAGCCCTGTTGCAGGTCCGCGATGAAGACCCACCCCCTCTACCCAGGCCGGCCCCACGTCATATCAACACGCAAGCACCTGTGGCGGCCGAGCCCCAGCACCTCCGTGGCCTCCGGCCTGCTGCTGATCACGGTCGCGATCTCGATGATCACGCTGTCCAACCAGCTCGACGGCTTCGTCCCAGGGGCTCCTGGGCGGAGCGGGGGTCATGCTCGTGCTGATCGGAGCGGCCGCCCTGTCCCCCCTGGTCCGAAGCCGGCTGGGGCGGGATGCCAGACGACCGGCAACGAGGACGGGCCGCTCGAGGACGCGCCGGACGGCGATGCCGAGGTCGCTGATCCGTTGACCGTCGTGTCCCGCGTGGTCGAGGCCGAGGACGTCATCCGGGACCTGCTGCGGCAGTCGGTGGTCGCGGCGCGGCTGCCGGGTGCAGCTGGGCCAGCATCGGAGCCGAGCTCTCGATGAGCCGGCCGACTCGGGTGGCCCACCGTGGAGGCAGGGATGCTGAGGCACCGGATGATCCGCACCCAGACCCAATGGGAACACAAGCGGGTCGTCTGGCCGGGCGCTTCGGCGCGCCATGAGCGCGAGGGCTGGCAGATCGGCTGCCGGGCCTTCCCGTGGGTCTATCTGATCCGGGACACGGGAATGCCGGCCGAACCGAGCGTCGGCGCTGACCCTAGACGGCCTTGGCCTCCGCCGCTGCCTCTCGCCGCTTCTTCGCCGCCTCGACCGAGGCCCGTAGGGCCGCCACCAGGTCCACGACCTCCGCCTGCTCCTGCACCTCGGGTTCGGCGTCCATCGGGATCCCGTCCGCCTTGCTCTGCACGAGCGTCTCGAGCGCCTCGCGATAGGAGTCGCGATACTCCGTCGGCTCGAAGTCGCCCGACAGTGCGTCGATGAACGACTGCGCCATCGTGACCTCGGCGTCGGAGACGGTGACATCGGCCGGCGGGGCCGCGAACCCCCCGTCGCGGAGCTCGTCGGGCCACAACATGGTGTGCATCAACAGCACGTCGTCCTTCGGCCGGATCAGCGCCAGCGCCTCCCGCGACCGCAGCGCCACCTTGACCAGAGCCGATTTGGCCGACTTGGTCAACGCGTCGCGGAGCAGCACGTACGGCTTGATGCCGGGACCGTCGGCCTGCAGGAAGTAGGTCTTGGCGAAGTAGGTCGGATCGACGTCCTCCTCGGCCACGAACTGCACCACCTCCACGGCCTTGGTCGTGGTGAGTGGCAGGTCGTCGAAGTCCTCCGACGTGAGGATCACCATCCGCCCGTCAGGCAGCTCGTAACCCTTGGCGATCTCCGCGAACGGGATCTCCTTGTTGCACTTCTCGCAGACCCGCTTGTACTTGATCCGGCCCCCGTCCTCGGGGTGCACCTGCCGGAAGCTGATGTCCTTCTCCTCCGTCGCCGAATACAGCTTGACCGGGATGGTGACCAACCCGAAGGAGATGGCGCCTTTCCAGATGGACCGTGGCATGGGATGAGTCTGCCCCACACCACCGACAGTGTGTTCCTCATTCCCTGATCACGGCACTGGACCGGATCTGACTCCCGGCGTCATCCCGGCGTCATCTGGGAACCCGGGTCCCGCCGCACATCCCACTCGGATCTGGCGCCGAGGCGGCACCCGGACCGGCTCAGGGCGAGGTGGCGAGGGCGTCGAGTTCCTCCGGCGCGTACCAGAGCAGGTCGTACGACTCCTGCAGAGCCTCGACAGAAGGGGCCAGCAGGGCCTGGGCCAGGTCGAGTCCACGCACGGCCGTCCTCGCGGCGAGCACCGCGGCGGACGCCTCGGACTCGTCGGCGAACAGCGAGCGGACCTCGGCCCAGTCCAGGCGCGCCAGGGTCACCGTGCCCAGCTCGTCGCCGTCGGAAGGTTCCTGGTCCACTGCCAGCACGATCCGGATGGGGCTGGCGTCATCCAGGGTCAGGCCCGCAACGCCGGCGTGGTTGAGAGCCACGTAGTCCGCTTCCTCATCGTCGATGCGCCCCTCACCGAGCCATCGGCGCAGGGCGGGCCCTGCAGCGTAGCCGACCAGATCACGTGCCGATCCCGAGGCCCGCAGCTCCTGTACGGCCGCCAGGGTGAGCGGCAGGAAGACGGTCATGCGCTATCGGCAGAGCTGGACGGATCGGCAGCCTTCGTCCTCGTCGGACCCTTCGTTGCCGGAGCCTTCCTCGTCGCCTTCACCGCCGAAGCCTTCCGGGCGGGAGCCTTCACCGCGGCCGCCTTCGTCGCCGGAGTCGTCTTCTTCGTCACCGCAGCCTTCTTGACCGGCTCC
>DATDBH010000184.1:0-3659 GCA_036524985.1 Microlunatus sp. | reverse complement strand
GCGGTATGCGCCACTCGATTGCACTCTTGGGCCACGTCATTCCAGTACGTGACAACATCCATCGTGGAACTCCTCTTGTCCCGGCTCGGGTGGCCGGCTGAGTTCAACAATGGAATTCCGGAACAGATCTGTCGTCCGCCGCGAAGACGAACAAGCGACTCATCCCTGAGGTGGACTGTTCGAGACTGGCTCCACCTCATATTGACTACCCGACTGGGTCCACAGTTACGTGAGAGCCACACTCGCAGTAAATCCCGAACAGACTCATCGTCTGTCCGTGGACGCGCTGCTGCGAAGTGTGGACTCCTGCGCCGAGGCTCCGGATTGCTCCCTTCGGCACAATCTCAACTGTCGGGCGGACACCGTGACGGAGACCGTCCCGAACGCACGACCCGGGGGGAGTCGTGGTGCAGCAGCGTTCCGTCGGGGACATCGATCTGCACATGCAGGATGGGCGCTCGATGCCGATCGTGCCGGCGGTCGCGTCGGGCGGAATTGCCGTCAGGCGGCGATACGACAGTGGGGCCACCAGGTCGTTGCGGAACTGCTGGACAGCGAGGACCGGGAACGTGGTGGCAGCCACCAGGTTCCGTTGGTCGTAGCCTCATTGGTGGTTGTCCGGGTGCTGGGCAGGGGGCTCCGGCCAGATTGGTGCCGGTCAGCAGGTCTGCCAATGCCAGCAGCGACCGCGGCCGGTTGGGGCATTCTTGGCCGTTGACCTCTTGGAGCAGACGATGTCGGCCCGGAGCCGGAG
Organism: Microlunatus sp.; assembly: GCA_036524985.1. Classification (GTDB taxonomy): domain Bacteria; phylum Actinomycetota; class Actinomycetes; order Propionibacteriales; family Propionibacteriaceae; genus Microlunatus. The sequence goes on along the minus strand of DATDBH010000184.1, from coordinate 2,905 downwards.
GATCTGCGGTCGCATGAGCTGGATCCGCTCGGCCATCGACGTTGCCTTTTCATTGTCAGCGCGCCCTCCGCGGGCTACCTCACGATCATCCACCAGTGGCGGACGGGCTGGGAAGGCCGGATCAGTTATCTGAAACGCAGCTACGGCTGGGACCGCACCAGGGTCGACACGACCGAAGGAGCCCGGATCTGGATCGGATAAAAGGTCTTGGCCCACAACCTCACCAAGATCGCCACCCTGACCGCCTGACAGCCCCGAAGGAGGCACCCGCGATCCCACACGACACCCGAATCCAATCAACCCGAATCGGCCAATCCCTCGACGAATCCGAGTTCTTCAGGTCGAAGTGGCTAGGTGACGCGCGATCAATCGCGGGGAGAATGAACGATCCTTCGTTTCGTGCATGCCGAGATTCTGACCGCGCCTGAGCTGACGGCGACCCCGATCAAAGACACTTTTCGATCAGATGCGCGGTGTCATCCCGGAGAAGGAGGCGGATGTTCGTCCTCGGGAGGGATCTCAACACCAGGGTTCATTGGTGCAGTATTGGATTCACACGGTTACGCGCGTTGGGAATTTCTGCACCTAGAGCTCGTCTTCCGCGCCCATTCTTGACAGGAGAAGTTCAGTGACCCAAGCGACAGCTCCCGACATCGAACGCGGACGCTATTTGGCCGAGAACGGCCGCTGGTTCGTCGAGCTACGGGCCGAGGCGGGCCTCACCGCTGATGTCAGTGCCGACCTCCGCAGCCGTGATCACATTGGCGACATCGATCTGTGGGTCAAGACACGCAAGGGTGAGCCCTGGGTCAAGACGCTTGTGTCGGCGGGCGCGACGTCGGAAGAGTCGCCGGCGCCGAAGGCAGAGGCGTGGGTTCGGCTCGCAGACTGGCGGGACGGACGTGGAGGCACTGCGTCCGGATCGATCACCCTGCGCCGCGTGGGCTGCCAGCTCATCGAGGTGAAGTTCATGATCACCCAGAGCCTGTCGGGACTGGTGCCCGGCTTCGCGCTCACGGTGCATTCTGCTCGTGTCAGCACGGCCCTGCGCGATGTCGGCCTGGAGATCGAACAGGAATCCGGCCTGAACTTCACCCTCTCGACAACCTTTAAGAAGGAGGCCGTGGAGGTGAAGAGCGTGCTGCACCATGCCGGACTCGATGTCCACGATCTCGGAGAGAGGACCGTCATCCCCCGTCCGATCGGCGGCCGGTGGTCGGGGTCGGATGTCTTCACAGCGCTGAACGACCAGATGCGTCGGACTTCTCAAGCGCCGCTGACCTCCCCGGCCTGGGAGCTCCACCTCCTGGTGCTGTCGAAGACCAACGAACCGGGGCTCCTCGGCGTCATGTTCGACTTCGTCGACGATCTGCCACGGCAAGGAGCAGCCGTGTTCGTCCAGGAGATCAGGGAGCGATACCCCGAAGAGGAGGTGGAGCAGCGAGTGCTGTCCACCGCGATCCACGAGCTCGGGCACTGTCTCAATCTGACCCATCGGTTCAATCCTGAGGTCGACCGGGCCGACTCCAAGTCCTTCATGAACTACGACTGGCTGTACCAGCTGTCCGAGGACCAGCGCCATCGAATGACCGCGGCGGGAGCAGTGTCGCTGGACAGCTCAGCCGGGTACTGGGACAAGTTCGACTACACCTTCGACGACGACGAGCTGGAGTTCCTTCGGCACGCCCCACGGGACGAGGTGATCCCCGGCGGGGCCCCGTTCGGGTCCGTTCGCTACTGGGCCATCCCCCCGGTGAAGGTGCCGACGATGCCGCCTCCCCCCTCGAACGGCCTGCAGCTGTGGCTCACGCCACCCGCCACCGGTAGGAGCTTCGCGTACGGTCTGCCGATCTTTCTTCAAGTGTCGCTGCGCAATCTGGGCCAGACGATCCGGTGCGTCCCTCGGCATGCCCTCGACGTGAAGGCAGGCATGCTCGACCTGATCATTCGCCGACGTGTCCCGGCTTCGGGACGGACCTCCACCGAGCACGAGGTGTTCCGTCCCGTGATGCAGCGCTGCTTCGCGGTCGGCGGTCTCGATCGCCTCGCGCTTCAACCAGGGGAGTCCATCCACGACAACATCAATCTCGCCTTCGGATCCGCCGGCTCACCCTTCATGGAGCCGGGAGGCTACGTGATCACCCCGAGGTTGACGCTGTACGGCGGGAGAGCCGGTGAGATCAGGACCGTGGTCGAAGGGGTCCAGCTGCAGGTCGACGTCCGTCCCCCGGGGTCACGCATGGAGGAACGCGATGCCGAGCTGCTCTGGCGGAACGATGTGGGTGTCAGTCTCGCGCTCGGCGGCGCAGCGTGCCTGACTGAGGCCGCTGGCACGATCCGGCAGCTGGTCGAGCGCCGCCAACGCAATCGGCCGCTCGGCGACTACCCGGACGGCGTGATCGCCGCGGGGACGCGGATGCTGGGCATCGAGGCTTCACGCCGTCACCAATCGGTCGAGGCCCGCCGCCAGCTGAACACGGCCACGCTGGCACCGCAGCTGGCTACGTTCGACCCTCACACGGCGCTGCACACGAGGATGCTGGCCGCGCAGCAGGTCGAGTCCTCTCAGCCGACGACCAGCAAGGTCGTCATCGACATCTCCGCCCGCGCCGGTCGCATCGGCTCAGCCAGTGTCACGTCGCTGCGGAGCATCGAAGGGGTGCTGATCTCGCGTCCGGCGAACACCGACGGCACGCCAGCAGCAGGCGTGGCCGTGGTGTTCGACGCCTCGGACATCGTCGGCGCCGACCTGGCTGCCGCGAGCGCGGTCATCTCCTCGCCCGACGGGATCACCGAGCGGGTGCAGGTCAAGCGGGTGCAGAGCTTCCGTGACGACCACGACGGCACCTCCCAGCGACTCGGCTTGGCCGTCCTGGCACGAACGGTGCCCGCCCCGACTGGCTCC
>DATDBH010000183.1:0-11676 GCA_036524985.1 Microlunatus sp. | reverse complement strand
CGCGCCCTGTCGACGTTGGCGAAGGCGCCGAGCGCGTCCCCGCCCCGACGGGGCGCCTCGCGCACCGGGACCGGCTTCCCCAGCACCTGCTCGACGGCGGCGACCAGCTCCCGTACGGTCACGCCGTTCCCGGTGCCCAGGTTGATGATCGTGCTCGGTGCCGCCACCCGCTCCAGCACCGAGTCGAAGGCCTCCACCGCGCGGACGTGGGCCAGGGCCAGGTCCCACACGTGAACGTAGTCGCGCAGACCGGTCCCGTCCCGGGTCGGGTAGTCGGTGCCGGTGATCTCGAACGCGTCCCGCTGCCCCTGCGCCGCCATCACCAGCTGACCCAGGACGTGGGTGGGCTCTCGTACGTAGATCCCGTGCCGCAGCCGGGGATCGGCTCCGATCGGGTTGAAGTAGCGGAGCACCAGCGCCCGCAGGTCGGTGCTCGCCGCCAGGTCGGTCAGCACCTGCTCCATCATCAGCTTGGTCCGGGCGTACGGCGACAAGGGTGCGGTCGGGGAGTCCTCGAACACCTCGAAACCCTCGACCGCGGCGTACACGGACGCGGAGGAGGAGAACACCACCCGTGGCTTGCCCAGCACGGTCAGCTGATCGAAGAGCTCCAGCGACTTGGCCACGTTGTCGCGGTAGTAGAGGTACGGCAGCGCCACGGACTCCCCGACGATGACCCGGGCTGCCATGTGGATCGTGCAGTCGAGGTCGGGGTGCTCGGCCACGATCCGGGCCAGCAGCTCGCGATCGGCGATGTCGCCGCGGTAGAAGATCCGACCCGCCACGAAAGCCTCCGGCCCGCTCATCAGGGAGTCGAGGATGACCGTCGTGTGCCCGGCCGCCTCCAGCGCGGTGGCCGTCACCGACCCGATGTAGCCGGCGCCGCCGGTGACCAAGACCTTCATCCGGGGAGCCTAGCGACACCCCGATCACCCGGCCCTCCCAGTGACCTGCACGCTCGCTCAGGACCCTGCCTCCTGCTCGGGTTGCCACCAGAGCGAGAAGCAGCCCCGAGCGAGCACGCGTCAGGGGTGCGCTGCCGCCGAGGCGTCGTCACAGATTCCCGAAGAATTCTGGTCCGCTCACCCATCCACCTCGAGAAGGGCTCCGAATCCTCACCAACAGGCGAGAAGAAGAGCAGACGCAAGGCGACTTGGGGGTTGGGAATCGTGGTAGCACTATCGAGTGACGGCGTGCAGCGAGGCGAGCGTCGCAGACTCAAGCCCGTGAGGCGTGAACCGGCGGCTCATCCGACCGTGTCCCTCATCATCCCGACCCTGAACGAGGCCGACAACCTCCGCCACGTCCTGCCGACGCTGCCGAGCGTGGTCGACGAGCTCGTCATCGTCGACGGTGGGTCCACCGACGGCACGCTCGAGGTGGTCCAGGAACTGCGACCCGATGCCACGGTCGTGCTGGACCCCCGCCCCGGCAAGGGGATCGCCCTGCAGTCCGGCTTCGACGCCGCCCGCGGCGACATCCTGGTCATGATGGACGCCGACGGGTCGATGGACCCGAACGACATCGCCACCTTCGTGGCCGCCCTGCACGCCGGTGCGGACGTCGCCAAGGGATCCCGCTTCATGCAGGGCGGTGGCAGCAGCGACCTGACCCCGTTGCGCACCTTCGGCAACTTCATGCTGACGCAGGCGGTACGGGTCACCTTCGGTGGCCGTTACTCCGACCTCTGCTACGGCTACATGGCCTTCTGGCGCCACGTGCTCCCGGCCTTCGACCCCGGCGTCCCCGGCTTCGAGGTGGAGACATTCCTGAACGTCCGTGCGCTGGCCGCAGGTCTGCGCATCGTCGAGGTCGCTTCCTTCGAGAGCCCACGCATCCACGGCGACAGCCACCTGCGCACCTTCCGGGACGGATCCCGGGTGCTGCGGACGATCGCCCGGGAGCGCCGGCGGCTCACTCGGGCCCGGTCCGGGCTCGGAGTCCCGCGTCCGCACGCGCGGTACAGCTCCACCGCCCACCGCAGCGCCATCCAGCTGATCGAGGAGGAGACCCACGCTCCCTTCATCGACGCCGAAGCGACCGTTCCCCTGCAACGACTCCTGGTGGCGGCGGGCGCGGCCAAGCCGGCCCTGTTGCACGAGCCGGCCCACCTGCACGAATCGGCCCATCCGCACAACGCGGCCGTGCTGCACGAAGTCGAAGGGTGATGACGCTCGCCACGTCCGTCGTGATCTGCGCCTACACCGAGGCTCGCTGGGACCAGCTCTGTTCGGCGGTGACGTCGGTGCTCACGCAGCGTCGGCCGGTGGGGGAGATCATCGTCGTGATCGACCACAACGACGCTCTGCTCGCCCGCGCCCGGGTGGCCTTCCCGGCGGCCTCGGTGCTGGCGAACGCGTCCGCTCAGGGCCTGTCCGGAGCCCGCAACACCGGCATCGAGGCTTCCGCCGGTGACGTCGTCTGCTTCCTCGACGACGACGCGGTCGCCGAGCCGGACTGGAGTGCGCACCTGCTGGCCCCGTACGAGGACCGAGGAGTCCTCGGCGTCGGCGGCGCCGCCATCCCGGCCTGGGAGACCGCGCCCCCGGTCTGGTGGCCCGCTGAGTTCGGCTGGGTGGTGGGCTGCAGCTATCGCGGCCAGCCGACCACGACGTCGCCGGTCCGGAATCTGATGGGCTGCAACATGTCGCTGCGGCGGACGGTCCTGGCGGCGGCGGGTGGCTTCGACACCGGTCTGGGCCGCCACGGCGACAACCAGGCCGGCTGCGAGGAGACCGAGCTCTGCATCCGGGCGGGTGAGCTGTTCCCCGACGGCGTCTTCCTGCACGAGCCGCTGGCCGTCGTCCGCCATCACGTGCCAGGCCACCGCGCGTCGTGGCGCTACTTCAGCGACCGGTGTCGCGCCGAGGGTGTCTCGAAGGCGGGCGTTGCCCGCCGGGTGGGTCGGTCGGCCGCCCTGGCGAGCGAGACCGGCTACGTCCGGCGCGTGCTGCCGAGTGGCGTGCTGACCAACCTCGGCCGGACCCTGCGCGGTGACCTGGCCGGCGTGGCCCGAGCGGGCGCCATCGTGGCCGGGCTGGGCCTGACCACGGCGGGTTTCCTCTCGACCCGCTGGCATCTCCGCCGGCTCAGCGCCCGGGGGAGCCAGACCACCGCGTCCCCGGTCGAGCTGCCCGTCGCCCCCGCGGTGCTGCCCCTGGTGATCGACCTCGACAAGCCGATGCCGGCCATCGACCCACACCGCGGTGCTGAGTCGGCCTATGAGCGTGCCCTGTGCCTGGTGACCCTCGGTGGTCGGCCCGTGGGCAAGGTCCAGATCCCCCTGGATCAGGGCGTCCTGCCCCCTGAGCTGGTCGGTGCACGACTTCGGCACGGCCTCGGCCCTGCCGTGGACCTGTCATCGGCCGGCGGCGGTCCGTCGGCGCACCCCCCCGCCGACGCGACCGTCGTGATCGCCACTCGGGAACGGCCGGAGCGACTGGCCGAGTGCCTGCGCTCGGTCCTCGCCGGCACCCTGCAGCCCCAGCGGGTGGTGGTGGTGGACAACGCCCCCACGACCACCCGGACGGCCGAGCTGGTGGCGGAGCTGGCCGCGACCGAGCCGCGGCTGCGCTACGTACGGGAGGACCGACCCGGCCTGGCTCGCGCCCACAACGCCGGCCTACCGCACGTGCTGACCCCGATCGTCGCCTTCACCGACGACGACGTGCTCGCGGATCCGCGCTGGCTCGGCTCGCTGGTCGACGCCTTCGCCGACGGCGAGGTCGTCTGCGTCACGGGGATGATCGCCCCGCGCGCGCTGGACACCCTCCCGCAGCAGTGGGTGGAGGGCAACGCCACCTATGACAAGGGTCTGCAACGCCGCGTCTTCGACACCGGCGTCAACCGGCCGGCCGACCCGCTGTTCCCCTACACCGCAGGGGTCTTCGGCTCCGGGGCCAACATGGCGTTCCGGACCGACTACCTCCGCCGCCGCCGCGGTTTCGACGCCGCCCTCGGCACCGGCACCACCGCGATGGGTGGGGACGACCTGGCCGCGTTCTACGACGTGATCAGGGACGGACACCGACTCGTCTACGAGCCCGCGGCCATCGTGCTGCACCAGCACTACGCCGACTACGCCGCTCTGCGTCGTCAGACGTACGGCTACGGGGCCGGGCTCGGGGCGCACCTGACCCGCTGCCTGATCGACGATCCGCGGCTGGCCGTCGCCCTGGTCCGGTTCGCGCCGTCGGCACTGCGCCGGGCCGGCGCCATCGTGCGACCGCCGGTGGTGGGTGGGCTGCCGCCGTACCCGGCCGATCTGAGCCGTCAGCAGCTGCGGGGCCTGGCGTCGGGGCCGTGGCGCTACCTCCGCAGCCGCAAGCACGCCCGTCGGGAGGTGGCATGACCATGACGCACTCTGGCGCTTCGCGCCCCGCAGGGCAGGCTCCGCCGACCACGGGGGCGATCCCGGTGCTGCTGTACCACTCGGTCAGCGACACCCCGGCCAGCCGGTTCGGCGCCTTCACGGTCACCCGCACTCAGCTCGCGGCCCATCTCGACCTGCTGCTGGAGCTGGGCCATCAGCCGATCACCGTCCGACAGCTGCTGAACGGCCTCGCCACCGGCCGGCTGCCGCCGCGGCCGGTCGTGCTCACCTTCGACGACGGGTTCGCCGACTTCGCGGACAACGCCTGGCCGTTGCTCACCGACCGTGGCCTGGCCGCCACCCTGTACGTCACCGCCGGTGATCTCGGGGGGCGCAGCGAGTGGCTGGCCTCGTCCGGTGTCCGGCTGCCGATGCTGACCCCGCGCGAGATCGCGGACCTGGCGGCCGACGGCTGCGAGATCGGGGCGCACAGCATGACCCACCCGCACCTGGACTGCCTGCCGCACGCCGTGGCCTACCAGGAGATCCGCGACAGCAAGGACGTCCTCGAGCAGATCCTGGGCCAGTCCGTCGACACCTTCGCCTACCCGCACGGCTACCACAGTCGCGCCACCAAGGAGCTCGTCATCGCCGCCGGCTACCGCTCCGCCACCGCCGTCCGCAACGCCTTGAGCCACGCCGAGGACGACCGGTACGCCATCGCCCGGGTGACCGTCACCTCCGACTTCGGCACCGCCGACATCGCTCGGGTGCTGTCCGGCACCGGCGTCCGCACGGCCGGTCCGCGGGAGAGCTGGCAGACGTCGGTCTGGCGGCAGGCCCGTCGGCTGGCCCGTCCCACGGGCACCGGACGGTCAGAGGAAGCGGGTCGGCGATGAGGCAGGTGGTCACGCCCGCACCGCGGGAGGAGTGGCGCGCGACCGTGGCCGGCGACCGTACGGCCCTGCCCGAGCACGCGCCCGAGTGGATCGACGCGCTGTGCGCCGACGGCCGCTACACCGACGCGAGCCGCTACTACGTCACCGACGACGGGCGGACCTTCGTGCTGCCCCTGGTCGCCCGCCGGGGGGTCCTCGGCCTCGGCGGGTGGTTGCAGTGTTTCCCACCCTCCTGGGGCATCGGCGGACTCGTCGGCGCCGATGCCGACGCCGACGTGCTGCGCGACGTCCTGGCCGACCTGCGCCGGACCCGCAGCCAGCGGATCGGTCTGCGACCCGACCCGACCCGGTGGGCCGAGTGGAGCGACGCGGTCGACGACTCGATCCTGACCATCCCGCGGCGCGCCCACGTCATCGACCTCACCGGCGGCGCCGAGCGGGCCTTCGGCCAGTTCTCCAAGTCGGCCCGCCGGGGCACCCGGGTCGCCGAGAAGGCGGGCGTCCGGGTCGAGATCGACCGCTCCGGGGCTTTGCTGGATGACTACTACCGGCTCTACCTCCTGTCGATCGACCGCTGGGCCGAACGGCAGCACGAGCCGAAGGCACTGGCCCGGTTCCGGGCTCGTCGGCGGGATCCGCTGAGCAAGCTGCGGGCGATGTCGGACCACCTGGGCAAGGCGTTCGCGGTCGCCCTGGCCTACGTCGACGACCGTCCGGCCTTCGGGTCGATCACCCTGCTGGGCCAGACCGCGCACGACACCCGGGCCGCCATGGACCGCGACCTGGTGGACAAGACCTACGCCGGCGACCTGGTGCAGTGGCGGATGATCGAGCTCGCTTGCGAGCTGGGCTGCACCGCCTACCACCTCGGCGAGTCCGGTCAGTCGACGTCGCTGGCCCAGTTCAAGGAGAAGTTCGGGGCGAAGCCCGTCGACTACGCCGAGCTGCGGATCGAGCGGCTGCCCTGGACCCCGACCGACCAGCGGCTGCGCTCGCTGGTCAAGAAGGTGCTGAGATTCCGTGACGTCTGACCGCCCCCGCCCCCGTCGCCGCCGCTGGCCGCTGCTCGTCGTGCTCGTCGTCCTCGTGACGGGGATCGCGACCGTGGCCGTCCGCCAGGCCGGTGACGACCCCGGACCGACGACGATGGTTAGCACCGGCAGCCGGGTCGTGCTGGACGAGAACTTCGACGGCGACTCGCTGGACACCGGTGTCTGGAACGACTGCCACTGGTGGGACAAGGGCGGCTGCACGATCGCGTCCAACAACGAGCTGGAGTGGTACCGCCCCGAGCAGGTCTCGGTGGCCGACGGGGCCCTGCGACTGACCGCCGCCCCGAACCGGTACGAGGCCTCCGACGGCAACACGTACGACTTCACCTCGGGCATGGTCACCACCGGGCCGAACCCGGACGACGACAACGCCAAGGTCGCCATCACGTACGGGACCGTGGAGGCGCGCTTCAAGGCGCCGGCCGGGCGTGGGCTGTGGCCGGCGATCTGGCTGCTGCCGGCCAGCAAGGAGTCCCGGCCGGAGATCGACCTGCTCGAGATGATCGGTCAGGCCCCGAGCGAGCTGATCCTGCACTTCCACCCCGAGGACCGCGACGCCGACTCACCGAGCAAGCGCGTCCGGGTGAGTGACCCCGATCTGGCCGAGGACTGGCACACGGTCGGCATCATCTGGACCCCCGGGAAGCTCGTCTACACCCTGGACGGCGAACCGGTCTGGACGGTCACCGGCGACCAGGTCCCGTCCGAGCCGATGTACCTGGTGATGAACCTGGCCGTGGGCGGGGCCTACCCCGGCCCGCCCGACTCCCGCACGCCCTTCCCGGCGACCTTCGAGATCGACTACGTGCGGATGAGCACGGGGGGCTGATCCGATGGACGTCCCCGACTCGACGGAACCCGCAGTGCCACGGCACACCCGGCTGAGCGCCGCCGTCGCCACTCACCTCCGGGACCCGATGCGGCGCAGCGCGTACGCCTTGATCATGGCCACCGGACTCACCTCCGGACTGGGGCTGGTGTTCTGGGCGCTGGCGGCCCGGTGGCTGCCGACGGCGACGGTCGGCATCGGTGCGGCCCTGGTCTCGGTGATGGCGCTGCTGGCCAACCTGTCCACCCTGGGTCTGCGGAACGGTCTGATCCGCTTCCTGCCGACCGCGGGGTCGGCCAGCCGACGGCTGATCGTCACCTGCTACGCCCTCTGCGCGGTGACGGCGATGGTGGCCGCCGGCATCTTCCTGCTCGGCCAGCCGCTCTGGGCGGAGCGCTTGGCGTTCCTGCGCGACTCGCCGCTGTCCGTGCTCGCCTTCGTCGTCGGTACGGCGTTCTGGGTGCTCTTCGTGTTGCAGGACCACGTGCTGGTCGGCCTGCGGCAGACCGTCTGGGTGCCGCTGGAGAACGGTCTGTGCGCCGTGGCCAAGATCGCCCTGCTGCCGCTGCTGGCCTTCGCCGGCGGGTGGGCCGTCTTCGGCGCCGCCGCGCTGCCGGCCGCCGCCGCCGTCCTGGTGGTGACCACGCTGGTGATGCGCTACCTGCGCCGCACGACCGTCGGCCAGGAGCGGACGGCGATCCCGGTCTCCCAGCTCGTCCGGTTCGCGGCCGCCGACCACTTCGCGGCCCTGCTCTGGATGGGCACCGCCGACCTGCTCACCCTGCTGGTGCTGAACGAGGTCGGACCGGAGGCCAGCGCGTACTACTTCATGGCCAACACCATCGGTTACACCCTCTACCTGGTGATCAGCAACGTCGGCAGCGCCCTGGTCGCCGAGGGCGCCCGTGACCCCGAGCGGACGGTCACCCTCGCCCGTCAGGCGTTGTGGAACTCGGCCCGGTTGGTTGTCCCGCTCGCGCTGGTCGGGGTCCTGCTGGCCCCCTTCGTGCTGGGCATCCTCGGACCCGACTACGCCGCCAACGGGACGGCGGTGCTGCAGCTGCTGCTGGTCTCCGCCATCCCGCAGATCATCGTCGGCATCGCCATCGCCACCGCCCGCATCCGGCGGGACCTCCGCACGATCATGGCCGTCTACACCGCGCTGGCGATCGGCTCCATCGGGGGCAGCTGGCTGGCCCTCGGCCCGCTCGGCATCCCCGGCGTAGGTCTGGCCTGCCTCTGCACCCAGCTGGTGGTCTGCTTCGCCCTGCTGATCACGGGTCGGACGGGCCTGTTCGCCGAGCGTGGCTTCCGCAGCGTGATCGCCGAGCTCGAGCAGCTGCCGCGACTCCTGCGCCGCCACCGCAGCCGGCGGGTGACCCGTCATCAGCTGGCGCCGGCGCTGGCCGCCTGCGGGCTGGATCCGCAGACCCCGTACCGGATGCTGACGTCGGACTCCGACACCCTCGTCGTCGCCCTGGAGACGAGCCCGGACCGGTTGATCGCCAAGATCGCGACCTCCGCGGCCGCATCGCGCGGACTGGACCAGCACGTCGGCAGCGTGGCCCGCCTCCGGTCGCTGCTCGAGGGCGGTGGGAGTGCGGAGCTGTTGCCCCGGGTGGTCCGGGACGGGCAGCTGGACGGCAACCGGGTGGTGATCGAGACCCAGCTGCCCGGACACGCCGCAACCCGCCAGCTGTCCGACGCGGCGACGACCACCGCTGCCGCGGCGGCGCTGACCACCATCCACCGGGCCACCGCGGTCACCCGGACGGTCGACGGCGCGGTGCTGGCGCGCTGGGTCGACGAGCCGCTGGACTACCTGCGCGGCCTGCGGGGACTGCCCGGCGACGCCGGCTGCCTGGATCGGCTACGGGACGTCCTGCACGAGGCGCTGATCGGGCGGGAAGTCGAGGTGGCGTGGGTGCACGGTGACTTCTGGCCCGGCAACGTCTTGATCGAGGAGACGGTCGCGGCGGACGGGGGAACCGTCGCCGTCCGGGTCACCGGACTGGCGGACTGGGAGAACGGGCACGCCGGCGGCCTGCCCGACCTCGACCTGATGCACTGGTGGCTCGCCACCCAGCCGGTGGAGCTCGGCGTCGCCGTACGCCGGGCGGTCGCGGACCCCGGTGCGGTGCACCGGGGACTGGCGGAGCTGTCGATCAGTCTGCCGAACCCGCAGATCGCCCTCGAGCACGTCGTGCTGCTGACCTGGTTGGGGCACGTCACGGCCGGGATGGACCGGACGTCGGCCGATCATCTGGGCCGGGTCTGGCTGGCCCGCAACGTCAAGCCGATCCTGCAGCTGCTGGCCGGCCCCGCACCCATCGGTCCCGAGCCCATCGGCCCACTGCCGGGTCGCGCCGCATGACGGTCCTGGACCCTGTGCACCCATCCGCCACACCCCACGGCTCCGAATCCTCTGTCGTGATCGAGACCGCTGCTCCCACCGTGGTCAGCGAGCCACCCGATCGCGGCGACGACGAGGTCCGGCCCGCGGGCGGACCGGCGACCGGTCCGGTCCGGTTCCCGTTGCTGGCCGCTGCCCATGGCCAGGGCTGGCTGGCCGCCGCCCCGCTGCTGGCGGCGCTGCTGTGGACACTCGGCTTCGTCGGCGCCGACCCCCGAGCCATGGGTTCGTTCGGTCTCGTGTCGCTGTTCAGCGCGGCCACCGCGGGTGCCTTGCTGCTGCTGGCCGGCGGCTTCCTGGCCAGCCTGCACCGCAACAAGCGCGAGTGGGTGCTGGGGCTCTACCTGGTCACCTACATCGCTCTCATCCACGGCACCCCGGCGGTGCTCTACGGCACGCTGCGCTACTCCTGGGCGTACAAGCACGTCGGCATCGTCGACTACATCCTGCGGACCGGCACCGTCGACCCGAGCATCGGCGTCGGCGAGATCTACCACAACTGGCCGGGCTTCTTCGCGACCAGCGCCCTGCTCACCTCGCTGGCCGGCAGCCCCGACGCGCTGCGGATCGCGACTTGGGCGCCGGTCGTGTTCAACCTGATGAACCTGGTGGTGCTGCGCTACGTCTACCGCGGGCTGACCCGCAACAAGCGGCTCATCTGGCTCGCCCTGTTCTTCTTCTTCATCATCAACTGGGTCGGGCAGGACTACTTCTCGCCGCAGGCCATGGCGTACGTGCTCTATCTGGCCTGCATCGGCCTGCTGATCCGCAAGGCCAGGCTGAAGTCGCACCTGCTGCTGCCGTTCCTGCTGATCGTCGCCGTGGTCGGGGCCAGCCACCAGATCACCCCGATGATGCTGCTGCTGGCCGTCACCGCCCTGGTCGCGCTGCGCCGGACGTCCGGCTGGTATCTGCCGGTCCTCGGCGGGGTGCTCGTCGCGGCCTGGGCGTTCACCGCCGCGCGGGACTACACGCTGCCCAACATCATGGAGCTGGTGGTCGGTCTCGGCCAGCCGGTGGCCAACGCCAACGAGACCCTGGAGAAGACCGCAGGGATCGCCGCCGGGTCGGCGCTGGTGGTGATCTGGAGCGGTCGCACGGTGGTGGTCCTGGCCACCGGGATGGCCCTGCTCGGCGCCTGGCGGAGCTGGCGGGTCCGCGGCCTGCGGGTCACCGCGATCTTGTTGATGGTGCTGCCCGGCATGCTCGTGCTGATGACCGGTTTCGGCGGCGAGGTGCTGTTCCGGGCCTTCCTGTTCGCGGCGCCCTTCATCGCCTTCCTGGCCGCGGCCGCCTGCTTGCCCCGCGACGGTCGCGGATTCGGTTGGCGGAACCTGGTCGCGACCGCCCTGCTGATGGCGGTACTGCTGCCGGGCTTCCTGTTCAGCTACTACGGCAAGGAACGGCAGAACTACTTCACCCCGGCCGAGGTCAGCGCGGTCACCTGGGTGCAGGAGAACGCCCGTCCCGGCTCGTTGCTGGTGGAGGGCAGCCGGAACTACCCGACTCAGTTCAAGAACTACGAGCGCTTCACCTACGTCCCCATCGACCGGGAGCCCGAGGGGTCCTGGCGGGAGATGCTGGCCGACCCGGTCGACAAGCTGGACGACTGGCTCAGCGATCCGCGCTACACCGACGCGTACGTCCTGATCACCCGGTCGCAGAAGATCGCCGTCGACGCCCAGGGGTCGATGCCGATCGGCTCCCTCGAGGGCATCGAGATCGCGCTCCGCCAGTCGCCGGAGTTCCGGGTCGCGTACGACAGTGGCGACGCCGTGGTCTTCGTGCTCGTCGATCCGGAGGGGCGCTGACATGGGGAGACACGCTCCCTCGGTCGGTGTGGCCGGACTGGCCGCGGTGGCTGCCATGGTGCTGGCCCTCGCGCTGGCGCTCGACGCGCCGGCCGTACGGATGACCGCTGCGCTGGCCGGCTGCCTGGTGCTGCCGGGCCTGGGTTGGGCCCGTCGACTGCGCCTCCGCGACCTCGGCGACACGATCGCCCTCACCGTGGTGCTGAGTCTGTCGATCACCGCGGTCGTCGCCACCGGCATGGCGGTGACGGGCACCTGGTCAGCGCCGGTCGGGCTGGCGGTCCTGGCCGCGGCGACCGTGGTCGGTCTCGTTCCTCTCCGGTCCGTGGCGGTCCGCGCGGCGGTGGTGGTGGGGGGGGG
>DATDBH010000182.1:0-19265 GCA_036524985.1 Microlunatus sp. | reverse complement strand
ATCCGGGCCACCCGGAAGTCGTCGTCGACGACCAGAACGGTGATCATGACTTTCCTTTCTCGGGTGCTGGCTGAACCGTCATCCAGACGGCGAACTCCGCGCCTCGCGCGGAGTCGCGGACCTCGACGTCACCACCGCGGGTGCGGCAGATCCGCCGGATGAGGGCGAGCCCGATCCCCCGCTCGCCGTCGCGGGCGGCCTTGGTGGTGAAGCCGTGCTCGAACACCTCCGACGCGATCGTGGCGGCCACGCCCGGCCCGGAGTCCCGGACCACGACCTCGACCACGTCGTCGGTCTGCCGGACGTCGACCTCGACCCAGCCGATGGGTCCGTCCGGCGGTGTGCTCGAGCTCGGCACGGACGTGACGGCATCCACACCGTTCTGGATCAGGTTGCCGATCACCGTGGCCACGTCGAACGACGACCGCGGCTCCAGCGCCTCCAGGGCGGTGCCCGGCCCGACCCTCAGCTCCACCCGCCGCTCGGCCGCCTGGGCCGACTTCGCCACCAGCAATGCGGCCACCGACGAGTCCCGTACGCGCTGGGCGACCGTCAGGTCGACTGCGGCGCGGCTGGCCACCAGGGTGTGCACGTAGGTGACGACCTCCTCGTAGTCCCCGATCTGGATCAGCCCGGCGATGGTGTGCAGCTGGTTGGCGAACTCGTGCGCCTGGGCGCGCAACAGGTCGGTGGTGCCCTGGAACGCGCCGAGCTCGCGTTCCAGCTCGGCCAGCGGGGTCCGATCGCGCAGCGTGGTCACCGAGCCGAGGGTCTGCCCGGACCGGCTGACGGGCATCCGGTTCAGCACCAGCACCCGCCCCGACCTGATCACCACCGCGTCCGGCTCCACCCCGTCGACCCCGGTCAGCACGTCCCGCAGACGGCCCGAGATGGCCAGCTCGTCCAGGCTGGCGCCGACCGGGTCGGCCGGCAACGACAGCAGGGCGATCGCGGGTGCGTTGGCCACCGTGATCCGATGATGCGTGTCGAGGGCGATGATGCCCTCCGCGATCCCGGCGAAGATGGCCTCGCGCTGTTCGGCCAGCGCCGCGATCTCGGCCGGCTCCATCCCCAGCGTGCCGCGCTTGATCCAGCGGGACAGCAGCAACGAGCCACCGATCCCGAGCAGCAGCGCGGCTCCGAGATAGGTGAGCAGGGCCGGGGCCGCGCTGGCCAGCGACTCCAGTCGGGTCGGACTCTGCTGACCGACCACGGCGACGCCCAGCTGGACCACCGGGTCGCCCTCGTCGGGATCGGAGAGGACCGGCACGGCGGCCATCAGGTAGCTGGTGCCCCGGATCTCGATCGACCCGGAGTGGGAGCGGTCCGGTTCGGCGACCAGCTCGGGCCAGGGCAGCACCTCCTCCACCAGCAGCGAGTCGGTGCTGGCGACCACCTTGCCCGACAGATCGGTGATCATCACGAGATCGATCCCGGTCAGGGCCTGCAGGGTCGTCACCGCCGCCGGCAGCACGGCACCGGCACGGTCGACGTCCTCACTGCGGACCACCGGGTTGGAGGCCAGGTTCTCGGCCAGGGTGAGGACCCGCCGGCCCTCGTCCCGGGCGAACCCGAGCCGGGTGATCTCCACCGAGACGGCGGACACGGCGACCAGCACGGCCAGGATCAGGATCAGCTGGACGGCGACCAGCTGGTACGCCAACGGGAGCCGCAGTCGACGACGCATGCCTGGCACCTCCCTTCCGACCTCGGTGTCGAGCCCCTCACATCCCCGGGACGAGGCACATTCTGGTCCCATCGGTGACCGAAACCGCCACTGTGACGCCGACCACAAAGACCACAACGTCCACCATGGCCGAAAGCAGACAGCGACTCGACCGCCCTGCCAGAGTCCAGCTCAGGTCGCTTCGACGTGGCCCTTCCAACGTCTTGGTCGGCGGGGTTCTGCCCCGGCAGCCCGAAAGGAACGATGATGTTCGACAAGCTGAAGCTCAAGCTCAAGGTCGGTGCCGCGCTCGCAGCCGCCGGAGCGATGCTGGTCACTGCCGGCTGCGGCGCGACCGCGAAACAGGCCGAGCCGGGATCCAGCGACGGGGCCGGCCAGCCGCTGACCGGCATCCGGTTCATGGTCCCCAACACCGCCGGCGGCGGGTACGACACCACGGCCCGCGCCGCGGCCAAGACGATGGACGACATCGACGCCACCAAGAACGTCGAGGTCTTCAACCTCGCCGGCGCCGGCGGCACCGTGGGCCTGTCCCGCACCGTGTCGGAGAAGGGCAACGGCCAGCTGATGATGATGATGGGTCTCGGCGTGGTCGGCGCCCAGTACACCAACAAGTCCGAGGCCAAGCTCGACCAGACCACCCCGATCGCCAAACTGATCGA
Organism: Microlunatus sp.; assembly: GCA_036524985.1. Lineage (GTDB taxonomy): Bacteria > Actinomycetota > Actinomycetes > Propionibacteriales > Propionibacteriaceae > Microlunatus. The sequence continues at coordinate 16,916 of DATDBH010000182.1, read as the reverse complement.
GGAGTCCGGCGCCATCGTGGTGCCGAAGAACTCGCCGTACCAGACGATCAACGACCTGGTCGCGGCCTGGAAGGCGAACCCCAAGGCCCTGGCCGTCGGCGGCGGTTCCTCCCCGGGCGGACCGGACCACCTGCTGCCGATGCAGCTGGCCCAAGCGGTCGGCATCGATCCCAAGGAGGTCAACTTCATCTCCTACGACGGTGGCGGCGACCTGCTGCCGGCCCTGCTGGGCGGCAAGATCGCGTTCGGCGCCTCGGGCTTCGGCGAGTTCCTGGACCAGGTCGAGGCCGGCGAGGTGCGGGTGCTCGCCATCAGCGGCGCCGACCGGGTCGAGGCGATCGACGCCCCGACCCTGAAGGAGTCCGGCATCGACCTGGTCTTCACCAACTGGCGCGGCGTGGTCGCCCCGCCGGAGATCTCCGACGCCGACAAGGCCGCCCTCGTCGGCGCGCTGACCACCATGCACGCCAGCCAGGAGTGGAAGGACGTGCTGACCAAGAACGGCTGGACCGACGCCTTCCTGCCGGCCGACGAGTTCGCCCCCTTCCTGACCGAGCAGACCACCTCGGTCGAGGACACGCTGAAGAAGCTGGGCCTGGCATGAGCCAGACCTCGACGGCCGGGACGGAGTGGGCTCCGGCCCCCTCCGGCCCGGACCGGGATCTCGCCCAGCTGGGCGTCTGCGCCTTCCTGCTCGTGCTCGGCGTGATCATGCTGGTCGACGCGTCGACCCTGGGTGACAACACCACCGGCACCGACCCCCTCGGCCCCCGGGCCGTGCCGCTCTTCCTCGGCAGCGCCCTGATCCTGTTGGCCATCGGTCTCACCGTGGCGGTCCTGCGCGGCAGCAAGCCCGAGCTGGAGGGTGGCGAGGACGTCGACCTCGAGTCCCGGATGGACCTGAAGACCGTGCTCCTGCTGGTCGGGGTCTTCGTGGCCAACATCGTCTTGATCGACGTGCTCGGCTGGGTCATCTCCGGAGCCATCCTGTTCTACGGCTCCGCGCTCGCCCTGGGCAGCCGCCACTACGTCCGGGCCCTGGTGATCGCGGTCGCCATGTCGCTGATCACCTTCTACGGCTTCGCCATCGGTCTGGGGGTCGGCCTCCCGGCCGGCATCCTCCAGGGAATCCTGTAAGGGGTCACGACGATGGAGAACCTCGGCTTCCTGCTCGAAGGGTTCGCCACTGCGGCGACACCCATGAACCTGCTGCTGGCCCTGATCGGCGTGATCGTCGGCACCGCTGTGGGCGTGCTGCCCGGCATCGGTCCGGCCATGACGATCGCGCTGCTGCTGCCCATCACCTACAGCCTGGAACCGACCGGCGCGCTGATCATGCTGGCCGGCATCTTCTACGGCGGCATGTACGGCGGGTCGACCACCTCGATCCTGCTCAACACTCCAGGCGAGTCCTCGTCGGTGGTGACCGCCATCGAGGGCAACCTGATGGCCAAGGCCGGCAAGGCCGCCCCCGCCCTGGCCACCGCCGCCATCGGCTCCTTCGTCGCGGGCACCATCGGCACCACCCTGATCGTGTTCTTCGCCCCGCTGATGGCCCAGTTCGCCGTGACCCTCGGTGCGCCGGAGTACCTGGCGATCATGCTGCTGGCCTTCGTCGCCGTCACCGCCGTTCTCGGCGCCTCTCGGCTGCGCGGCTTCATCGCCCTGGTGCTGGGTCTGAGCATCGGCATGATCGGGATCGACGCCGTCAGCGGTCAGGCACGCTTGACCTTCGGCATTCCCCAGCTCGGCGACGGCATCGACGTGGTCGTGGTCGCGGTCGGCATCTTCGCCCTCGGCGAGGCCCTCTGGGTCGCGGCGCACCTGCGGCGCAAGGCCACCGAGATCATCCCGGTGGGCCAGCCGTTCCTGCGCAAGGAGGACTGGAAGCGGTCCTGGAAGCCGTGGCTGCGCGGCACCGCCTTCGGCTTCCCGTTCGGGGTCATCCCGGCCGGTGGGGCGGAGATCCCGACCTTCCTGTCCTACATCACCGAGAAGAGGCTCTCCAAGCACCCGGAGGAGTTCGGGCGCGGGGCCATCGAGGGGGTGGCCGGTCCGGAGGCGGCGAACAACGCCAGCGCCGCCGGCACCATGGTGCCGATGCTGTCGCTGGGCCTGCCCACCAACGCCACCTCGGCGATCATGCTGGCCGCGCTGGTCTCCTTCGGCATCCAACCCGGACCGTTGCTGCTGCAGCGCGAGGGAGACCTGGTCTGGGCCCTGATCGCCAGTCTGTTCATCGGCAACTTCCTGCTGCTGGTGCTGAACCTGCCACTCGCCCCGATCTGGGCCAAGCTGCTCCGCATCCCCCGCCCCTACCTCTACGCCGGAATCCTGTTCTTCGCCTCGATGGGTGCGTACGCGGTCAACGGCTCCAACTTCGACCTGATCCTGCTGCTCGTCCTCGGCCTGCTGGGCTTCGGGATGCGGCGGTTCGCCATCCCGGTGCTGCCCCTGATCGTCGGCGTCATCCTCGGCCCGCGGGTCGAGCTGCAGGGACGTCGCGCGATGCAGCTGTCCTCGGGCGATCCCAAGGGCCTGTTCGGCAGTGTCGACGTGGCGACCGGCCAGTTCGAGGTGTCGGCCATCGCGGTCGTCGTCTACGCGATCATCGTGATCATCTTGCTCTTCCCGGTGCTCTTCTGGTTGATCAAGAAACTGCTGCCGGCCAAGGTCGAGGCCGGGCTGGAGCACCTGTCCGAGGAGCTGCACCACGACCTCGACACCGATGCCGACGGCCACCCGCTGGCCACCTCGCACGCGGAGGAGATCAGGCTGCCGGAACCGGCGCGCAGCTCGCACACAGCGGGCAGCGACCCACCCGGGCCGCCCGCCGGCCCGACCGAGTCCGACCTCCCCGGCACGACCCCACCCAAGGAGATGCGATGACCATCGTCGTCGGCTTCAGCGCCACCGCCCCAGGTCGCGCCGCCCTGACCACCGCCGTGACCGAAGCGCAGCTGCGCCGGCAGCCGCTGTTGGTGATCAACTCCTCACGGGGCGACGCGTACGCGGACCCCAGCTATGCCCACCAGGCGGACTGGGACTGGGTGCAAGCCACCCTGGACGAGGCCGAGGTCGAGTTCACCGTACGTCAGGAGATGCGCGGCAAGGACCCGTCCGAGGAGATCATCGAGGTCTGCCAGGAGGTCGGCGCCACCTTGTGCGTGATCGGGCTGCGCCGGCGCAGTCAGGTGGGGAAGATGCTGCTGGGCAGCAACGCCCACCGGATCTTGATGGAGTCGCCGTGCCCGGTGCTCTCGGTGCGTCCCGACGACCAGGAGGAGAGCTGATCATGGTGGATCGAGTGGAGTCACAGGCCACCGCGGACCTGGTCGACGAGCACGGCGAGGCGCTGGCCAGCATCTCCGTGCAGCTGCGCAGCTTCGGCCGTCACCCACGGTTCGCCGGGCCTGCCGTGACCGTGAAGTGCTTCGAGGACAACGCCCTGCTGAAGAAGACGCTCACCGAGCACCCCGATCCTCAGGGTCGGGTGCTGGTGGTGGACGGCGGCGGTTCGTTGCGCTCGGCCCTGGTCGGCGACCTGATCGCCACCATCGCCGTCGAGCGCGGCTGGGCCGGGATCGTCGCGCACGGCTGCATTCGCGACAGCGTGGCGATCAACGGCCTCGACATCGGCATCAAGGCGCTCGGCACCAACCCCCGCAAGAGCACCAAGACCGGCGCCGGCACCGTGGACGAGCCGGTCGAGATCGGCGGCGTCGTGATCACGCCCGGCCAGGTCGTGCACTCCGACGAGGACGGGATCGTCGTCCTCCCCTGAGCTCCCGACTCGCCGGTGTCGGTGCGTGCGGCCGAGCCGCACCGGCGCCGGCGGGTCGGGGTGTTTCGTGCTGCGCCAGGAATGCTCGAGCCGCTCGCGTGCGCCGGATGCCGTTGGCCGCCACGGCCAGAGGTGGATCAGTGGAACTGCGCGGTCTCGGTGGACCCGGCCAGGGCGGTCGTCTCGCTCGTCGGGTTGAGCGCGGTCGCCACCTGATCGAAGTAGCCGGTGCCGACCTCCGCCTGGTGCCGGGTCGCGGTGTAGCCGTTCGCCTCGTCGGCGAACTCGGCCTCCTGCAGCTCGACGTAGGAGGTCATCCCGTGCCGCGCATACCCCTGGGCGAGCGTGAACATCGAGTGGTTGAGCGCGTGGAAGCCGGCCAGCGTGATGAACTGGAACCGATACCCCAGCTCCCCCAGCTTGTCCTGGAACTCCGCGATCTGGGTGTCGTCGAGCGCGGCCTTCCAGTTGAACGACGGCGAGCAGTTGTAGGCCAGCATCTTGCCGGGGAAGTCCCGGTGCAGCTCGGTGGCGAACTCCCGGGCCAGTCCCAGATCGGGCGTCCCCGTCTCGACCCAGATCAGATCAGCGTGCGGCGCGTACGCCTTCGCCCGGGCCAGCACCGGCGCCAGACCGTTCTGCACCCGGTAGAAGCCCTCCCCAGTCCTCCCGCCGGTGCAGAAGGGCGCGTCGACGGGGTCGATGTCGGAGGTGATCAAGCTGGCGCCGAGCGCGTCCGTACGGGCGATCACCAGGGTCTCGGTTCCCATGATGTCGGCCGCGAGTCGGGCGCTGTTGAGGGTCCGGACGTGCTGCTGGGTGGGGATCAGCACCTTTCCGCCCAGGTGACCGCACTTCTTCTCCGATGCCAGCTGGTCCTCCCAGTGCACGCCCGCGGCTCCAGCGGTGATCATCTGCTTCATCAGCTCGAACGCGTTCAGGGGTCCTCCGAAGCCGGCCTCTGCGTCGGCCACGATCGGCACGATCAGCGACCCCGGATGATCATGGTCAACGCCGTTGGCCCAGGCGATCTGGTCGGCGCGGATCATCGCGTTGTTGATCCGCCGGACAACCGCGGGCACCGAGTTGGCCGGGTAGAGGCTCTGGTCGGGGTAGGTGTGACCGGACAGGTTGGCGTCGGCGGCCACCTGCCAGCCGGACAGGTAGATCGCCTGCAGGCCGGCCTTCACCTGCTGCACGGCCTGGTTGCCGGTCAGCGCACCGAGTGCCCGGACGAATGTCTGCTCCTGGAGAAGCCGCCAGAGGCGGGCGGCCCCGTGCTTGGCCAGCGTCTGCTCCTCGACCAGGGACCCCCGGAGCCTGACCACGTCGGCAGCGTGGTAGCTGCGGGAGATGCCGGCCCACCGGGGGTTGGTGGCCCAGTCCCGCTGCAGAATCTGTTCGGCGGTCAGCTCGGTCTCGTCGATCCGGGTGGGGCGTGCGATGGCCGTCATGTTCGGGGCTCCTTCGGCGTTCTCGGGCGGACTTCCCGCGTTGCTCGGTGGCGAGCAATGCAAAGACTCTGTGCCCTCGAGGAACGGCCGAGGAGGAGATGGGCGAGTCAAGTTGAGGCAAAATTGACAGGATTGACTCCTTGTACCAAACCAGTTGATGCGGTGGAATCACCTCATGAGCGGTCCTCGCAGCAGTCGATGGTCAAATTCTTCGGATCTTGACTTTCCGTCGTCCCGGTTGGTGAGTCCGCGCACAGCGGCCGTGCGCGGACCCGCCGGACCCGACCCTCTGCTCGTCGGCAAGCGGATCCGGCATCGCCGCAAGGCGCTGCGTCTGACCCTCGACGCGGTGGCCCAGCAGGTCGGGGTGTCGCCGTCGGCGGTGTCGTTGATCGAGACCGGCAAGCGGGAGGCCCGGGTGTCCACCGTGGTGGCGCTGGCCTCGGTGCTGCAGTGCGAGGTGTCCGATCTCCTCTCCGGCGCGGCCCCGAGCCGGCGGGCCGACCTCGAGCTGCGACTCGAGCGGGCACAGCAGTCGGCGACCTTCTCGGCGTTGGGAGTGCCGCCGGTCCGCACCGGCCCTCGTCTGCCCCTGGACGCGCTGGAGTCCCTGGTCGCGTTGCACGAGCGCTCCGCCGAGGCGGCGGCCGAGCGTGACGCCACTCCGGAGTACGCCCGACGAGCCAATGCGAGCCTCCGGGCCCGGATGCGGGCGTCCGACAACCACTTCCCGGCGATCGAGGACCTGGCCGACGAGCTGCTGCGCCACACCGACCACGACGGTGGACCGCTGACCAAGCACCGAGTGACCGCGATCGCCGAGCACCTCGGCTTCACGTTGCACGCCGTCCCCGATCTTCCCGCCTCCACCCGGTCGGTGAGCGACCTCGACCGACGCCGGATCTTCCTCCCCACCGGTGACGCGGCGGCCCAACGCACGATGGCCCTCGCCGCACTCGGTCACGTCGTGCTGCAGCACCGACCACCGGCCGACTACGCGGAGTTCCTGGCTCAGCGGGTCGAGATCAACTACTTCGCCGCCGCTGTGCTCGTGCCGCAACGCTGGGCGGTGCAGTTCCTCACCGAGGCGAAGCAGGCCAAGGATCTCGCGATCGAGGACCTACGCGATCGCTATCTGGTGTCGTACGAGATGGCGGCCCACCGGTTCACCAACCTGGCGACGATCCGGCTCGGCATCCCGGTGCACTTCATGAAGATCAACTCCGGCGGGGTCATCTACAAGGCGTACGCCAACGACGGCGTGGACTTCCCGACCGACGGTGCCGACGCGGTGGAGGGACAGCAGGTCTGCCGCTACTGGACGGCCCGGGCGGTGTTCGCCACGGCCGACTGGTCCCAGCCGTACCAGCAGTACACCGACACCCCGACCGGGACCTTCTGGTGCACGGCGTTGGCCGAACGGGGCGTGCACGAGCCGTACTCCGTCTCGGTCGGGACTCCGTACGCGCACGTGAAGTGGTTCCGCGGCCGCGACACCACCCACCGCTCCCGCTCGCGCTGCCCCGATCCCGGGTGCTGCCGGCTCCCGCCGCCGGAGCTGGCACGCAAGTGGGCCGACGCGAGCTGGCCGAGCGCCCGGGTGCACTCCGCCCTCCTGGCCAGCCTGCCGGCCGGAGCCTTTCCCGGTGTCGATCAGACCGAGGTGCTGCAGTTCCTCGAGCGACAGCCGGGCTGAACCAGGTATCCGCCCCGACCCCGCGCCTCTCTTGTAGTCACGGGGGCGCACGTCACGATGCGCGTACCGGGAAGATGTCCTCGATCCGGTGACTGTGAGGGGGGTCCATGGCCAGCACCAAGGCGCCGACGTCGCTGTCGGCACCGCCGTCGCGTCGCTATCTGTGGGGTCTCGCGCTCGCACTCGCGACCGCGTGCGTTGTCGCCCTCGCGGAGATCAACGCCCAGTCCGGGCGGACGGTCGACGGCCAGGGCCGAGCCTGGCCGTTCTCGGTGCTGGTCGGTCCCGGTGCCGTCGAACGGCAGGCGGGCTGGGCGGAGGTGCTGAGCGCCGGAGGGCTGATCAACGACCCCCTCTTCCGAGCGCTGCTCAGCTGGCATCTCGCGGTGGACGTGATCTTCGTGCTGGCCTACGGGTGCCTGCTGGCGGGGCTCGTGGCCGTGTCGTACCGCAGCGCCACCGCCCGGCTGCTGGCGTGGACAGCCGTCGGCGCGCTGGTCGCCGTCGACCTGTTCGAGAACCTCTGCCTGGTGGCCCTGATCCTCACCCGGGAGACCTCGGGCTGGGCGACCGCTCTCCAGCTCGCGACGACCGCCAAGTGGGGTCTGCTGGCGCTGGTCGCCGCCGCCTTGATCCTGCGGCTCGTCGTCCCGCAGCGGCAGCATGCGGCCACGGAGACGTGCCAGATCGAGCCGACCGCGATCGACCCGGCGTCCGCCCCCCGAGCCGTCGTCGGCCGCACCCTCCGCGCGCTGATGCACCATCGCTTCTCGGTGGCGATGATCATTCCCCTGATCGTCTTGACCATGCTGTCCGGCAGCGCCATCCTCGAGCAGCTCCCCGACGTCCAGCGCCGGTGGGTCTCCGACGGCGCCCGGGGCTGGCTGCAGGCCCTCTGTGCGGTTGTCGCGCTGATCGGGGTGGCCGCGCTGCTGGAGGTGCTGGCACGTTTTCGGACGGGCTGGGCGGAGCGTCACCAGATCGACGAGACCTCCGCCGCAGGGCCGACACCTCCGGCAGGGCCGACACCACCGAACGCGTCGACCGAGCAGCCCGAGTTGTCGGCGCAGTGGCAGCGTCCGCTGGTCCGCCGCCTGGGGCGCGATCTCGTACTGATCGCCACCATGATCAGCGAGGTGGTCACCGATCGGCCCCGGCTGGCGGCGCGCCTGCGCCACCTCAGGTCCCGCCACGAGGCCCTGCTCTCCGTGTGGCTGGTCGGCGCGGCGATACCGGCGGCCACCGCCCTGCTCGCGTGGTGGCTGATGGACACGCCGGTGCTGGCCTACCGGCTGCTGGTGTTCTGCACGGTGCCGATCGTCGTGGTGGTCGTCTCCTGGATCCTGCGCCGGGCCTGGCAGATCCGGACCGACTGGTATCTCCCGGACCGGCCCCCCGAGTTCACCGCGCTGGAGGTGGGCACGATCAGGTTCACCGGTCACGCCCTGGCGCTGACCGCGCTCACCGTCGGCGGCATCGGGCTCATCCGGTCGTACCTGTCGGTGGTGGCGCTCGGACCGGCGATCACCGGCGTCGGTCTCGGCCTGGCGGTCCTGTTCCTGGTGCTGGGCCTGGCGGGTGTCGTGCTGCCCTGGGTGATCAGCTGGGCGCTGGCTGCCGGCGCCGCCGAGGGAGTACGGGATCCGCTCGCCGCCGTCGGCACCCGGGCCCCGGCCCGGCTGTTCGGTCGTTGGGTCCTGCTCGGGGTGGTGCTGGCGCTGTTCCTGTTGATCGCGGTGCTGCCGGGACTGTTCGGTCACCTGGGGGTCTCCGCGGTGGCCGTCGTCTCGCTCACCCTGCTGATCGGCATCCCCGCGACGGCCGGGCTGCTGATCCAGGAGCGCCCCACGGCCGAGGTGTTCCGGATCCTCGGGTTCCGTCGCACGCCGCTGGTCAGCGTGCTGCTGATCGCGATCGTCCTGGCCGGACTGACCGTCGGCGGCAGCACCATCCACCGGGTGATCGATCACCCGGCCGAACCGCCGAGGCGACTCCCCGTGAGCGGGCTGGTCAGGTCCTGGCTCGACCAGCCGGGCGCCTGCGAGGTCGAGGTGAACGGGCAGCGGGTCCGACCCATGATCATGGTCGCCGCCGAGGGCGGTGGCATCCGCGCCGCCTACTGGACGGTCAAGGGTCTGGCCGCGATCGACACCGAGACCGGCGGCTGCGGGGCACGTTCGACCCTGTTCTCCGGCGGCGCCAGCGGTGGATCGGTGGGTCTGACGGTGGCGCGGTTCTCGGGAACGCCGAACGACCCGGGCACCTCGCGGGCGGTCGGCGCGGTCAAGGCGATGGCCGAGCCGGAGACGCTGGGGCAGGCGGTCATCGGCACCTTCGTCCGCGACCCCGCGTACGCCGCGACCGGGGTGCCCCTCGGCACCAACGGCGTGGCCCCGGCCGGATCCTGGGCGGACCGGGCTCGGTTGATCGAGCTCGGCTGGAACCAGTCGTACGCCGGTCGACCCTGGGGCACGACGGACTTCCTGGCCGATCCGGCGACGCTCTCACCCGCGACCGGTCCGCTGGTGCTGAACTCCAGCAGCGTGGCCAGCCAGTGCCGTACGTGGGTCAGCCAGCTCGACCTCGAGCAACCGAGCCCGCCCGCGGCCGGTTCCACCGGTGAGCAGCGCTGCGACCGTCGGGTCGGACCCGGGGCGCGCACGGTCGACCTGTTCGCGGCGTACGGGCCGGTCGGCGGCACCGGGCCGGACTGCCTGCGCTCGGTGACGGCCTCGACCGCGGCGCTGCTGACGGCGCGGTTCCCGTTCGTCACCCCGGGCGGCGTGGTCGGTGGCTGCGACACCCCGGACGGCGACGGCTCGAGCTTCTGGCCGCGCACCCAGCTGATCGACGGCGGCTACATCGAGAACACCGGGCTGGCGACCGTCACCGACCTGTCGGCCCAGTGGCTGGCCCAGGTGCGCACACACAACGACGACGTCGTCGCCGGCCGATCGAGCGAGCCGCTGATCATCCCGTTCGTGGTGTTCCTGACCAACGAACAGGCCACCGCGGGCCGTCTGACCCCACCACCTGCGCTGCAGAGCGAGCTGCTGCTGCCGGCGGTCGGCTATCTCCAGGGCTCGGCCACCCTGACCCGCACCGACGCCCTGCTGCAGCGGGTCTCGACGACCGTCCGCACCCGATCGATCTGTCCACCCGCGAACGGCGGCCCGGTCGACTGCGACGCGATCGCGAACACCTTCCCGCGACGGGTGATCGTCGTCGACCGCACGGCACAACCGGAGGTCACCGCGCCACTGGGCTGGGTGCTGTCGCAGGCCAGCATGACCGGTCTGGATCGGGCCATGCAGGAACAGGTGTCGACCACCTGCTCGACCGCAGCCACCGCCCCCTCCTGCGTGCGCGGCTACGGCACCCTCGGCGATCTCCTCGCCTACCTGCGGTGAGCACCGCCACGGGTGCACTACTGTCCCGACATGGCCACTGCCGCGCCGACGCCACCGGGTGGCTCCTCGACGGCCCCGGCCGCACCGCCGCGGTGGGCGACGTTCCTGCCCGGCGCGTGGCAGATCCGGCACTATGAACGTCCCTGGCTGCGCGGTGACCTGATCGCCGGGCTGGCCGTCGCCGCCTACCTCGTCCCGCAGGTGATGGCGTACGCCGAGCTGGCCGGCCTGTCCGCCGTCCAGGGACTGTGGGCGGCGGCCGGCCCGCTGCTGCTCTACGCGCTCCTCGGGACGTCACGGAACCTGTCGGTGGGCCCGGAGTCGACGACGGCGCTGATGACGGCGGTCGGCATCGCCACGGTGACCGCGGGCAACACCGCGCTGGCCGCCACGGCCGCCGCCGCGCTGGCCGTCGCGGTCGGCGTGATCTGTGTGATCGGCTGGCTGGCCCGGCTGGGCTACGTCGCGGACCTGCTGTCCAAGCCCGTGCTGATCGGCTACATGGCGGGGATAGCCGTGCTCATGATCGTCAGCCAGCTGGGCAAGATCACCGGCATGAAGGTGCCGTCCGGCAGCACCTTCTCCGAGATCGCCTACGTCGCCACCCATCTCGACCTGATCCACTACCCGACCCTGATCCTGAGCAGCCTGGTGGTGATCTTGCTGCTGACCGGGCGGGCGCTCCGCCCGCTCTGGCCGTGGGTGCTGATCGTCATGGTGGCGGCCGCGATCGTGGTCGCCGTCATCGGCGCCGACCGCCTGGGGCTGGCGGTGGTGGGCGAGGTGCCGCGAGGACTGCCCGTGCCCAAGGTGCCGGACTTCGCCGCGCTCGACCTGGTCCAGGTGGCATTGGCCGCGACCGGCATCGCCGCCGTCGGGTTCACCGACAACGTGCTCACCGGACGAGCCTTCGCCAAGCGGGACGATCCACCGATCAGCGCCAACCAGGAGCTGCTGGCGCTCGGCGCCGCCAACGTGTCCGCCGGCCTCCTGCAGGGTTTCCCGGTCAGCAGCAGCGGTAGCCGTACCGCGGTGATCATCTCCAGCGGGGGCCGCAGCCAGGTGGCCGCACTGACGGCCCTGCTGGTCGTGATCGCGACGCTGCTCTTCCTCGGCCCGGCGCTGGAGGCCTTCCCGTTGGCCGCGCTCGGTGGCGTCGTCGTGTACGCCGCCACCCGGCTGGTCGACATCGCGGGGTTCCGCCGTCTCGCCCACTTCCGGACCAGCGAGCTGGTGCTGGCCTTCGCCACCACCATCGCCGTGCTCGCCGCCGATGTGCTGTACGGGATCGCCATCGCCATCGGCCTGTCGGTGCTCAACCTGCTGCGCCGGATCGTCCGGCCCCATGACGCGGTCCTCGGCTTCGCTCCGGGCGTGGCCGGCATGCACGACATCGAGGACTATCCCGACGCCACCCAGGTGCCGGGGCTGATGGTCTACCGCTACGACGCCCCGCTGTTCTTCGCCGATGCCGACAACTTCCGGACCCGGGCGCTGCGATCGATCGACGAGGCGGAGGAGCCGGTGCGCTGGTTCGTGCTGAACGCCGAAGCCAACACCGAGATCGACTTCACCGCAGCCGACGTCTTGGAGGAGCTCCGGGCCGAGCTCGCGGAGCGTGGCATCACGCTGGCACTGGCCCGGGTGAAGTTCGAGGTGCGGGATGACCTGCAGAAGGCCGGACTGATCTCTCGGATCGGTGACGAGCACGTGTTCGCCACCCTGCCGACCGCCGTCGAGGCGTACCGGAACTGGGCGGCAGCGACCGCGTAGCCGACGGTCGAGCCCTACTCCGTGGTCACGCCGAGGCGGACGGTCAGCCGGCGCAGGGCCGAGCTCTCGTCATAGGCCGAGCCGACCAGCCAGACCCCGGTCAGGAACACGGCGATCGGGAAGGCCACGGTCACGAGGATGAGGGTCAACGCGAAGGTGATCATGCCGACACGCTCCGACGGGCGATCGACGCTTCCTCGAGCCGGCTCCAGCCGCGGCCGATGATCGAGGTGGGGTCGAAGAGGGCGCTGATCACCCAGGTGAAGGCGAACAGCACCAGGAGCGGCAGCCCCATGGAGAAGATCGTCAAGGCGAGTGTGGTCACGAGAGGCATGACTTTCTGTGTGCCGTCGGCGGTGGGCCGACATCGAAAGAACTGCACAACCCCAGCGTCATGCCTGACGTGACCACCTTAACAAGCGCCTGACAACGATGTCAGCACGGCTGGACGTGATCCTGGTCGCAGGTCACGAACTCCGAGCGTCGCCGTCGTCGACGCTCGTCAACTCGACACGCGGGCAACGGTGACGACGACCCGCTGGCCGTCGCCGACCGCCACGGACCCACCCTCGGTCCCGTCGGCCACTCTCAGCGTGGCGGCCAGGGTCTCGGCCTTGATCAGCTCCTCGTGCGCCTCGACCGCGGTGCGCACCGCGGCATCGCCCCCCAACAGCAACCCGATCCGGTCACTGACGTCCAGACCCGCGTCGCGCCGCGCCTGCTGCACCGCGCGGACCACGTCGCGCGCCAGACCCTCGGCCGCCAGCTCGGGAGTGACCGCACAGTCCAAGATCACGAAGCCGCCCCCGGGCAGCATGGCCACCGCGCGCTGATCACTCGGATCCGCGTCGGCCACGATCGTGGTGAGGGCGTACTCCCCTTCCTGCAGGGCGATCCCGCCGGCCACCACGGCACCGTCGTCGTCGACCGACCAGTCGCCGGACTTGCTGCCCTTGATCGCCCGCTGGACGTCGCGACCCAGTCGCGGCCCGGCTGATCGGGCGTTGACCTGCAGGGTCTGCTGCACCCCGAACGCCCCCTGGTCGGCGTCGGCGAGATCGGTCAGCACCAGCGACTTCACGTTCAGCTCGTCGGTGATCAGCCCGGCCAACGGCTCCAGCGCGGCCGCGTCGTCGGCGACCACGGTGAGGGAGGCCAGTGGCAGCCGGACCCGCAGTCCCTCGGCCTTGCGCAACGCCGAGGCGGTCGAGCAGACCTCGCGGACGCGGTCCATCGCCGCTGCCAGTCCGGCGTCGCTCTCGCCCTCGACCGACGGCCAGTCGCTCAGGTGCACCGAGCGCTCACCGGTCAGTCCGCGCCACACCTCCTCCGCGGTGAGTGGCAGCAGCGGGGCCACCACCCGGGTGGCCTGCTCCAACACCGTGTAGAGGGTGTCGAACGCGGCCAGCGACTGCTCCGACTCGCCGTCCCAGAAGCGATCCCGGGACCGCCGGATGTACCAGTTGGACAGCACCTCCAGGAACGACCGGGTCGCGTCGCAGGCCGCGGCCACGTTCAGCGCCTCCAGCTCGTCGCCGACCTGGGTGGTGAACTCGTCCAGCTTGGCCAGGATGTAGCGGTCCAGCACGTGGCTGCTCGTCCGGCTGAGCTTCGCCTCGTAGCCCGCTCCGCCCTGCGCCGCGTTGGCGTACAGGGTGAAGAAGTAGTAGGCGTTCCACAACGGGATGAGCACCTGCCGGACGCCTTCCCGGATGCCCTGCTCGGTGACGATCAGGTTCCCGCCCCGCAGGATGGGCGAGGACATCAAGAACCAGCGCATCGCGTCGGCGCCGTCGCGGTCGAAGACCTCGTTCACGTCGGGGTAGTTGCGCAGCGACTTGGACATCTTCTGCCCGTCGCTGCCCAGCACGACGCCGTGGCTGATGGCGCTGCTGAACGCGGGGCGGTCGAACAGCGCGGTAGCCAGGATGTGCATGGTGTAGAACCAGCCGCGGGTCTGCCCGATGTACTCCACGATGAAGTCGCCCGGAAAGTGATGCTCGAACCAGTCGCCGTTCTCGAACGGGTAGTGCACCTGCGCGTACGGCATCGAGCCCGAGTCGAACCAGACGTCGAGGATCTCGGTCACCCGGCGCATGGTCGAGCGGCCCGTCGGATCGTCCGGGTTGGGCCGGGTCAGCTCGTCGATGAACGGCCGGTGCAGGTCGGTCACCTCGACGCCGAAGTCCTTTTCCAGCTCGGCGATCGAGCCGTACACGTCCACGCGCGGGTGGCTCGGGTCGTCGGACTTCCAGATCGGGATCGGGCTGCCGAAGTAGCGGTTCCGGCTGATCGACCAGTCGCGGGCGTTGGACAGCCACTTGCCGAACTGGCCGTCCTTGACGTGCTCGGGCACCCAGGAGATCTGCTCGTTCAGCTCGACCATCCGGTCGCGGAAGCTCGTCACCGAGACGAACCAGCTCGAGACGGCCTTGTAGATCAGGGGGTTCTTGCACCGCCAGCAGTGCGGGTACGGGTGGTCGTAGGACTCCTGGCGGAGCAGCACCGTGCCCGGCATGACCGAGCCCGAGGGCTCGCCCCGGGTGGTCGCCTTCAGGTCGTCGATGATGAAGGCGTTGGCGTCGAACACCTGCAGGGCGGCGTAGTCCGGCACCTCGGTGGTGAACCGGCCGGCCGCGTCCACCGGCACCACCGGGGTGATCCCGGCGGCGTCGGTGACGATCATGTCCTCCTCGCCGAACCCCGGCGCCATGTGCACCAGCCCGGTGCCGTCCTCGGTGGTGACGTGGTCACCGGCCAAGATCACGTGCGCGTTCTGGCTGCTCAGGAAGTAGGAGAACGGCGGCGTGTAGCGGCGGCCGATCAGCTCCGATCCCTTCACCCGTTGGACGATCCTCATTCGTGCGTCCTCGCCGAGCTCCCGGCTGTACTTGGGCAGCAGCGCCTCGGCGATCAGGTAGCGCTCCTCTCCGCCGTGATCGTCGTCGGCCCGCACCACGACGTAGTCGATGTCCACACCGACCGCGATCGCCTGGTTGCTCGGCAGCGTCCAGGGGGTGGTGGTCCAGATCAGCGCCAGCTCGCCGGTCTCCAGCCGGCACCCGACGGTGACGGCCGGGTCCTGTCGGTTCTGGTAGACCTCGTCGTCCATCCGCAGCTCGTGGTTGGACAGCGGGGTCTCGTCGTTCCAGCAGTAGGGCAGCACCCGCAGCCCCTCGTACACGAGCCCTTTGTCGTACAGGCACTTGAAGGCCCACAGCACGCTCTCCATGAACGTGATGTCGAGGGTCTTGTAGTCGTGCTCGAAGTCGACCCAGCGGGCCTGGCGGGTGACGTAGGCCTGCCAGGCATCGGTGTACTGCAGAACGGACGTTCGGCAGGCGGCGTTGAAGGCCGCGACGCCCATCCCCTCGATCTCGTCCTTGGTCTTCAGACCGAGCTGCGACATCGTCTCCAGCTCGGCGGGCAGTCCGTGGCAGTCCCAGCCGAAGCGGCGCTCGACCCGCCTGCCCCGCATGGTCTGGAACCGGGGCACGATGTCCTTGACGTAGCCGGTGAGCAGGTGCCCGTAGTGGGGCAGGCCGTTGGCGAAAGGGGGTCCGTCGTAGAAGACGAACTCGTTGGCGCCGTTCTCCCCCGCCGGGTTGCGGTCCACCGAGGCCTGGAACGTGTCGTCGGCCTGCCAGTAGGCCAGCACCCGCTCCTCCATCGCCGGGAAGGACGGGCTGGCCGGCACCTTGGCCACGCCGGACACGTCGTCGGCGCCGGTGGTCACCTTGGGGTAGCTCATCACGGTCTCTCTTCGTCTGCTCGTACGGTTCACCTACTCGTACGAGGACGATGTCTCCACCGCGGTACCACCTCGCTTGCCGACCGCCTGCGAGGGAGACCTCGACAGCGACCGACCGCTCGTCGCGGGCTGTCACGGGCCCACCCGTCCGGTTCTAGTAGGGGCCCCCACTGACGTCAGCGACGGACCCGGTTCTTCCGGAGGCTCACCGGTGATGGCCGGATCACTGCCTGTGGCTCCGATTCTAGCCCCGCCCGCTCCCTCCCCTCACCCGCGTTTTGTGCGGGTATCCACAACTGTCGATGCTCCTGCTCCGGAAGTCTGGGCAGAATGAGTCATGTTCACCGGACTGTCGACCATCCTGAGCACCCCGGACCTCCCTCGGCTGGTGGCCTTCTACACCGCCGCCCTCGACGCCGAGGTCACCTACCAGTTCCCTCCCGAGGGCGATCCGGGCTACGTCGCCCTCCAGATCGCCGGCGCCAGCCTGGGCATCGCCGCCGACCCGGCAGCTGCCGAAGCCGACGGCCAGCAGCGACACGCGCTGTGGGTCTACTGCAGCGACGCTGATGCGGCGGCCGACGGGCTCGTCGCGGCGGGCGGCACGTTGATCAGTCCACCGACGGACATGCCCTGGGGTGAGCGGGTCGCCGACCTCCAC
The DNA here is from genome assembly GCA_036524985.1 of Microlunatus sp. Lineage (GTDB taxonomy): Bacteria > Actinomycetota > Actinomycetes > Propionibacteriales > Propionibacteriaceae > Microlunatus. Next base: position 387 of record DATDBH010000182.1, on the reverse strand, counting down.
GACCCGGACGGCAACCTGCTGCACGTGGCCCACCAGCTCGGCTGAGTGGTGCGCTCGGCCGGACCCTTTCGGAGCACCAGCATGAATAGTCGTGGACGGCGGCACAAAACGCGGGAAGGAGGGTCAGCCGGTGGGAACCAGGTTCAGCCGGTGCTCGGTCAGGCTCTCCACCGCGGAGCGGCCGGCGACGAAGCGTACGGTCTGGTTGGTCACCCACAGCGGCGCCTGGTCGTCGTAGTTCGGGTGGTAGGCGTGGCCGGAGGTGCCGCTCTGGTTGATCCACTGCGAGTTGTCCAGGTCGTCCAGATCCACCACCATCCTCATCGTCGGCCCGGCGGTCACCCGGTAGCCGCGGGTGTCGTCGAACGCCATCGCGTTGACCACCGC
>DATDBH010000181.1:0-35662 GCA_036524985.1 Microlunatus sp. | reverse complement strand
CGCCGTGACCACCGCTCCCCGGCGGCGTACCGGCATGGTCGTCGCTGCCGCGGCCCTGGCCGCGATCATCGGCGCGGGTGCGGGCATCGGCTCGTACGCCTACCTCGCCGGCGGCACCACCGGGATCGCGTCCTCGCCGATAAGCGTGACGACCCGGCCGGCCGCGAACACCCCGGTCCTGGACGGCACCATCTCGGCCGCCGCCAAGGCGATCGAGCCGTCGGTCGTCACCATCACGGTCACCTCCGGCCAGGGCGAGTCGCTCGGCACCGGGGAGGTGCTCGACAAGCAGGGCCACATCCTGACCAACGACCACGTGGTCGCGGCCGCCGCGGGCGGCCAGCAGGGTCAGGGTGACCAGGGCGGCACGGACCAGGGCGGCCAGCTGTCTGGTCAGGCCTCGATCAACGTGACGTTCGACGACGGGACGACGGAGAAGGCGACCATCGTCGGCACCTCGGAGACCAATGACCTCGCGGTGATCAAGGTCGCGCCCAGCGACAAGCTCGTCCCGGCCACCTTCGCGAAGTCGGAGTCCCTGCAGGTCGGTCAGGCGGTGGTCGCGGTAGGTGCGCCGCTCGGCCTGTCCGACACCGTGACCAGCGGCATCGTCTCCAACACCGCCCGCCCGGTCCGCTCCGGCACGACCAACGACGCGGTCTACCTCGCCGTCCAGACCGACGCGGCGATCAACCCCGGCAACTCCGGCGGACCGCTGGTCAACCTGAACGGCGACATCGTCGGGATCAACTCCTCGATCGCCGGCACCGGGTCGGGCGAGTCGGGTGGCACGTCCGGCAACATCGGCATCGGCTTCGCGATCCCGGCCGACGTGGCCGTACGGGTGGCCGGCCAGCTGATCGAGAAGGGCAGCTATGCCAACGCGGCCCTGGGCGTCACCCTCGGCGGCCAGGACTCACAGGCGGTGTCCACCGACGGTGTCGCGCTGCAGAGCGTGACCGCCGACGGGGCCGCCGCCAAGGCCGGGCTGGCGGCCGGTGACCAGGTCACCAAGGTCAACGACTTCTCGACCACCACGGCGGACGGCCTGATCGCGGCCACCCGCTTCTACGCGCCCGGCACCACCGTGGAGGTCAGCTACGTCCACGACGGCCAGGCCCAGACGGCGAAGGTGACCCTCGGGTCCGCCTGATCGTCGATCTCACCGATCCGCGACCGCGGCGCACCTCAGGGGACGGGGAGCGCCGCGGTCGTTCGCTTCTGCGGTCCCGCGCGTCGGTCACGTCCAGGCCGTACGGGCCCTGATGCTGAGCCCGCCCACCCGCAGAGCCAGCCACCGGCCCCTCGACCACGAACGCCGCACGTCGTCGCGGAGCCGAGCGGTCAGCGCGCGCGGCGCTCCACGCGCTCCACGTCCAGGATGGTGACCGAGCGGGGCTCGAGCCGGATCCAGCCCCGGGCGGCGAAGTCGGCCAGGGCCTTGTTGACCGTCTCGCGAGAGGCGCCGACCAGCTGGGCGAGCTCCTCCTGCGTCAGATCGTGGTGGACGTGGATGCCGTCCTCGCGTCGATCACCGAATCGGCGGGCCAGCTCCAGCAGCTGCTTGGCCACCCGGCCCGGCACGTCGGAGAAGACCAGATCCGCGACCACGTCGTTGGCGCGCCGCAAGCGGGCGGCGAGCTGGCCGAGCAGTCCGAGCGCCACCTCCGGTCGACCGCCGAGCCAACCCATCAGCTCGTCGTGCTCGAGGGTACGGATCTCGCACGCCGTCACCGCGGTGGCTGTCGATGACCGCGGCCCCGGGTCGAACAGGGACAGCTCGCCGAACATCTGGCCCGGTCCGAGGATCGCCAGCAGGTTCTCCCGGCCGGCGGAGCCGCTTCGGCCCAGCTTGATCTTGCCGCTCACCACGACGTAGAGCCGATCCTCCTTGTCGCCCTCGTGGAACAGCACCTCGCCCCGATTGAGCTTGATGGTGCCCATGGCAGCAGCAAGCGCCGAGGCGGCTTCGTCCTCGAGTCCGGCAAAGAGCGGAGCCTTCTTCAAGACCTCCGGGTCCACACGTCCTCCTGCTGTCTGCGGTCTGCTGTGTCGTTGTCGGGCGTAACGCTACCGCCGAACCTACCGTCTGTGTCACGGATCACACTGCACGTCCATGGCCGACCCCCTCCGGCGTCGGCGGCGCCGGCGCTGTCGGCTCGGACCCCTAGGCTGGCCGACATGGCCCGAGCTGTGCGTCCCACCGTCGAGGCGAAGCCGGCGGTCGGCGTCGAGGCGGCGCCCGCGGTGGACATCCTGCCGAACGCGATGGACGTCTCGCGGACCGCCCTGGTCCGGCGGGCCCGGACCATCAACCGGACCTTGCACGCGACCTACCCCGACGCACACTGCGAGCTCGATTTCACCAGTCCGCTCGAGCTCCTGGTCGCGACCATCCTGTCCGCGCAGACCACCGACAAGCGGGTCAACACGATCACCCCGATCCTGTTCGCGCGCTACCCCACGGCGGCGGCGTACGCGGCGGCCGACCGGATGGAGCTCGAGGAGCTGCTGAAGCCGGTCGGCTTCTTCCGCGCCAAGTCCGACACGCTGCTCAAGCTCGGCGCCGTGCTGGTGGAGGACTTCGGTGGTGTGGTGCCGGGTCGGCTCAGCCAGCTGGTGACGCTTCCCGGCGTGGGCCGCAAGACCGCGAACGTGGTGCTGGGCAACGCGTTCGGGGTGCCCGGGATCACGGTGGACACCCACTTCGGGCGGCTGGCCCGCCGGTTCGGCTGGACGACCTCGCTGGAGCCGGAGCAGGTCGAGGCCGAGGTCGGTGCCCTCTTCGCGCGCAAGGACTGGACCCTGCTCTGCCATCACGTGATCTGGCACGGCCGCCGGCGCTGCCACGCGCGCAACCCGGCCTGCGGCGCCTGCCCGGTCGCCCGCTGGTGCCCGTCCTTCGGCGAGGGCGAGACCGATCCGATCAAGGCGGCGAAGCTCGTCCGCGAGCCGCGCGGATGATGGCGGAGCCAGCCCCGCCCCAGGCGGGCGACCGCCCGTCCCCAGGTGAGCGTCCGCCCAGAGGCGAGCGACCGTCTCCGGGCGAGCGACCGTCTCCGGAGCAGCTTGCCGTCACCGCGGAGCCGACCGTGACACCGCAGCCCGGTGCCGGTCTTCCCGACTGGCTGCGCCCTCTCGATGCCGCCCTGCTCGACGACCGGCGGCTGGAGCGGGCGGTCGCCCTCCGACCGGGCGCCGGTGGTCGGTCGGCAGCCGTGCTCGTCCTCATCGGCGCCGGTGCGCTGGGCCCCGAGATCCTGTTCGTGGAGAGGTCGTCGACCCTGCGCACGCACGCCGGCCAGATCGCCTTCCCCGGCGGCGCCAACGACCCCGACGACGCCGATCTGATCGCCACCGCGCTGCGTGAGGCGCACGAGGAGACCGGCGTGGAGGTCGGCGGGATCGATCCGATCGGCGCGCTCCCGGCCGCGCACGTGGCGGTCAGCGGGTTCGACGTGACCACCGTCGTCGGCTGGTGGCGTCGGCCCAGTCCGGTCGGAGCCGCCGATCCGCGCGAGGTGGCATCGGTCATCATCGTGCCCGTGCCCACGCTCACCGATCCGGCGAACCGGGGGCTGGTCCGCCATCCGTCCGGATACGCCGGCCCGGGGTTCGACGTCGCCGGCCACCTGATCTGGGGTCTCACCGCGCACCTGCTGGACGGGGTGCTGGATCTCGCGGGCTGGCAGCGTCCGTGGGACGCCGAGCGCCGGTTCGACATCCCGGACCGCTACCTGACCGACCGAGCACACGGACGAGGACACGATGCCCACTAGCAGCACACCGATGCCCACGAGCGACACACCAGGGCCATCCAGCAGCACCCCTGAGCCGACCCGCAACCCAGCAGACCTGCAGGCGATCTGGGATGCCACCCTGGTCAACCAGTCGGAGACCGGTGCCCGGGTGATCGCCCGGTACGCCGAGCCGCACCGTCGCTACCACGGCACCGAGCACCTGGCCTCCGTGCTCGCCCACGTCGAAGAGTTCGCGACGGACGCCCACGACCTCTTCCTGGTCCGGCTGGCCGCGTTCTACCACGACGCCATCTACGACATCCCCTTTCGCGAGCTCACCAACGAGGAGGGGTCGGCGCGGCTCAGCGTGCGGGAGCTGAGCCGAACCGGGCTGGAGGTGGAGGACCTCAACGAGGTGTCCCGCCTCGTCCGGCTGACCGCGACCCACGTGCCGGGTTCGCGCGACCCCAACGGTGAGCTCCTGTGCGACGCCGACCTGGCCGTCCTCGGGTCGGCGCCGGAGACGTACGCGCGGTATGTCGCCCAGGTCACCGAGGAGTACGCGATGGTGCCCCGGCTGGACTTCATCCGCGGCCGGTTCCGGGTGCTGCGTGATCTGGCCGGAAGGGACCTGTTCAACACCCCGAAGGGGCGGGCCCTGAACGCCCGGGCCCGCTTCAACCTGGTCGCCGAGTGCCGTCGGCTGGTCGCCGAGATGCGAGCCGCCGGGATGTCCTCGGACGAGATCGGGACGGTGCCCGAGGGCACGGCCTGACCGTCCTCAGGACCCGGTCGGCAACCACTCCAGCAAGGCCGTCGACACGGCTTCAGGTGCCTCCTCGTGCGGCAGGTGCCCGGCCCCGGGGATCTCCACGTGGTGGTGCTCGGTCGGCGCGTACGGACTCGGCGGCAGCATCGATGCGGCCGGCTGCAGCCGATCCGCCGATCCGCGAACGGTCAGCACGGGCACCCCGACGGGGGTCGCCAGCGCGCGTCGATACTCCCGACCGGCGGCGCGGAACTGATCCCGACCGAACATCCGCAGATACTCCAGGGCGCAGTGCGGGCTGGGCCACAGGCGCAGCGCCTGACGGTAGTGCCGAGCATCGTCGGTCGACACCTCGGTCGACCCCGCGGTGTGGCGCCGCAGCAGCCACTCCACGTACGCACCGTCCCGGGCCATGATCATCCGCTCGGGCAGGATCGGCAGCTGGAACCAGGCCAGGCCAGGACCCTGCGATCGCCACGGGAACCGGAGCGGGTGCGGCGCGGCGATGGTCACGAGCCCGCTGACCTGCTCCGGCGCGTACGCGTAGGTGGACCAGGCCGCCACACCACCCCAGTCGTGTCCGATGACGTACGCGGACGAGAAGCCGAGGCTGCGGATCACCGCCGACACGTCCGCACCGGTGACCGACTGTCGGTAGCCCCGCGGGGTCTTGTCGGTGGCGCCGTAGCCGCGCAGGTCCAGCGCGGCGACGCTCAGTCCGGCCGCGTCGAGCACCGGGAGCTGGTGTCGCCAGGCCCACCAGAACTCTCCGAACCCGTGCAGCATCAGCGCCAGCGGCCGGTCTCGGGTGAAGCGCTCACCCGTGGCGAGATGGAATCGGATGCCGTTGGCCGCGATGTCGCGATGTCGCCAGGGCCCCTCGATCAGAACCGCCCGGACCGAGCCGTCCGGGACGGGAGGTCGTCCGCGGCGACGCATACGCGTCGATCAGCCTGCGACCGCCCGCGGAGCGACTGTCAGCCTGGCTCCGCTCGCGAACGCGCCGGTCACCGGAGGGCCCTCTTGTCGTTGACGACAGTGCCCTCGATCCGCGGAGCGCTCGCGGCGGCCGTCGCCCGGTTGACCGCGGTGCTCAGCTCGGAGACCAGGGCCTGAGCATTCGCGATCGTCTTCTCGGGCGCCTTGACCTTCTTGATCCGGCTGTAGCCGATCAGACCGGTGACCGCGGCGATGACGAGCAGCACGCCGGCCACGATCAAGAACGCGGCCCAGTAGGGGAGTCCGAGCGCGGCCAACCCGAAGGCGGCGGCCACGTAGATGAGGGTCGCGGCGTTGATGCCGAAGTAGCCCGCCGCTCCGAACAGCCCGCCCCCGATCCCGGCGTTCTTGGCGGCCGGCGTCAACTCGGCCTTCGCCAGCTCCACCTGGTCGTTGATCAGCAGCTGGGCGTCACCCCGGATGTCCTTGATCAGGTCTGCGACCCCGCGGTCCGCCATGACGATCTCCTCTCACTCTCCGGACCTGAGCCTAACGGGCGGGTGCGACTCCTCCGTGCAGTCGGGTCCTTTCACCGGTGAAGCCGCGCCCGCGTACGTCGTCGCAGCGACATCGCGGCGAGCGCGGCGGCGATCACCGAGCCCACCAGGACGGCGGTCTTGGCCACCTCCTGCGTCGCTGCGTCGCCTTCGAAGGCGAGGTCGCCGATCAGCAGCGCGACGGTGAAGCCGACGCCCGCCAGCATCGACACCGACGCGATCTCGCTCCAGCGCAGGTCGCCGGCCAGCTCGGCTCGAGTGAGCTTGGCCGTCAGCCAGGACCCGCCGAGGATGCCGACAGCCTTGCCCACCACCAGACCGAGGACGACGCCGAGACCCACCGGCTCGGTGAACACGGCGCCCAGCTTCTCCAGCGACACGGGCACCCCGGCGGCGAACAGGGCGAAGACCGGGACGGCGAAGCCCGCGGAGACGGGTCGCCACAGGTGCTCCCACCGGTCGACCGACGAGGGGCCCTTGCTCAACGACGAGGACGTCAGCAGGCCGAGCAGCACCCCGGCGACGGTCGCGTGGATGCCGCTGCTGAACATGCACCACCAGCACAGCACGCCCAGGGGCAGGTAGAGGTACCAGCCGGAGATCCGCCGCCACTGCAGCAGCGCCCACAGGGCCGCGCAGGCCAGCGCGCCGAGGAACCAGAGTGCGGAGAACCCGTGGGAGAAGAAGATCGCGATCACGGTGATCGAGCCCAGGTCATCGACGATGGCCAACGTCAACAGGAAGGCCCGCAACGCGGTCGGCAGCTTCGACCCCACCAGTCCCAGGATGGCCAGGGCGAAGGCGATGTCGGTGGCCATCGGGATGGCCCAGCCCTGGGGGCGACCGTCGGGCAGCGCCAGGTTGACGGCGACGTAGATGAGGGCGGGCACGGCCATGCCGCAGAGCGCCGCCACAATCGGCACCAGGGCTTCGGCCGGGTTGCTCAGAGCGCCGACGGTCAGCTCCCGTTTGAGCTCGAGCCCGGCTACGAAGAAGAAGATCGCCAGCAGTCCGTCGGCCGCCCAGTGCTCAAGGTCGAGGGGTCCCAGCGTGACGTGCAGCAACGCCTGGTAGCTGTCCGGCCCGAGGTTGGCCCAGAGCACGGCGACGACGGCCGCCACCAGCATCAAGGCCCCGCCGACGGTCTCCAGCCGCAGCACGTCGGCGACGGCGATGGTGTCCGCGTCGTTCGCGTTGCGCCCGAACAGGACGACGCGGGGTCGTTCGGTGGCCATCGGTGACTCCTGAGGGGTTGGCGAACAGGACGCCGACCAGACTTCCCGGCACACCGGGGTCGACCCTATCGCCAAGTGCCCGGTCCCGAAGCCGCTCGGGGTTCCACCCATCGGCTCGTGGTGCGCCTCGAGCGTTGAGCGGAACTCGAGCGGATCACCGCCTCGGCGAGTGCCCGGAGGTCACCTACTCGGCGGCGGCCGCGCCCGGGGAGCCCATGTTGTCCTTGATCAGGTTCATCACCGTCGAGTCGGTGAGCGTGGTGACGTCGCCGACCTCGCGGTTCTCGGCGATGTCGCGCAACAGCCGGCGCATGATCTTGCCGGAGCGCGTCTTGGGCAGCTCCTCCACCACCATGATCTGCCGCGGCTTCGCGATCGCCCCGATCTCCTTCGCCACATGGGCCCTGAGCTCCTGGACGACATCCGGACCGCCGTCGCCGGCCTCGGAGCGCAGGATCACGAACGCCACGATGGCCTGCCCGGTGGTCGGGTCGGTGGCTCCGACCACGGCCGCCTCGGCGACCTTCGGGTGGGAGACCAGGGCCGACTCGATCTCGGTGGTCGACATCCGGTGGCCGGACACGTTCATCACGTCGTCCACCCGGCCCAGGAACCAGATGTCGCCGTCATCGTCCTTCTTGGCTCCGTCACCGGCGAAGTAGAGACCCTCGAACCGGGACCAGTACGTGTCCACGAAGCGCTGGTCGTCGCCCCAGAGCGTCCGCAGCATCGCCGGCCACGGCCGGGTGATCACCAGGTAGCCGCCGGAGCCGTTCGGCACGGACTGCGCCTCGTCGTTGACGACGTCCACGCTGATCCCCGGCACCGCGGCCATGGCGGCGCCCGGCTTGCCCGAGGTCACTCCCGGCATCGGCGAGATCATGTGCATGCCGGTCTCGGTCTGCCACCAGGTGTCGACCACCGGCGTCCGGTCCCCACCGATCACGTGCCGGTACCAGACGTACGCCTCGGGGTTGATCGGCTCGCCCACCGAGCCGAGGATCCGCAACGAGGACAGGTCGAAGTTCTCCGGGAACTCCGAGCCCCACTTCATGAACGTGCGGATGGCTGTCGGTGCGCAGTAGAGGATGCTCACCCGGTACTTCTCGATGAGCTCCCACCAGCGGCCCTTGTGCGGCGTGTCCGGGGTGCCTTCGTACATCACCGAGGTGGTGCCGTTCACCAGCGGTCCGTACACGAGATAGGAGTGCCCGGTCACCCAGCCGATGTCGGCCGCGGTCCAGAAGACGTCCTTCTCGGGTTTGAGGTCGAAGGTCGCCCAGTGCGTGTACGAGGTGCCGACCAGGTAGCCGCCGGTGGTGTGCAGGATGCCCTTCGGCTTCCCGGTGCTGCCGGAGGTGTACATGATGTAGAGCGGGTGCTCGGCCGGGAAGGCCTCCGGGGTGTGCTCCGGCGACTGCTTCCCGACGAACTCGTGCCACCACAGGTCCCGGTGGGGCTCCATCTGAATGTCCTGGCCGGTCCGCCGGATGACCAGCACGTGGCGGACGTCCGGGCACTTGGTCAGGGCCTCGTCGACGGCCGGCTTCAGCCCCGACGGGGAGCCCCGGCGGTAGCCGCCGTCGGCGGTGATCACCACCTCGACCCCACAGTCCTGGATCCGTGAGGACAGGGCGTCGGAGGAGAAGCCGCCGAACACGACCGTGTGCGGGGCGCCGATCCGGGCGCAGGCCAGCATCGCCACCGCCGCCTCGGGGATCATCGGCAGGTAGATCGCCACCCGGTCCCCGGCCTTCACCCCGAGCTCGATCAGCGCGTTGGCGGCCTGCTTCACCTCGGCGGTCAGCTGCGCGTACGTGATCTCCCGGGTGTCGCCCGGCTCGCCCTCGAAGTGGAAGGCCACCCGGTCGCCGTGGCCGGCCTCGACGTGCCGGTCACAGGCGTTGTAGGCGGCGTTCAGGGTGCCGTCGGCGAACCACTTCGCGAACGGCGGGTTGCTCCAGTCCAGCACCTCGGTCGGCTCGACCGCCCAGCTGATCCGCTTGGCCTGCTCGGCCCAGAAGCCTTCCGGATCGGCCGCTGCCTGCTCATACGTCGCTGCCGTCACGTTGGCCGAGGCCGCCAGGTCCTCCGGCGGCGGGAACCGTCGGTCCTCGTGCGACAGGTTGGACAGGCCTTTGTTGCTGGACTGCGCCTCATTGGGTGACTGGGCCTCATCACTCACGGCAGAACCTCCACGTCGACGGTGCACGGGCAGCGCCCGGCCGCACCGTCCGCGGGCGTGCCTGATCGAGGTGTGGCGGGCTGGAGGTGAGCCTATGCGACCCCGTGCTGCACCGGGGTTGCACGGTCGATCGCGCGCTGCGGATGATCCGCCACGACGTCGTCGACCACCGCCGCGAAGCCGGCCGCTCCCGGTGCCGCCGCCAGCTCGGTGCCGATCCGGGCCGCCGCCCCACGGAAGCGCGGATCGGTCAGCACCCGCTCGACGCCGCGACGGACCCGGGCCCCACTCGGTCGCTGCCGATGCAGGTTGACCCCCGCTCCCGACCAGACGACGCGCGCCGCCACCTCGACCTTGTCCTCCTTGCCGGGAGCGATCACCACCGGGACCCCGTGGGCCAGGGCGAACTGCACGCCGCCGTAGCCGCCGTTGGTGACGAACACGTCGGTCCGGGCGAACAGCTCGGCGTACGGCAGGAACTCTGCCGCCCGGGCGTTGGCGGGCAGCGGTCCGAGGTCGGCGATCGGCCGACCGCCGGTGGCCACGACGACGAGGACGTCGGAGTCGGCCAAGCCGTGCACGGTGGGCAGGATCAGCTCGCTGAGGTCACCGTTGGCGATGGTGCCCTGGGTGACGTGCACGACGGGTCGAGAACCCTCGAGGTCCGACCACCACGCCGGTCGCGGGTGCTCCAGCGCCGAGGAGGTGGTGACCATGCCGGTGAACTCGAGTCGGGTCGCCGCATCCGGGCGGGGGTACTCGAAGGACGGGACGGACAGCTGGATCACGGCATCCGCCCGGGTCAGCCAGTCCATGATCGAACCGTTCGGTTCGCGTCCGTGGACGCGCCGCATGATGGCCGCGCCGGCGGCGTCGGCCCGGCGCAGCACCCGAGTGTTGACGGCCCGCAGCAGCCCGTTGCGGATCCGCCCAGGGAGGCCGGACAGCGGCGCTGCGCCGAGACCGAAGGGGGCCAGGTCGCGACCCGGCAGGGCCAGCGGCACCACACCGGCGACCAGCACCGGCGGTCGCTGGTCGGCCGGCAGCTCGGCCAGCAGCGCGCCGGCCTGGAACAGCGGGTCCACGACCACGGCGTCGGCCGGTGCCGCGGCCAGCAGCTCCTGGACGGCGGCGTACTGGCCCTCGCCCGGTCGGACGAAGATGTGCTCGAAGTCGAAGGCGATCGAGGCGAGGGGCGAGAGTCCTTCGCGGTCGGGGAAGCGCGCCACGACGTCGCGGTCGTCGAAGTCCGCCTCGGCCGGGAGCGCGACGTGCTCGGCCCCGGTGGCGTCCACCACGTCGGCGAACCGGGAACCGGTCAGGAACCGTACGGTGTCGCCGCGGGCGACGAAGTGGGCTGCCACGGGCAGCAGTGGGGCGACGTGGCCGTGGATCGGGACGGCGGCGATGAGATAGCTCGGCATGACGGTGCTCCTGTGCGGAAAGGGCCTCTTGGTACTGTTCGGTACGGGGCCAGCTTATTGAGTACAGGTATACAGGAGTCAATGTGGTTTCCGCTGATACATCCTCTTCCGGAGGCACCCGCGGCTACGTGTCGCGGCTGCGGTCCCAGCAAGCCGCCGACACGCGCGACCGGGTGGTGCGGGCGGCGGCCGAGCTGTTCGCCGAGCGCGGCTACGCCGGGACCACGTTGCCGCAGATCGGTCGGCGGGCCGGGGTCTCCACCGAGACGGTGCAGCACCACGGACCCAAGGTCGAGCTGCTGCGCGCGGCGATCGCCGCGGTCTCCTTCGGGGCCGACCCGGGCGCGGCCGTGAGCGAGACCGAGCTGGGTCGGCAGATGATGGATGCGTCCACGGCCGCCGAGGCCGCCCGGCGCAGCGCCGAGGTCCTGGCCACCGTCAACCAGAGCTCGCACGGCGTGTGGATGGCCTTCTCGGACGCCTCCCGCGGCGACGCGTCGCTCACCGCCGAGCTGCGCCGCCTGACCCAGGAGATCGCGGGTCAGACCGAGATCGCGCTGGAGCAGTGGCGGAGCCAGGGTTGGCTCCGGACAGACCTGCCGGTGGCCGAGCTCGCCCGGCGAGCGGGTGCCATCGGCTCGGTCGAGCTGTGGGACCGCCTGGTCCGTCTCGAGGAGCTCAGCCCCGATGCGTACCGGGAGCTGATCGCCGGGATGCTGCTGGACCTGCTGACGCCGCGATCCTCGCCCGATGAGTTCCCGGCCCGCGAGGAGTCACACCGATCATGAGCACCGAGGCGGCCCGGCACCGGGTGGAGGAGCGCGCGGCCCAGCCGTACGCGTACGTGAGCGATGAGAGCGTCTACATGGACCACTTCGACGTCATCGCCGATCGGTTCGGGGAGGTGTTCGGCTGGCTCGCCGAGCGCGGCCTCGAACCCGTCGGCCCGGTCTTCTTCTCCTACGTCGTGATCAACATGCCCGGCCCGATGCACCTGCAGGCCGGGGTGCCGATCGCTCGACTCGTGGAGGGGGACGACAGGGTGAGCACGGGCGAGCTGCCCGCGGGCCGCTACGTGACGGTGCGTCATCGCGGGCACCCGGACAGCCTGATGCAGGCGACCGCCGATCTGCTGGCCTGGGCCGAGGGGGAGGGCCTGGAGTTCGACCAGTGGGACGCGCCGGAGGGCCATGCCTGGGCCGGCCGGACCGAGTGGTACTACTCCGACCCGGTCGAGGTGCCGGACCTGAACGAGTGGGAGACCGAGCTGGCGTTCAAGCTCCGCTGAGCGCCAGGTGCCCGCTCGGGCCTCACTGGTCCCGGGCTGCCTTCGCTGCAGCGCGTCGGTCACTGACGCCGAGCTTGCGGTAGATGGCGCGCTGGTGGGTCTTGAGTGTGTTGGCCGAGATGAACAGTGCCGCGGCGATGTCGGTGCTGCTGAGACCGGTCTGCAGGTAGCCCAGAACCTCCCGCTCCCGGGCACTCAGCGTCAGCCCCCCGCTCAGGGAACGCTTGGACCCTTCCTCCCGGCGGGCCAGTGCCGTGGCCAGCAGCTCTTCGTACCCGGTCCCCCGGTGGGCGTGGTCGGCCAGCAGGATCTGGAGCCGTGGGTCTGCCCGGACGAAGGGGCGCAGCACACCGTGCGGAACGGCCAGACCGAGCGCACGCTCCAGGCAGTGGTGGGCGTCGTCGAGCAGACCGTCGTGGTCGGCCAGCAGGGCCCGGGCGACGGCGGCCGCGACCGCCGCGTAGCCAGGCAGCGTGTCGACGTTCCCGAGATCGGTCAGGCAGGCGCGCGCGGCCTCCGGCCGGCCGCAGGACAGGTAGATCTCGGCGGCGAACACCAAGGTCGCCGGGATGTCGACCCTCCCCGGCAGCGTGGCGTCCAAGATGTCAACCGCCCGCTGCGGCTGCCCGGCGGCCAGCGCCAGCTGGGCCTGGGTCAGTCCCTTGTAGACCTGGAGCGGTAGCCCCTGCACGGTGCTCGGTCGGACCTCGGCCAGACCGGCCTCGGCGGTCCGCAGGAGCGCCGGGTCTCCCTGCGCCGTCGCCACCGGGACCAGCCAGATCCGCGACATGGTGGCGTACGAGGTCATCGCGCCTCCCGAGGCGATGCACTTCTCGAACATCCGCCGGGCACCCTCGAGGTCGGCCCGCCAGAAGCTCATCCAGCCGGCCGCGAACCACTCCGGTCGGCCCTCGATCCGGCGCCAGCGGGCGTCGTCGTCGCCCGGGTGCTCGCGCAGCAGGCCCTCGGCCGCCGCGAAGTCCCCGTTGAAGGCCAGCGCGAAGACCAGGTTGGCCAGGGCGCGACCCGCGATGTCGTCCAGCTGCTCGGCGCGGCACAGGACGGCGGCCTCGCGCAGCGCGGGCACGGCGGTGGAGGTCCGGCGGAGACGGACCTCGGCGAAGCCGACCAGGAACCACGCGCAGGCGCGTTCGGCCCCCTGCAGCAGGGAGGTCTCGGTCAGTACCTCGCGGACCCGCCGGCAGGTGAGGACGAGCCGGTCGCCGTCGTCGGCGACCAGCAGGTCGGCCAGCAGGGCGGTCACCTCGTAGCGGCTGCGCACCCCGTCGTCCTCCGGGTGCGCCAGCACCCCCGCCCGGTGCCGCAGCTCCTCGGCCCGCGCGGGGTCGTCGGCCGCGCTGCGGCAGGCGGCCAGGACGGACAGGATCGCCCGGTCGTCGGACCAGGGGGCCGGCAGCTGCCGACAGACGTCCTCCAGCACCGCGAAGTCCCCCCGCAGCGCCGAGCTCAGCCAGTTGCCGATGAGGATGTCCGCCGCCAGCTCGGGCGAGCGACCGGACAACGCGTGGCGCGCCGCCCGCGCAGGGTCGGAGACGGCCAGGAAGCGCGCCGCCCGGAGATGCAGCTCGTCGGCTGCGGCCGGGTCCCGGCGGCGCAGCAGCGCCCGGCACTGGTCGGCGACGAGGCGGTGCCAGCGATACACCGGCTCGCCGCGGGTGCCCTCCCGTCGTTCGATCGGGATGCCGCGGGTGATGGCATCCTCCAGCATCGCCGGCGCCATGGTGTCACCGGACAGCTCGATCGCCAGCCGACCGGTCAGCCAGTCCGTGACCGACACCCGCAGCAGGAAGTCGCGCAGCACCGTGGGGAGGTCGCCGAGGACCTCCTCGATCAGGTAGTCGGTCAAGGTGGCGGCCCGCAGCTGACCGCCGGTCACCAGGCGTCCGGTGATCGTGGGGGCGGACATCAGGGCGAGTCGGACCGCGACCGGCCAGCCGGCCGTGAGGGCGCGCAGGTTCGTCGCCTGCTGGGGTGACAGGGGCCGGCCGAGCTGCGCGGCGGCCCGACCCACCTCGCCGGCCGAGAAGGCCAGCTGGTCGATCGACACCTCGCCCAGTCCACCGGCGGCGTTGATGCGCTGCAGCCGCAGCAGCGGACGGCGTCGGGAGATCAGCACGATCCGCAGTCCGTCCGGGGCCCGATCCAGCAGCCGGCCCAGCACCCCGGCCGCCTCGGGGCCGACCACGTGCACGTCGTCCAGCACGAGGACCGCGTCGTGCACCTCGTGCTGCAGCAGCTCGGCCAGGTCCCGGGCTCCGGTTCCGACGACCGGCTCCAGGGCCGAGATCAGGCCTCGTTGGAGTCGAGACGGGTGCTTGTCGGAGGACGTGAGGGAGAGCCAGGCGACGGTGGAGGTCGTCTGGCGGGCCCAGGCGCCCACGGCGGTCGTCTTGCCGTAGCCCGCGGGGGCCGCGACGACGACCACGCGGTGGGTGTCCACCGCAGCGGTGATCAGCTCGACCGTGTCCGGGCGCTCGATCGCGTGAGCCGGCGCCGCGGGCCTGGCGAGCAGGTAGGACGGGGGGTACGACTCCGCCGCGACGTGCACACCGGGCATGGCGAGCAGCATAGGACGACCGGGCCCGTTCCGCTGGGCGCTGACCCGAATGCGCCTTCGGTGCTCGCCCGGCACTCACCCGCCGCGGATGAGGTAGGCGCTCGACCGGGGGCGGCACTGGACCGGCGGCGTCCGCGCCGATCAGCATGATCTTCCGCCCACGGGAGGAACTGACGTGAACGACCGGTCCGCAGCGCTGCAGCGCACCAACCTGCCGATCCCCGATCGTCGGCCCACCGGCCCGATCACCTACGACGCCAAGGACCCGGACACCTCCTTCGCGCCGATCGTGCCGCTGCGTCCGCCGGCGGGGGCGCCCAATGTGCTGGTGGTGCTGCTGGACGACGTCGGCTTCGGTGCCTCGAGCGCGTTCGGCGGCCCGTGTGCGACCCCGACGGCGGAGCGTCTGGCGGCCGGTGGGCTGAGCTACCGCCGGTTCCACACCACCGCCCTGTGCTCGCCCAGCCGGGCGGCCCTGCTGACCGGACGCAACCACCACTCGGTCGGGATGGGAGCGGTGGCCGACCTCGCCACCGCCGCACCGGGCTACACGTCGATGCGGCCGAACACGGCGGCGCCGCTGGCCGAGATCCTGCGTCTCAACGGCTACGCGACCGCGCAGTTCGGCAAGTGCCACGAGGTGCCGACGTTCGAGTCGAGTCCGCTGGGCCCGTTCGACCGCTGGCCCACCGGTTCGGGCTTCGAGCACTTCTACGGATTCCTGGCCGGCGAGACCCACCAGTACTCTCCCGCCCTGTACGAGGACACGGTGCCGGTGGAGCTCCCGCCCGATCCGGAGTACCACCTCACCGAGGATCTCTGCGATCGGGCGATCACCTGGATCCGGCAGGAGAAGTCGCTGATGCCGGACAAGCCCTTCTTCGTCTACCTCGCCCCGGGCGCCACCCACGCGCCGCACCACGTCTGGCCGGAGTGGTCGGCCCGCTACCGCGGCAAGTTCGCCCAGGGTTGGGACGCGCTCCGCGCCGAGACGCTCCAGCGGCAGCGCGAGCTGGGGGTGATCCCCCCCGACGCCGAGCTGACCCCGCGACCCGACGAGATCCCCGCCTGGGACGACATGCCGACCGAGCTGCGGCCGGTGCTGGAGCGGCAGATGGAGGTGTACGCGGGCTACCTCGAGCACGCCGACCACCACGTCGGACGCGTCATCGACGCGATCGAGAACCTCGGCTGCCTGTCCAACACGGTGATCATCTACGTGGTCGGTGACAACGGGGCTTCGGCCGAGGGCCAGGTGAACGGCACGGTCAACGAGCTGCTGACGTTCAACGGGATGGCGTCCCTGGAGACACCCGAGTTCCTGACCGCCCACATCGACGACCTGGGTGGCCCCGAGGCGTACAACCACTACGCGGTCGGCTGGGCCCACGCCATGGACACCCCCTTCCAGTGGACCAAGCAGGTGGCCTCGCACTGGGGAGGCACCCGGAACGGGCTGATCGTGCACTGGCCGGACGGTTTCGCCGCCCGAGGTGAGATCCGCGACCAGTTCCACCACGTGATCGACATCGCCCCGACGGTGCTGGAGATGGCCCACCTGCCCGAACCGACGTACGTGCACGGGGTCATGCAGGACCCCATCCAGGGTGTCTCGATGACGTACACCTTCGACGAGCCGGCGGCACCGGACCGTCGGCAGACGCAGTACTTCGAGATGATGGGGAACCGCGGGATCTACCACCACGGTTGGACCGCCTGCACCAAGCACCGCACCCCGTGGCTGACCGGGGGCATGCCGCCGTTCGACGAGGACACCTGGGAGCTGTATGCCCCGGACGACTGGACCCAGGCCGACGATCTTGCGGCCGAGCAGCCCGACCAGCTGCACAAGCTCCAACGGTTGTGGCTGATCGAGGCGACGCGGCACCAGGTTCTTCCCCTCGACGACCGGTCGGTGGAGCGGTTCCTGGCATCGATGGCGGGTCGACCCGAGTTGATCACCGGACACTCGCAGGTGCTCTTCGGCGGCATGCGGAGGCTGTCGGAGGGCTCGGTGATCAACGTCAAGAACCGGTCGCACGCGGTGAGCGCCGAGGTGGAGGTGCGCGACGACCGTCCCGCCGCCGGGGTGATCGTCGCCCAGGGGGGCGCCTTCGGCGGCTGGAGCCTGTACGTCGTCGACGGCAGACCCCGCTACTGCCACAACCTCGCGGGCCTGCGCGAGTTCGTCGTGGCCGGGACCGAGCCGATCACCCCGGGACTGCACCAGGTGCGGATGGAGTTCACCGTCGATCGACCGGTGCTGGGGACCGGTGGCACCGTCCAGCTGTTCATCGACGGCCACCCGGCAGGCGAGGGACGGGTGGACGCCACCGTGCCGATGATCTACTCCGGGGACGAGACCCTCGACGTGGGCTCGGATCTCGGGACACCCGTGAGCAGGGACTACTCCTCCGAGGGCAGCGTGTTCAGCGGCCGGGTCCACTGGGTCCAGATCGACATCGATCCGACGGACGCCGATCACCTGATCGACCCGGAGGAACGACTGCGGGTGATCATGGCCCGGCAGTGACCCGGTCGGCCGGGTCCGCCGTCCCGGTCAGAGGGTCTCGGTGACCTTCTTCAACCCCCGCGGAGCGTCGGGGTCGCCGCCGCGGGCCAGGGCCAGGTGCAGGGCCAGCTGCTGGAACGGGATGATCTCCAGCAGCGGCGACAGCTCCTCGCTGACCCCGGTCGGCAGGACCACGCCCACCGAGGCGGCGTCCACGGCCGCGGGCGATCCGACGCAGAACACGTCGGCGCCCACCTCGGCCAGCCGTGGCAGCACCTGCTGCATGGCCTCCCCGCCGACACCCGGCGCGACCACGGTGAGCACCGGGACCTGCGGGTCGATCATGGCCAGCGGGCCGTGCAGCAGGTCGGCCCCGGAGAAGGCCTGGGCGCCCAGGTAGGAGGTCTCCATCAGCTTGAGGGCGGCCTCGCGGGCGGTCGCGTACGAGTAGCCGCGCGCTGTGGTGACCAGACGGGACGCGAACCGGTAGCGCTGGGCCAGCTCGCGGACGTGCGCGTCGTCGGAGGTCAGCTGCTCGGCCAGGGCCGGCAGGTTCGCGGCCGACGACCCGTCACCGCCGCGCAGCCGGTCGACGAGCAGGTAGAGCGCGAGCAGCTGGGCGGTGTAGGACTTGGTCGCCGCGACGGCACGCTCCTTCCCGGCCATCACGTCGATCTCCAGCTCGGCCGCCCGGGCGAGGGGAGACCCCGGCTGGTTGGTGATCGCCAGGGTGAGGGCGCCCTGCTGGCGGGCCACCTCGAGGGACTGGACCAGATCCGGAGACCCCCCGGACTGGCTGACCCCGACCATCAGCACCCGGTCGAGGCTGGGACGTGCGCCGTACGCGGTCATGGTGGAGGGCGAGACCAGTCCGGCCGGGCGCTGCGCCACGATCTCGGTCAGGTACTTGCCGTAGAGGGCGGCATGGTCACTGGTGCCGCGGGCGACGAACAGCACCATGGTCGGGTCGAAGGCGGCGATCCGTCGGGCGACGGTGTCGAGCTGCTCGCGTCCCTCGCTGAGCAGCCGGCGCCAGACCTTGGGCTGCTCGATGATCTCGGCGGCCATCAGGGCTCCGGGCTGGGTCATGATCGGTTGTTCTCCTTTGGGTGTCGCGGATCGTGGGGTTCAGAGAGGAAGCGGTAGGCGGGTCTCGGCGAGGCGGACGGCACCGCGGGCCGGGTCCGCGTCCAAGAGTCGCAGGTCGGTGACGCCGATCCCGGAGAGCCGGACGGTCAGCACCCGGCGGAGGAGCGGCTGGTGGACCAGGATGCCGCCGGCCAAGATCACCGGACCGGCGAGCGCGAGCCGCAGCGAGACGCGCTCGACCAGGGCGGCGAGCGCCCCTGCCGCGCCGGTCACGATCCCGTACGCCGCCGGGTCGCCGGCCTCGGCGAGCTCGAAGACCGTACGGGATCGCTCGGCCCAGTAGCGCCGCTCGCTCACGGCGTAGAAGTGATCGAGCAGCAGTCCGGGCCGCTCCACCCCGCACGCGGCGGCGAGATGGGTGGACAGGGCGTCCGGTCCGAGTCCGGCGTCGAGCCGGCCGAGGGCGTGCCGGACCGCGGCCCGGGCGATGCCGTACCCGCTGCCGTCGTCGCCCAGGACGTAGCCCCAGCCGCCGGCCCGGGCCCGGTGGCCGTCGGGGGCACGGCCCCAGGCCACCGATCCGGTGCCGGCGATCAAGGCGATGCCGGTCGGCGTGCCGGCGGCGGCCAGCAGCAGCTCGGCGTCGTGGACGACGTGGACGGCTGCCGTGGGGAGGGCCTCGGCCAGCACGGTGGCGATCCGGGTCTCCTGCTCCGGGGAGTCCACCCCGGCGGCGCCGGCGCAGACCGAGGTGATGGTGGCGAGGTCGATGCCGCTGCCGGCCAGACCGGCGAGCAAGGCCCGGAGCTGGCGAGCCGACTCCGCGAGACCGACCGATGCCGGGTTGGCGCTGGGTCCGCGGACGTCGGCGACGACGACGCCGTTCCGAGCGAGCAGCGCCTGGGTCTTGGATCCTCCGATGTCGATCCCGAGCTGATAGTCGTCCATGATCACACCGCCTTGTCAGCGTCGGTGGTCGCCCCGGCGACCACAGCGTCTGACAACTCGGCGGTGGTGGACGTAGGCCAGGTGCCGCCGTTCTCCCAGAAGTGCCGGATGTCGTCCAACGGACGGCCCTTGGTCTCCGGAGCGAGCTTGAACACGAAGAAGAAGGCGGTGATCGCGAGCAGGCCGAAGATCACGAACGTACCGGCACCGCCGACCCGGGTGAGCAGGGTGAGGAAGAAGGCGGCGACCGCGACGTTGGCGACCAGATTGGAGGTGAGCATGGCGCTCGAGCCCAGGGACCGGAGTCGGGCCGGGAAGCTCTCGCCGGCGTAGACCCACACCAGCGCACCGAAGCCGAAGGTGAAGCCGACGGTGAACAGCAGCAGGCCGAGGAAGCCGAGAGCGGTCAGGGCACCGCCGAAGTCGGAGCCGACGGTGAAGACGGTCACCAGCAGCGCGTTGGCGATGATCATGATGCCGATGCCGGTGAGCAGGATCGGTCGACGACCCAGCCGGTCGACCAGCATCATCGAGACGAACACCGCGGCCAGCCCGGCGACCTGGACCAGGGCGGGGAGTCCGAGGAGGGCGAAGTTGCCTTCGAAGCCCATCGCCTGGAAGATCCGTGGGCTGTAGTAGACGATCGCGTTGATGCCGGTGATCTGGACGAAGAAGCCGAGACCGACGACGAACAGGGTGGCGCGCAGGAACGGTTTGCGGAGCATCTCGCGCAGGGTGGCGAAGGCGCCGTTCGCACCGGCCCGCTCCTCGGCGAGGGCGGCGTCGATGTCGTCGAGCTCGGCGGTGACGTCCGCGTCGGGGTCGATCGTGGCCAGCACCTCGGCGGCATCGGCACGCCGGCCGCGCATCATGTACCAGCGGGCCGTGTCCGGCAACCGCAGCAGCAACAAGAAGACGATCGTCCCCGGGATCGCGGCCAGGCCGAGCATCCAGCGCCAGCTGCCGGTGTCGGCGAGAGCCCAGGCGACCAGGTAGCCACCGATGATGCCGATCACGGTCGCGACCTGGTAGAGCACCAGCATCGCGCCGCGGACCCTGGGAGCGGCGGACTCGGCCACGAAGACCGGCACCACGACCACGGAGATCCCGATGGTCAGACCGAGCAGGAACCGGGCGCCGATCAGCGTCGGTACGGAGAACGCCAGGGCCGACAGCAGCGAGAACACGGCGAAGGTGGCGGCCACCAGGAGCATCGACCGCCTGCGGCCGATCTTGTTGGCCAGGGCCCCGCCGCAGACGGCGCCGGCCACTTCGCCGATCACGACGGCGGTGGTGACCAGCTGCTGCTGGCCGGTGGACAGTCCGAACTCGTCGGTGATGAAGAGCAGCGCACCGGCGATGTTCGACGAGTCGTAGCCGTAGATGATGCCGACCGTCGCGGCGGCGACCGCGACCAGGATGCCCAGGCGGGGCGTGGCGCGGAGATCGTGGATGAGGCTCACGCCTGACTCCTTCGTCTCGAGGGGTGGGGGATATTGGTATAGACCAAATGTGTAGGCGTAAGATTGGCATAGACCAATCAGGATCGTCAAGTCGGGTGGGGAATCGTGGCGAATGTCGTGCGAGTGCCGAAGTACTACCAGCTGAAGGGCGAGCTGCTCCGGCTGATCGAGGGGGCGGCCGTGGGCACCCTGCTGCCCACCGAGCGTGACCTCGCCGAGCGGTTCGCCGTGTCCCGGACCACGGTGCGGCAGGCGATCGCGGAGCTCGTGGTGGAGGGTCGGCTGGAGCGGACCCAGGGCAGCGGCACGTACGTCTCCGAACCGAAGCTGATCCAGCTCCGCCAGCTGAGTTCGTTCACCGATGACATCGGCGATCGGCGCACGGACGCCCGCAGCGAGGTGCTGGACATCTCCCGGGTGCCCGTCGACACCGAGGTGGCCCGGGCCCTGGAGCTGCCGGAAGCCACGTCGGTGCAGCGGGTCGAGCGGCTGCGCATCGTCGCCGACGAGCCGATCGCCCACGAGGTCGCCCATCTGGCGGGTTCCTACCCGCGGTTGGCCGCCGAGCTCGCCAAGCGCGGCTCGCTCTACCTGACGCTGACCCAGGCCTACGGGGTCGAGCTCACCGACGCCGAGGACGTGATCGAGACGGCCCTGGCCTCACCGATCGAGGCGCAGCTGCTCGGGGTGGACGCCGGTTTGCCGATGCTGCTGATCCGGCGTACGGCGCGGGCCGGCGACGGGCACCCGGTGGAGCACACCCGCTCGGTCTTCCGCGGGGATCGCTTCCGCTTCGTGGCCCGGCACAGACGCTGAGGGGCGAGCCACCGAATCCCGTCGCGAGCGGCCGTGAGTGGAGCGACGGACTCCGTCTGGAGCGACGAGAGCGCAAACACGCTTTTCCGTTTGCGAGTGAGGAGTGAAGACGGAGTCGGTGGAGCGCAGCGAACAGCGAGTGACGACAACACCGTCAGTGGCTGACGCCGCCCTTCTCAGCGCCGGCCCCGGTGAGGGACCGCACCTCGAGCTCGGGGTAGCGGTCCTGGCTGGAGGTGTCCTTGCTCAGCAGAGTGCCCAGGGCGCCGCAGAGAAACCCGATCGGGATCGAGACCAGGCCCGGGTTGCGCAGCGGGAACCAGGCGAAGTCCGCATCCGGCATCAGCGAGGTCGGGGTGCCCGACACCACGGGGGAGAAGATCACCAGGCCGACCGCGGCGATCAGGCCGCCGAAGATGCTGGCGCAGGCGCCGGCGGTGTTGAATCTCTTCCAGAACAGGTTGAACAGCAGCGCGGGAAGGTTGGCCGAGGCGGCGACGGCGAAGGCCAAGGCCACCAGGAACGCGATGTTCAACCGCTGGGCCGGGATGGCCAGCGCGATGGCCACCGCCCCGATCACCAGAGCGGCGATCCGGACCACGATCAGCTCGCTCGCCTCGGACGCCTTGCCCTTGCGCCACACGTTCGCGTACAGGTCGTGGGCGACGGAGGAGGCCGAGGCCAGGGTCAGACCCGCGACCACGGCCAGGATGGTGGCGAAGGCGACGGCCGAGATCAACGCCAGCAGGACAGATCCACCCAGGCTGTCCGGCCCACCGCCGACCGCCTGGGCCAGCAGCGGTGAGGCCAGGTTGCCCGAGGACTGGGCGATCTGGCTGTCCGGCCCCGTGTCGACCAGGGCCGCGGCGCCGAAGCCGAGCACCAGGGTCATCAGGTAGAAGGCGCCGATCAGACCGATCGCCCAGAGCACCGACGTGCGCGCCGCGTGAGCGGTCGGCGTGGTGTAGAAGCGGATCAGGATGTGGGGCAGCCCGGCGGTGCCCAGCACCAGGGCCAGGCCCAACGACAGGAAGTCGAACTTGCCGACCAGGTCCTTGCCGTAGAGCTGGCCCGGCTGCAGGAAGGCCTCCCCCTTCCCGGACCGTTCGGCGGCGGCGCCGAGCAGGTCGGAGAGGCTGAAGCTGAACTCCGCCAGCACCAGGATCGTGATCAACAACGTGCCGGCCATCAGCAGCACGGCCTTGACGATCTGCACCCAGGTGGTGCCCTTCATCCCGCCCAGGGTGACGTAGATGATCATGAGGACACCGACCGCCACGATCACCAGGTTCTTGATCACCGGTGAGTCGACGCCGAGCAGCAGGCCGACCAGGGTGCCGGCACCGACCATCTGCGCCAGCAGGTAGAAGATCGACACCACGATCGTGGAGGTGGCGGCGGCACTGCGGACCGGTGCCTGCCGCATCCGGTACGCCAGCTGGTCGGCCATCGTGTAGCGACCCGAGTTGCGGAGCAGCTCCGCGACCAGCAGCAGCGCCACCAGCCAGGCGACCAGGAAGCCGATGGAGTAGAGGAAACCGTCGTAGCCGTACAGGGCGATGGCACCGGAGATGCCGAGGAACGACGCCGCCGACATGTAGTCGCCGCCGATCGCCAACCCGTTCTGGAAGCCCGAGAAGGAACGGCCACCGGCGTAGTAGTCGGTGGTGGTCTTGTTGCTCTGCGAGGCCCAGAACGTGATGTAGAGCGTCAAGGCGACGACCATCAGGAACAGGCCGATCGTCAGCCACTGGTTGCCTCCGGTGGCCAGCGGCACCAACGTCACGGTGATCATCGGCCGGTCATCTCCTCGAACTCCTCACGGAGCTTGGTGGAGAGCGGGTCGAGGGACTTGGCCGCGTGCCGGGCGTAGACCGCGGCGATCAAGAACGTGGAGGCGAACTGCAGGAGTCCGAACACCAGCGCGACGTTGATGTGTCCGTACACCGGCGTGTTCATGAAGTCACGAGCCCAGTTGTTGCAGACGACGTAGGTGATGTACCAGAGCATGAAGGCCGCGGTGGCGGGGAAGGCGAACCGCCCGTACCGTCGCCGTAGCTCGAGGAAGTCCTGCTGTTCGGCGATCTCGAGGTAGGCCTGGTGATCAGGGGTCGGGGGTAGGTCGCTCTCGGAGTCGGGCTTCACGTCGTCGGTCACCGTCACCTCCGGTTGGTCGGGTGAACGGCACTTTACGCAATAAACTCGCGGCGAGACCAGGCTTGGCCGGTGCTGATCTCGAGGTGGACCGTCAGCGGGTGGCGGTCGCGACTACAGCCGGATCTGGACCACGTCGAGGTCGTCCTCGCCGAGCACCAGACCGGTGTGATCGACCTCCGCGCGCCAGCAGGAGGCTCGATACGGCAGCAGCAGCGGCTCCGGCGGCCGGGCGATCGAGTCGTACAGCCCGGCGACCTCGTCCAGCAGGGCCTGTCGGCTGGACGGATCCAACCGCGACATGCTCGGCCGACGCTGCACCATCGAAACGAGGCCCTTGCGGGTGATCGGCACCCAGTTGCGGAAATCGCGGCGGACCAGGTCGTCGAAGTAGGGGCTGTCGGTGACGTCGTCCAGTGACTCGATGCCGTAGTCCCCCCGCATCGCTTCCGGGTCGTTCTGCTGCAGCAGAGCGGTCAGCCGTCGCACCCAGGGCACCGTGTCGTCCCGGGTGTTGTACGCCACCGCCAGATGGCCGCCGGGACGCAGCACCCGGGCGATCTCCGACAAGGCCAGCCCGGGAGCGAACTTGTGCAGGTTCTGTGAGGACGTGACGACGTCGAAGTGGCACGAGAGATAGGGCAGCGACTCCACCTGGCCGGCCACGTGCAACCTGGTGCCGAGTCGCTCGGTCGTGACGGAGACCATCTCGACGTCGCGGTCGATGCAGAAGACCTCGTGCCCCTCGTCGACCAGCAGCTGGGCGAAGGAGCCCGTACCGGACCCGAGATCGAGGATGCGACGCCGCGGACCGCCCACCATCCATGCGGGCGCGGCCGCTGGATAGAGGGTTCTCCGAGCCGAATTCATGGTGCAGACTCTAGGCCATGCCTGACGAGCCCCGGCCGGCTGCGCGACGCCCAGAACACACCTGGCGTCATTGTCGTCGTCGCTCGGAGGACACCACGGCGATCTCCTCCTCCGACTGCTGCCGGAGGCGGCGCTTCGCACCAACGCCAGCTGCGCCCCGGACGCCGCTCGCTGACGACCGGAGCGCGTCAGGCCTGGCCACGTGCCCGACCCGCTGACCGCTCTGGCGCGGCTGGAGGGCGTGCCGTCGGCACTCGCTGCGGCCCGAGATGCCGTCGACGTGGTCCTCACCGACCGTGGGCTGCGTGCCCTCACCGCTGATCAGGTGGCTACCGCCCTGCTGGCCGGCGCCCGCGCCAGTGCGCGACTGACCGATGATCCGCCACGCTGGGCCGCCGGTGCCGTCCGGCTCTCGACCGAGCTGCCGGCGCTGGCGGGTGTGCTGCGGGTGGCGCCCGGTCAGGCACTGGCCCGGGCGCACACCCTCGCGGCGTACGGCGAGGTGGCCGACGACGAGCTCGGCCGCCTCCGAGCGGGCGCGCCGGCGACGTCACGGATGGGACAGCTGGGCGATCTGCTGACCAGCCGGATCGAGACGCCGGCGCTGGTGCTGGCGGCCATCGCTCACGCCGAGATCGCCACCGTGGCCCCGTTCGGAGCGGCGGACGGGCTGGTGGCGCGGGCGGTCGAACGCATGGTGCTGATCTCGTCGGGCTTCGACCCGCGGGGTGTGATCGTCACCGAGGTCGGCCATCTTCGGCGCCAGACCGACTACGAGGATCTGCTGCGGGGGTACGCGTCCGGCACGGTGGCGGGGGTGCGCGGGTGGATCCTGCACGTCGCCCGGGCCGCGGTCGATGGAGCCGACGCGTCTCCGGTGGCGCGCCCGGTCTCGACCTGAGTCCGGCGGCGACGGACGCCGGTCGGGGTGGGGTGGTGCGCAAGCACCGTCGATGACGGACAGGGCCCGGACGTGACACGACGCCCGGAGTGCGGGCGTCGTGTCGGACACGTCAGTTCGGGTGACCATGCGTGCATCGTTGCCGTTGGCCCAGGCAAGCCTGGATCTCAACTACCCAGTTCGGATGGGTGATCGCCGCGTGGGTGCTCGAATGACGTGCGGAACCGTGACTCGGACATCGACGACTACGGAGTGGTCGCTCCACTCGTCTCGCACTCAACGCTGCCCAGGGATTGGTTCGTGAGGTCCTTTCTACCCTGAAGTGGACTGCTTGGAAAGGCCCCAGGATAAGAAGATTCTCAGACCCGGCGTCTCGCGGGCAGTGGCCGTCTGGAGGTCGGTTCCATGATCAACTCCGGCCGGCCGGGCAGGGCGTCGGAATCGGTTGTCCACAGGACGGAGGACAGTCGAAGCGCTGTCCACAGATCTGGCGGAGGGCCGTCCGATTCCGACGGACGTCCGCAGTGTGAAGACGTGGATGCGAGCGCGTACGCCGCGGTGTTGACCGCTGACGTTGAGCTGTTGGACCGGCTGCTGGCCACGATGGCGGCCGTCGGAATGGAACCGCGGGTCCTCAGTGACCCCGGTGCGCTGCGGGCGGTGTGGCGGGACGCCACGGCTGTCGCCATCGGCGGTGACCGGGCGGAGCAGCTGGTCGCGCTGGGCCTGCCGCGCCGATCGGACGTCTTCGTGGTCGGTGACGATCACGACAGCGACGAGCTGTGCCGGTGGTCGGTGCCGTTGGGGGCCGCGGTGGCTCCGCTGCCGTCGTCGGACGCCTGGTTCGCGACCGCCCTGGCCGACGCGGCGGGTCTGCGCACGGGGGCCGGCCGGTTGGTCGCCGTGGTCGGATCCACCGGCGGGGTCGGAAGCTCCACCTGCGCAGCGGCGCTGGCGTTGGCGGCGGCCGATGCGGGCCAGCGCACCGTGCTGGTCGACGGCGACCCGCTCGGCGGTGGCCTCGACCTGCTGGTCGGCGCCGAGCACGTGGACGGGTGGCGGTGGTCCCATCTGTCCCACGCCCGTGGTCACCTCGGCGATCTGACCGGGCAGCTCCCGTACATCGACGGCGTGGACCTGCTCGCCGCTGCCCGCGGAGGTGGCACCGGTGGACTCGAGGAGATCGGTGCCGAGCAGATGGCGGCGGTGCTGCGGTCGACGACCCGCAGTCACGACCTCACCGTGGTGGACGTTCCGCGCTGGCTCAGCGCCGTCGGTCTGGAAACCACCCGGAGGGCGGACCTGACGGTGCTGGTGGTTCGGGCCGACCTCCGCGGTCTGGCGGCGGCCCGGGAGCTGGTCGCCTGGCTGCCCGAGTCATCGGCCCAGGTGCTGCTCCGTGGTCGTCGGTCCGCCGCCGTCGGTGCGGAGCTGGTCGAGCAGAGTCTGGGGTTGCCGGTGCTGGCCACTGTCGCCGACGAGTCAGCGGTCCGGTGGGCGGCGGAGCGGGGTGAGCCTCCCCGCCGGACGGCCCGGTCCGCCCTCGCCAGGGCGTGTCGTGAGGTGCTGGGTCAGGTGCCCCGACGGCCGGAGGCGCCGTGACCGTCGGCCTGGCGACCGGGCCGCTCGACCTGGAGCCGATCCGGCGACGGCTGGCCGACCTGCCCCGAGCCCACACTCCCGCCGACGTCGCCGACGCGATGCGGGCAGAGGGTCGACTGGTCACCGACGCGTCCCTGCTGGGCGTGGTCGAGGCGCTGCGGCGGGAGATGGTGGGTGCCGGACCGCTCACCCGGCTGCTGCGGGAGCCGGGGGTCACCGATGTCCTGGTCAACGGACCGACCCAGGTCTGGGTGGATCGTGGGCGGGGCCTGGAGCTCGCCGACGTCCGTTTCGCCGACGACGGTGAGGTCCGTCGGCTCGCTCAGCGGCTGGCCGCCGCCACCGGTCGCCGGCTGGACGACTCCTCGCCGTTCGTGGACACCCGACTACCGGATGGCACGCGCGTGCACGCCGCCCTCGCCACCCAGGCCGTGCCGGGCACGTGTCTGTCGTTCCGGGTGCCGGCCCGGCGAGCCTTCTCGCTGGAGGACTGCGTCGCCACCGGCGCGGTCAGCCCGAGCCTGGCGGCGGTGCTCACCCGCCTGGTGGAGAGCCGCGCCGCCTTCCTGGTCTCCGGCGGCACCGGTTCGGGCAAGACGACACTGCTGGCCGCGCTGCTCGCACTGGTGCCGCCGGGCGAGCGTCTGGTGGTGGTCGAGGACTCCCGCGAGCTGCGCCCCGACCACCCGCACGTGGTCAGCCTGGAAGGACGGCCGGCCAATGCCGAGGGGCGCGGGGCGATCGCCCTCACCGACCTGGTGCGCCAGTCCCTGCGGATGCGCCCCGACCGACTCGTGGTGGGAGAAGTCCGTGGCGCGGAGATCTGCGACCTGCTGGCGGCGATGAACACCGGCCACGAGGGCGGGTGCGGCACGGTGCACGCCAACTCGGCGGAGGACGTGCCGGTCCGGCTCGAGGCGCTGGGGGCGCTCGGCCACCTCGACCGACCGGCGCTGCACGCCCAGCTGGCGTCGGCGCTGGACGTGGTGGTCCACATCCGCCGCGGCCGGGACGGGCGCCGGCGGGTCAGTGAGCTGCACGTGCTCGAGCGGGACCGGACGACCGGTCTGGTCGCCACGCTGGCGGCGCTCGACTGCTCGGGCGCTCGGACGCGGCTCGGCCCCGGCGCGAGCCGGCTCGAGAAGATCCTCGACCGATGACCGCGGTGACGCTCCTCTGCGCCGGGCTCGCGGCCTGGCTGTGGATCGCGCCCGCCGATCCCGCCGGCCGGCGACTGAGCCCCTCTCCCGATCACCTTCCCTGGTATGCGCAGGGCTGGGTCCGGGGGCTCGCGATCGCCATCGGCGGCCTCGCCGGGGTCATCCTGCTCGGCGTCCTGGCGGGCCCCGCGGCCGCGGCGGTCGGGCTGGCCGGGGTGATCACCGTCGGCGCTGCGTTGCGGCTGGTCGATCTCGGCCGACGTACGCGCAGCGAGCACGCAACGCGGGCCGAGGTCGCCAACTCCTGTTCGGTGATCGCCAACCAGGTGCGGGTCGGACGGATCCCGGCCGAGGCGCTGGCGCTCGCGGCCGAGGATGCGGCCGTGCTGGCGGTCGCCTCCCGGGTGCAACGCAACGGTGGAGACGTCGTCGCCGCGCTCCTCGGTCAAGGGGAACGCCCCGGCTGTCGGGGCCTCCGAGACCTCGCCCGGGCGTGGCAGGTGGGCACCCGGACCGGTGCGCCGATGGCCGACCTGCTGGATCAGGTCGCCAACGCCCTGCGGGCCGACCATTCGGTCGAACGGACGGTGGCGTCCGAGCTCGCGGGTCCACGCGCGACCGGGCGGGTGATGGCGGTGCTCCCGCTGTGCGGCATCGGACTGGGCTACCTGCTGGGCGGCGACCCGATCGGCTTCCTGCTGGCCGGCCCGCTCGGATGGGCCTGTCTGGTCGGCGGTGCCGTCCTCGCCGCCTCCGGGGTGCTGTGGATCGAGTGGCTGGCCCGTCAGGTGGGGCGCACGGCATGATCGCCACCTCGCTGATGTCGGCTGCGCTGAGCCCGATCGAGGTCATCCCGTCGCCCTGGGGTGTGGCGGCGGCCGTCCTGGCGGCCCTGGCCGTTCTGGTGGCCTGGCCGGAGCCCGCCGGCCGTGTGCTGGTCGCCTCGCGCCGGCGGCTGCCGGGCTGGCTGCGTGGTCGCGCGGATGCCGCGCCGTACGGCCGTCGGTTGCTCGACGGCGGGATGCTCGGACTGGCCGTGACCGCGGTGCTGCTCCGAGCCGGACCGCTGCCGGCCCTCGCCGCCGGCGTGGCCGTCAGCCTCGCCGGGGCGACCGTGCTCGGCTGGCTGGAGCCCACCGCGACGAGGGTCGCCCGGCGACGACGGATCGCCGACACCCCGCAGGCCCTGGACCTGCTGGCGTCCTGTCTCGCCGCCGGGCTGCCGGTCCGGTCTGCGCTCCGCGCCGTCGTCGAGGTGATCGACGGTCCGCTGGCCGACGACCTCACTCAGGTGCTGCGCCTGACCGAGCTCGGACACGACGACGTCTCCGCCTGGCGGACCCTGGCCCGACACGAGCAGCTCGGTTCGGCCGCCCTCGATCTGGCGCGCTCGGTGGAGACCGGGTCCCTGCTCGTGGAGAGTCTGCTGGTGCACGCCGAGCTGGCCAGGGAGGAACGGCACGGCCAGGTCGAGGAGGCGGCGCGGCGGGTCGGCGTGCGCAGTGTGCTGCCTCTGATGGTCTGCTTCATCCCGGCCTTTCTGCTGCTGGGGATCGTGCCGACGGTGGCGTCGGCCGTACTGAACGCGCTGCACTTCTGATCGTGAGGTCGGCGCACCGGGGCCCGCCGGCCCGGGCCCGTCCATGACAGGTTGGTTCGGTGACGCCATCGCCGACGACCGAGGTCGACCGCCTGCTGGCCGAGGCGGTGGCCCATGCCCTGTCCGGCTGGGACTTCACCCCACTGGCCGGGCGGGTGATCAGTGACCCGTTGCCCTGGGACTACGCCCGACTCGCTGCGGCCGCAGTCGGGCGGGCCGAGCGGGTGCTGGACATCGACACCGGTGGCGGCGAGCTCCTCGCCACCCTCGGCCCACCGCCCGGCAGCGTCGTGCTCAACCGCCACGGTGCCCTCGACCCGGCGGAGATCGTGCGCGTCCTGCGACCGGGTGGGACGCTGCGGACCCAGCAGGTCGGCGCGGACTACGACGCCGAGCTCAACGCGGCGTTCGGGGCCGATCCCCCGATCGGCGGGCTGCGTTCGGCTGCCGAGGGCTCCGAGCTGCTCCGCGCGGCCGGCATGGACGTGATCCGGGCTGACGAGGCCAGGGCGGCGACCCACTTCCTCGATGTGGGCGCGGTCGTGCTGCAGCTGCGTGCCGTCAGCTGGCAGGTCCCCGGCTTCGACGTCGTACGGCACCGCTCTCAGCTGCTGGAGATCGATCGGGTCATCCGCGCGGACGGCGCCTTCACGGTCACCGACCACCGCCTGCTGTTCCGGGCCGTCCGGCCGAGCTGAAGCCCTCCTGCGGTGATGCACGCTTCCGCATCCTCACGCACGCCATGCAAACGCAACCCGTGCGTGAAGGGTCGCAGGAGGCGTCGGTGGTGGTGTCGCGAGCGACGCGCCCTACCACGCGCCCGACGGGTCGGTGGCGGAGTTGTCCACAGGTCGAAGGGTCACCCGAAGCCCTGTCAACAGATCGCGATCGACCCCGTACGAAATGGGTCCGACGTCCACAGACTCTCGGTGCACTCAGGTCGAGTGCAGCCCACCGAGGGTGGGGGAGTCGGGAGGTCACGCGATGGGAACCATGGAGCAGACGGTCGTCGGCAACGTCGACATCACGGAGGAGGAGGACCTGGGAAGCGGCATCGCCTGCCGGGACCAGCGCGGGATGGTCAGTGCGGAATGGGCGGTCGGCATCATCGCTGCCATCGGCATCGCCGGGGTGCTGATCGCGGTGGTCACGAACGGGGCCGTGCAGGACGCTCTGCTCGCGTTCATCCTGAAGCTGATCAACTCCTTCAGCGGCATGATGATCGGGCGCTGACCGCACCATGTCCGACACCCGCCGGACCGGGGACCGGGGGATGGTGACGGCCGAGCTGGCCGTCGCCACCCTCGCGGCCCTGGTCATCATGCTGCTGCTCAGCTGGGGGATCTACCTGATGGTGGTCCAGGTGCGCTGCATCGACACCGCTGCGGAGGTGGCCCGGCAGGCCGCGCGAGGCGACGACGCAGCTGTCGCTCGGGCTCGTCGGGAGGCGCCCGCCGGAGCGCGGGTGCAGATCGCCCGGAGCCAGGGTCTGGTCCAGGTGCACGTCAGCGTGGTGGCGAGACCGCTGACCTCGAGGCTGGTCGGGGTGCCGTTGCGCGCTAGAGCCGAGGTCGTGCCCGAACCAGAGGTTCCCCGGTGAGTGACCGGGGCGACGTCCGACCTGACCGCCGGCTGCTGCTCGGACGGGACGAAAGGGGCAGCGGTTCGATGCTGATGGTCGGAGTCTGCGTGGTGGTGATGATGTTCGGCTACACCGCGATGATCATCTGCGGGTACGTGATCGCCGGGCACCGGGCTCGATCGGCGGCCGATCTGGCGGCTCTCAGCGGGGCCACCACGGCTGGTCAGGGTGGCGACCCCTGCGACTCGGCCCGACGCAACGCCCGTGCGCACCTCGCCCGGATCACCTCCTGCGAGCGGATCGGCGACCAGATCGACTACGTCGTGACGGTCACAGCCACCGTCTCGACGTCGGTGCACACCCCGGGGCTGCCGCGGGAGGTCGGTGCCACGGCGCACGCGGGTGCAGAGGAGGTGCGTCGTCAGGGTGCGACCGTGGGCGCGGGGCCTCCGGGCGAGGCCGGGGTGGCTGGGCGCCGCCGTGGCACGTGAGCGTGAGCCGCGTCGGCCACCTCCGCTGAGGACCGGCGACCTCAGGGCTTGGACTCGACCGAGTTGTCCACCGTCGCTGCCGCCGGTGGTCGCACCACGATGGTGGCCGTGCCGGCGTCCAGGTCGATCTCCATCGGCGGGTTGCCGCCGTTCTTCGGGTAGGCGACGTCCATCCGCTGCCGTTCCCGCTCCTGGCGCAGGAACTTCAGGCCCGGCTGGAAGATCTCCATGAAGCTCATCGCTGCCCAGTATCTCTCGACCCCCAACCAGCCTGGCTCGCGTCGCTCAGGCGTCGGCCGGCCCCGGCGCGCCCTGCGCGCTCCGGGTGTCTGCGAGGAGTCCGGCCAGGAGTCGGCGAGCGGTGGCCTTGTCCAGCGGGCGGCTCGACCCGCACCCGGCCGTGAGGATGCAGGCCGGACAGCCGTTGGCGCACGGACAGTCGTCGATCCGATCGCGCGCCGCCGTCAGCCAGACCGCCGCCCGTCCGTACGCACTCGCCGCGAACCCGCTGCCGGGCAGCCGGTCGTAGACCGCGATCGTCGCTCCTCCGTCCTCGTCGAGCCAGGAGTGGGAGCCGATGTCGTAGCGGTCGTTGGCCACGAACGCCGGCAGCACGCCGGTGATCAGGTGCTCCAGGGCATGGACCCCGGCGTCGAAGCGGGGACGGGACAACGCCGACCGGCTCTCTGGTCCCGTCTGCTGGTCGGCCCGCGCGTCCGCCGGATCGCTGGGGATCTTCGCCGCCTCGTCGAGCGCCGCTCGATCGTCCGCCGCCGCGGCCGAGACGCTGAGGGTGGTCGCCCACGTGTCCAGCACCCGCTCGGGACAGTCCAGGGGAGTGCTGTCCCAGACGCGTCCGGTCAGCTCGTCGCGTCGCAGGTAGCCCGTCACGGTGCCGCTCACCCGCACCGGACCGTACCCGAGCCGACCGGCCCCGATCCGTCGTTCCCGCTCGTGACGACCCGGAACGACCTCGGCGCTGACCACCGGTTGCGTGAGGTAGCCGGGACGTGCCGCCCGGACGATGACCTCGCCGGTTTCGGTGTCCCAGCCGTCGTCGGCGCAGAGATAGCTGTCACCTTGCTGCAGATAGACCGCTCCGCGGTGCACCACCAGATCGGCCGCCTCGATCCCGACGGTGCCGAGCACTCGTCCGGTGGGCTCCTCCACGATGTCCACGGTGCGTGCGGCCGTGCTCCGCAGACTGATCCGATCGACTGCTCGATGTGGGGCGGTCCAGAACCAACCATCGGGGCGCCGGCGCAGCAGCCCACGCTCGGTCAGTCGTGCGACGAGGGCCCAGGTGCCGGCCCCGAACCAGCACTCGTCACCGGAGCGCAACGGCAGCTCCTGGGCGGCGGCGGCCAGCTGAGGACCCAGCACGGGTGGACTCGCGGGATCCAGCACGGTCTGCTCGATCGGCGTATCGAAGATCGCTGCCGGGTGGTCCAGCAGGTAGGCGTCCAGCGGGTTCGGACGGGCGATCAGCATCACCTCGGCCGCGGTCCCACGCCGTCCGGCGCGACCGGCCTGTTGCCAGAAGGCGGCTCGGCTGCCCGGGTAGCCGCACAGCACCACGGTGTCGAGACCGGCGATGTCCACGCCGAGCTCGAGGGCGTTGGTGGCGGCCACGCCGCGGACAGTCCCCTCGGCCAGGCCGCGCTCGATCAGCCGACGATCCGTGGCCAGGTAGCCCGCCCGGTACGCGACCACGTTCGGGTGCTCCCAGACTCCCCGCGGTCCAGCCGATCCAGCCGGCGACCCGGCCGATCCAGCCGGCGACTCGTCCGACTCGTCCGGCGACCTGACAGCCGATCCGACCGAGAGCGCGGCCGTACGCGCCACCTCCTCGGCCAACCGCCGGGACGGCACGAAGGTGAGCACCTGCTCGCCGGCCCGAACCCGGTCGGCCAGCAGCTCCGCGGCGGCGGCCTCGGGGGCCTGCTCCGACCGGCAGAGACTGATCCGGACCGGACCGCGGGCCGAACCGTCGTCGTCCACCAGAGTCAGGTCGTCGACCGCGATCCCGGTGAGCGCGGCCGCCGTCGCGATCGGTTCGGCGGCGGTGGCGCTGAGGACGGCGAAGGTCGGAGCGGCTCGGTAGTGTGCGGCGAGCCGCCGCAACCGCCGCAGCACCGAGGCCACCTGCGCGCCGAACACGCCGCGATAGCGATGCGATTCGTCCACCACCACATACCGCAGGGACCGCAGGAACGAGGCCCACCGGGCGTGGTTCGGCAGCAGTGAGGCGTGCACCAGATCCGGGTTGGTCAGCACGTGATGAGCGTGGTCGCGGGCCCACTGCCGGTCGGCCGGGTCCGTGTCGCCGTCGACGGTGGCGACCCGCCAGCCGGGCACCGCCAGCTCGGCGCACACGCGGGCCTGATCGTGGGCCAGCGCCTTGGTCGGCGCCAGATAGAGCGAGGTGGCCGCGCGCCGGCGCCACCGTACGGCGCCGTCCAGCGAACCGGACCCCACCGCCGCGGTGACGATCGGCAGCAGGTAGGCCAGCGACTTGCCCGACGCGGTGCCCGTCGTGAGCACCACGTGGCGACCGGCCGTCAACGCGTCGGCGGCCTCCACCTGATGGCTCCAGAGGCTGTCGACGCCGAGCCGCCCCACGGCCGTCCTGGCCGGCGAACCGACCTCGAGCCAGCTCGGCCATGGGGCGTGTCGCCCGGGCCGGGCCGGAAGGTCTCGCCGATACCGGACCTCCAGGCCGCCAACCGGTTGTGGGTTCGTGGGACCGACGTCGACCGGTCGCGGTGTCGCCTCCGCGGCGCCCGAATCGACGGCACCCACCCCCGCCCCGACCGTCACCATCACCTCAGCGTGGCACGGGATCGAGACACGGCCGCACACGAACGTCAGTTGTGGAGAATAAGCACAACTCGCGTACTGTTCGCGTTCCGGCAGCAGACCAGTGTCCTCACTGGCTAGACTCTGCCGGTCGCGCCGTATGGATGCGTAGTTGACACTGATGTCTGCAGGAGGACGTTGCATGTCCGGGCTTCCGGTCCTGATGGAAACAATCCCACTAGAAGTCGTCCTCTCCGGCGCGAACCTCACCCTGGTTGCGATCGTCGGAGTGGTCGCTGTCATCGCCTTGATCATGGGCGGTGTGTTCCGCCGCGAGGTCATCGCGGCGAACGACGGCACCGAGAAGATGAAGGTGATCGCGCTCGCCGTGCAGGAGGGCGCCAGCGCCTACCTGGCGCGCCAGTTCCGCACCCTCGGGGTGTTCGCGATCCTCGCGTTCCTCCTCTTGCTGGCCTTGCCGGTGCACGACGGTGAGTTCGGCACCTGGACGCTGAAGATCGCCCGTTCGATCGCCTTCCTGGCCGGGGCGGTGTTCTCCGGTCTGATCGGCTACCTGGGCATGTCGCTGGCGGTCAAGGCCAACGTGCGCGTCGCGTCCGCGGCCCGCAGCGAGGGTCGCGATCCGGCCATGCGGATCGCCTTCCGCACCGGTGCCCACGTCGGCATGATGACCGTCGGCATGGGTCTGCTGGGGGCCGCGGTCGTGGTGCTCGTCTTCCGGGCCGACGCCCCGACCATCCTCGAGGGCTTCGGCTTCGGCGCGGCCATGCTCGCCATGTTCATGCGGGTCGGCGGTGGCATCTTCACCAAGGCCGCCGACGTCGGCGCCGACCTGGTCGGCAAGGTCGAGCAGAACATCCCCGAGGACGACCCGCGCAACGCCGCCACCATCGCCGACAACGTCGGTGACAACGTGGGCGACTGCGCCGGCATGGCGGC
>DATDBH010000180.1:0-10350 GCA_036524985.1 Microlunatus sp. | reverse complement strand
ATCGGCGAGGACGCGATCCCGGTGGTGCCGCCGGCGAGGTAGGCGTACGAGCCGATGCCCGCACCCGCGCCGATGATCGCGGCCAGGGCCGCGGCAGCGACGACCATGCCGGTACGCCGCCGGGGAGCGGTGGTCACGGCGGGCTGCACCAGGGTGGCCGTCCCGCCCCCGTACGCCTGTCCCGCGTACGTCCCGGGTGCCGGTGCGTAGCCCGTGTTCGACCCGAGCGGCGGCACGCCCGCCGGCGATGGGAAGTCCTCGGCGCGGTAGGCGCCGATGGGCTGGGTGGGCTGGTACTCGGGGCCCGTGGGCTGGCCGAACGGCGGGGTGTTGAGGCTCGAAGGCTCGTGCGGTGTGGTCACACCCCTGAAGATCCTCCGCGAACCTGTGGCCATCCTGTGCGATCCCGATGACTCCGCTACGGGTCGCAGGGCTGTCTGAGAGTCAGCCCAGCGGACCCTGAATCCCGGCCCGAGCGGCCCAGAAACCGACTCCGCCGGTGCGGCAACACACGCGAAGTCGCCATGGGAGGAATGACCACCAGCTCCGCGGCGCAGCCGGAGTCAGCAGCCGCGGAGATAGTCCAGCTGGGCGCGGACGGACTGCTCGGCGGCCGGCCAGACCGAGCGGTCGACGTCGGCGTACACGCGGGCGACGACCTGTGCCGGGGTCGTGTCTCCCCGCCGCAGCGAGTCTCTGACCTGCTCCAAGCGCTGCTGCCGGTGTTCGCGATAGAAGAGCAGCAGCCGCTCCGGATCGGTCACCACCGGGCCGTGCCCGGGAAGGATCGCGGTCACGTCGTGCTCGCGGACCGCGGTGAGCAGCACCTCCAACGACTCGAGGTAGCGGCCCAGGTCCCCGTCCGGATGGGTGATCACCGTCGTGCCGCGACCGAGGACCATGTCGCCGGTCAGCAACCAGCGACCGTCCGGGGAGGTGACCAGCAGCGAGGTCGAGTCGCTGGTGTGACCGGGCGTGGCCAGCACCCGAATCGCCACGTCACCGACCTGGAGGTCCTGTCCGTCGTCGAGCCGACCGTCGCAGCCGGCGGCCGGGACCGCGTACGCCGGGTCCGCGGCTCGCACCCCGCTGCCGGTCAGCTCCGCGAGCCGAGCGACCCCCTCGCTGTGGTCGAGATGCCGATGGGTGAGAACGATCTCGGCGACCTCGCCCGCCACCTCGTGGACCCGACGCAGGTGACCCTCGTCCAGCGGACCGGGGTCGACCACGAGGCTGGGTCCGCCGGGAGCGCCGTGCGCCGCCGAGCCCAGGATCCAGGTGTTCGTGCCGTCCAGCGTCATGGGTCCCGGATTGTGCGCCAGGACGAGCGTGACGCCGGGCGCGATCTCGGTCATCCGGCCGCCGTCCCGCCCGGACGGGGATACCGGTAGACCCAGCCGTCGGCGCCGCGGACGACCTCGGGCAGGACGGTCTCGACCACCCGGTCCTGCCCCAGCGCCAGGGCATCGGCCACGGTGGACAGCTGGGCGAGCTCGGTCATGATCGCCAGGGTCGGTGGCATCATCGCGAGGTCTCCCGCTGCGTACGCCGCCACGGCCAGGACCGGCGCGGTCCAGGCCGCTCGTTCGGTCTCGGTCGACAGGTCGGCGGCCGCCTGCCCGGCAGGAAGTGCGGCCAGGTAGAAGAACGTGTCGTAGCGGAGTGGCTGCACCGCGGGAGTGATCCAGTGCGCCCAGGGCAGGAGCACGGCGGCGCCCAGGTCGACGCCGGTCTCCTCCCGCGTCTCACGGATGCCGCAGGCGAGCCACGGATCGGGTGCGGACGTGTCCACCGGATCGACCCCTCCGCCGGGAAAGACCGCCATCGACGCCGCGAACGCCATCCGCGCATGACGATGCAGCAGGTACGTCTCCAGCCCGGACCCGCCGTCGCGGCAGAGCACCACGCTAGCGGCAGCTCGCGGGACGACCGGCTCGGCGGACGGGTCCCACCCCTCGGCCAGCCGAGCGAGCTCGGGCGGCACCGCCGGTTCCAGCGACGCCAGCACAGCGAGGGAGTGGCTGCGACCCATCTCGTCGATCACGCGATCTGCGGAGGGTCAGGCGGGGACGACGGTCGGCCGCCTGCGCACCTGGACCACCAGCTCCACCTCGACCGGCGCGTCCAACGGCAGCACGGCTGCACCGACCGCGCTCCGGACGTGCCGACCGCCGCCGCCGAAGATCGAGCCGAGCAGCTCACTGGCCCCGTTGGCGACCATCGGCTGCCCGGTGAAGTCCGGGGCGCTGGCCACGAACACCACCACCCGGACGATCCGCTCGATCTCGTCGATCCCACCGGCCTCCTCGCTCGCCGCGGCGAGCGCGTTGAGCACGGCCTTCTGGGCGCAGCGCGACCCGGTCTCGGCCGACACCTCGGCTCCCACCTTGCCGACCGCCAGCAGCTGCCCGAACGCGGTGGGCAGCTGGCCCGAGGTGTAGATGAGATCGCCCACCCGCAGCGCGGGCACGTAGGCCGCAAGAGGCGCCGCCACCGCAGGCAGCTCCAGACCCAGCTCCACGAGCCGGTCGGATGCGCTCGCCATCGCTCAGGCCTGGATCGGGCGCTTCAGGTACGCCACCAGGTTCTCCGGATTCAGCCCCGGAACCACCTGGACCAGCTCCCAACCGTCCTGTCCCCAGTTGTCGAGGATCTGCTTCGTCGCGTGGACGAGCAGCGGAACGGTGACGTACTCCCACTTGGTCATGGCCTCACCCTACTGACCGCGCCGTTCCGTGCGGAGGGAACGGCGGGTGCCGCCTGCGGCAGGGACCGCAGGCATCAGGCCACGCACAGGCAGAAGGGGTGCCCACTCGGGTCGAACAGCACCACGAAGCTCGGCGCCGAGCGGGAGTTGTCGGCCAGCGTGGCACCCAGGGACTGCGCATACGCCACCGAAGCGGGCAGATCGGACACGTCCAGATCGAGGTGGAACTGCTGGGGCACGGCGTTGTCCGGCCACGAGGGTGGTCGATGGTCCAACGCCAGCTGGAACGCCAGCTGCGGCCCGCTCTCGCCGCCGACGGCCCACCAGTCGTCCTCTCGCCGGGTGATCGGCCGACCCAGCAGGGCGGCGTAGAACTCTGCCAGTCGAGGCGGGTCGTCGGTGTCCAGCACGATGTCGCTGAGAGTGATGCTCGGCCGCTCGGTCTCTGTCATGGCGTCATCGTGCCCGGCCCCACTGACAGCACCAGCTTCCCGCGGACCGTGCCCGCGGCGAGGGCGGTGATCGCGCCGACCGCATCGGCCAGCGGGAAGACCCGGTCGACGGCCGGTGTGAGCTTCCCCGCCGAGCCGAGCCCGGCCAGCTCCCTCAGACCGGAGTGATGCTCCCGGGCGACCAGCATCACGAAGCTCCGCCCGGCGAACGGCGTCCAGGCCAAGGCACGCAGCGAGCGACCGAACGGCCCGAACACCGGGTTCTTGTCGTCGCCGCCGATCAGCAGGACCGTTCCCCCTGGCACCGTCAGCCGGCGGAGGCGGCGCAGGGTCGAGCGGCCGCCGATGTCGAGCACGAGGTCGTACGCCACCCCGAGATCGGCCACGTCGTGCACCCGGTGGTCGACGACCTGCTCAGCCCCCAGGCCGCGAACGAACTCGGCCTTGGCCCCGCTGCAGACCGCGGTCACCCGCGCTCCCGCCGCGACCGCGATCTGCACGGCAAAGCTGCCGACCCCGCCGGAGGCGCCGATCACCAGCACCCGCTGCCCCGCCTCGACCGTGGCCGCCTCGTGGAGCGCCTGCCAGGCCGTGAGACCCGAGACCGGCACCGCGGCGGCCTGCGTCGCCGTCCAGCAGGCCGGACGCCGCTCGAGCTTGGACTCCAGTGCGGTGGCGTACTCCGCGTAGGAGCCCTCACCGATCCCGAAGACCTCGTCGCCGACGGCGAACCGGGCGACCCCCTCGCCGATCGCCACCACCCGGCCCGCGAGGTCGAAACCCGGCACCACGCGCTTGGGTGCCCGCACCCCGAACACCAACCGGAGCAGGTACGGCTTGCCGGTCAGCAGGTGCCAGGTCCCCTGGTCCACCCCGGCCGCCTCGACCCGGACGAGCACCCGCCCGGGACCGGGCGTCGACACCGGCTCGTCGCCCAGAACCCACCGGTCCGCGTCGCCGTACCCGAGCTGCCTGACCGCCCGCATCGTCGTCGGCACTGCATCGGTCATCACAGATCCCCCTCGTTTCGTACAAAGTACGTCCGACAGCTGACAGTAGCCGCGCCGGCGCAGTGGAGCAATCAGGGTCATCCCGGACCCGGGGACGGGCACGGACGACACCGCTCAGCGGCCCGGCTGCGGCAGCGCGACCTAAGATCGACGTCATGCTGTCCGCGTCTGGTCCGACCGAGTCCTCGTGCTGAGCGTCGGCATCCTCGGTGGCACGGGTCCGCAGGGCCGCGGCCTCGCCCGACGTCTGGCGCTGGCCGGTCACCCGGTCGTCCTGGGCAGCCGCTCCGCCGGCCGCGCGTGGGAGACCGCCGTGGCCATCGGCGCCGACGGGGTCACGGGTGGCAGCAACGACGAGGCAGCCGGAGCCGATCTGGTCATCGTCACCGTGCCCTACGACGGCCACGCCGACCTCCTCGGGTCCCTCAGCACTCAGCTCGCCGGCAAGATCGTCGTCGACTGCGTGAACCCGCTCGGCTTCGACACACGCGGCCCGTACGCCCTCGCCGTGCCCGACGGATCGGCCGCCGAGGAAGCGCAGCGGATCCTGCCGGACTCGACCGTGATCGCGGCGTTCCACCACCTCAGCGCAATCCGGCTGGAGGACCCCGCGGTGCACGACTTCGACGAGGACGTGCTCGTCCTCGGCGACGACCGGGACGCGGTCGGGACCGTCATCGAGCTCGCGGCGGCCGCCCTGCCGGGCGGACGCGGCGTGTTCGCCGGACGCCTCCGCAACGCCCATCAGGTGGAGGCACTGACCGCCAACCTGATCGCGGTCAACCGCCGCTACAAGACCCACGCCGGTCTCCGTGTGACGGCACTGCCGTGAGCCGCTCCCGAGCCGGGTCCCGGAGCGACCGGCGACCCGTCACGACCACGCTGCCCCGCCACACCCTGCACATCGTGAGCGGCAAGGGAGGGACCGGCAAGACGACGATCGCGGTCGCCCTGGCCTGCGCACTCGCCACCGGCGGGCGACGGGTGCTGGTGTGCGAGGTCGAGGGCCGCCACGGCATCACCGATCTCTTCGGCCGACCCCCGTTGGACGGCGCCGAGGAGCTCCGCCTGACCCGTACCCCGACGGGCGGCGCCGTGTACGGGCTGGCGATCGATGCCGAAGACGCCCTGCTGGAGTACCTGGAGTCCTTCTACCATCTCGGTTTCGCGGCCAGGGCCCTCGACAAGTTCGGTGCGACCGACTTCGCCACCTCGATCGCGCCGGGCCTGCGCGACGTGCTGCTGACCGGCAAGGTGTACGAGGCGGTGCGGCGTCAGGCCAAGGGCCTCGAGGACGCGTACGACGCCGTCGTCCTGGACGCCCCGCCGACCGGGCGGATCGCCCAGTTCCTGAACATCCACGAGGCCGTCTCCGGACTGGCGAAGGTAGGACCGATCCGCTCCCAGGCCGACTCCATCAACGCGATGCTGCGGGCGGAGACCACCGTGGTGCACCTGGTCACGCTGCTCGAGGACATGCCGGTGACCGAGACCGAGGAGGCGATCGAGCAGCTGAAGCCGACCCAGATCGCCGTCGACGCGGTGATCGCGAACATGGTCCGCTCGATGCCGCTGACCGATGAGGAGCTGCAGATCTTCGCCGACGGCAACGGGACCCTGAGCGTCCCCGGCTTCGAGGAAGCCGACAACAAGGCGCTGGCGGGCGAGTTCGCGATCGAGGCCACCCGGACCCTGGATCACCGACGCCGGCGCGCCGTACTGGACGGGTTCGGCAAGACCGTGGCCGAGGTCGCCTTCGATCCCGGGGGGATCGACGAGAACGCCGTCTTCGCGATCGCCGACCAGCTGCGCGCCCAGATCACCCTGGAACCGGCACGATGAGCCGATCGAGTTCGAAGGCGTCCGGCACGACCACCGCGACCACGGCACCGCCGGCGACGACCGCGACCCCCGTCCCGGACTTCCTCGACGTCGACGACCTGATCGCCGACCAGCGGATCAGGATCGTCGTGGTCTGCGGCGCCGGCGGGGTCGGCAAGACGACCAGTGCCGCCGCGCTCGCTCTGCGCGCGGCCGAGGCGGGTCGCAAGGTGGTCGTCCTCACCATCGACCCGGCCCGT
This sequence comes from Microlunatus sp., assembly GCA_036524985.1. Taxonomy (GTDB): domain Bacteria; phylum Actinomycetota; class Actinomycetes; order Propionibacteriales; family Propionibacteriaceae; genus Microlunatus. Next base: position 4,100 of record DATDBH010000180.1, on the reverse strand, counting down.
CGGTTGGCCCAGTCCCTGGGAGTCGCCGAGCTCGACAACACCCCGCGCCCGGTCCGCGGCCTGGACACCGACAGCGGCGGCAGCCTCGACGCCATGATGCTGGACATGAAGCGGACCTTCGACGAGGTCGTGCTCGCCCACTCCACGCCCGAGACGGCCGGCTCGATCCTGGAGAACCCGTTCTACGTGGCCCTGTCCTCCCAGTTCGCCGGGACGCAGGAGTACATGGCGATGGAGAAGCTCGGCCAGCTGCACGCGGAGGCGGTGGAGACAAGCTCGTGGGACCTGATCGTGGTCGACACCCCGCCGGCCCGCTCGGCCCTGGACTTCCTGGACGCGCCCGAGCACCTCAGCTCGCTGCTGGACGGGCGTTTCCTGAAGGTGCTGCTGGCCGGAGCCCGCGGACCGTTCCGACTGGTCAGCGTGGGGTTCAACCTGGTGGCGGGCGCGCTCAACAAGATCCTGGGCGGCCGGCTGCTCACCGACCTGCAGACCTTCATCGCCGCCTTCGAGGCGATCTTCGGCGGCTTCCGCCAGCGGGCCGAGCAGACGTTCCAGCTGCTCGCCTCGCCGCAGACGACCTTCCTCGTGGTCGCGACCCCGCAGCGCGATGCGCTGCGGGAGGCGGCCTACTTCGTCGATCGGCTCAACGAGGAGGGCATGCCGCTGGCCGGCGTGGTGGTGAACCGGGTCAACCGGAGCACGCTGGACGCCTCGGCCGAGCGGGCGGTGTCGGTGGCCGAAGATCTCGATCCGGACACGCAGGCCGCCGAGATCGCGGCCCTGCGCCAGCACGCCGATCTGGTCCGCGTGATCGAGAACGAGCAGCTGCTGCTCGACCGCTTCGCCGCGCGCCGTACGACGGTGGCACGGACGTTGGTGACGGCGCTTCCCAGCGACGTCACCGACATCGGCTCACTTCGTCGCGTGGGCGCCTTGCTTGCCGCCAGCGACTGAGGGCTGGCTGAGCAGGACCGACCGCCAGCTCGGCACGTCCGGTCGCTGCCGCAGCAGCTGTCGACGTTCGCGCTCGGTCAGCCCGCCCCAGACACCCCACTCGATCCGGTTGTCCAGCGCCTCGGCCAGGCAGTCGAAGCGCACCGGGCACCCCATGCAGACCCCGCGGGCCCGCTTCTGATCGACGGCTTCCGGGAACAACGCATCGCCCATGCCTCGGCATTTGGCGAGCGTGGCCCAGTCTTCTGATTGAACAGCAGTCACGCTGTGATCCCCCTTGTGTCACAGGGCACTCCCCAGCACCCGTGTGTCGCCTCCGGGCACTCCCCAGTACCCCCCGCGGACGCGACGATTCATATGGTACGAATAGGCGCAAGCGTTGACCAGTCCGCGACCCGGATTTTTACCGGCCGTAACTCAATCGATACCGAGAATCCCTGCCGCGAGCCGACACCGACGCGCGGGATTCGGTGGCCTCATCTTCCTCACGTACCCTGTTCGGCATGCCCTTTACCCCTAGACGAGTGGGCGGAGTCGCGTACTCGCTGGTGATGTTCGTGGTCGTCAGCGTGCTGTCGGGTGTGTTGATCGCCGGTCTGTTCGTTCCCCTTGCGGGACTTGCCGGCGTCAGCAGCAAGGCGGCCGCCGATGAGCTGGACAATCTTCCGGCGGAGCTCGCCACGCCGGTCCCGCCCACCCGGTCGAAGGTGCTGATGGGCAACGGCAAGATCCTCGCGTACTTCTACGACGAGAACCGGATCTACGTGAAGCTCGACCAGATCGCTCCGGTGATGCGGCAGGCGCAGCTGGCGATCGAGGACCACCGGTTCTACGAGCACGGCGCGCTGGACCTGCGCGGCACGATGCGGGCCCTGGTCCGCAACTCCTCCGGCGCCGAGACCCAGGGTGGGTCCTCGATCAGCCAGCAGTACGTGAAGATGGTCCAGATCGAAGCCTGCCAGGGCGACAAGGAGTGCATCACCGACGCGACCCGGTCCTCCGGCGCCGAGGGTTACCAGCGCAAGATCCGCGAGCTCCGCTACGCGATCGCTCTGGAGAAGCGGTTCACCAAGGACGAGATCCTCGAGCGCTACCTCAACATCGCCTACTACGGCGAGGGCGCGTACGGCGTCGAAGCCGCCGCTCGGCACTACTACAGCAAGAACGCCAAGGACCTGGATCTCGGCGAGGCCGCCATGCTGGCCGGGCTGGTGCAGAACCCGGACGCCAACAACCCGGTGGACAATCCCGGCGCGGCCAACGACCGCCGCGACGTGGTGCTCAACCGGATGGCATCACCCGAGCTGAAGATCATCACGGCGAAGCAGGCCGCTGCCGCCAAGCTGGAGAAGTTCGACAAGAGCAGGGTCAAGCCCACGCCCAACGGCTGCGTGGGCACCAAGTACCCGTTCCTGTGCGACTACGTCTACCGCACCCTGAAGACCATGCCGAGTCTCGGCAAGACCGTCGAGGAGCGCGAGAACAACATCAAGCGCGGTGGCCTGACCATCCAGACCGCGATCGACCCGAAGACCCAGGACACCGCGCAGAAGGCGGTCAGCCGGGTGGTCGGCCCCAAGGACCCGCTCATCTCGACCATGAACATGATCCAGCCCGGGACGGGGTTGATCCTGGCCATGGCGCAGAGCCGACCCGTGATGGGCAGCGACGGCAAGAAGGGCCAGACCTACTGGAACCTGGCCGTCGATCCGGCGATGGGTGGCATCCAGGGTTACCAGGCCGGCTCGACCTTCAAGGCCTTCACCGCGGCGGCTGCCCTGGAGAAAGGCATCCCGCTCTCGAAGAAGTACAACGCCAAGGCCAGCATGAACTTCGGCGGCAAGGGTTTCGAGACCTGCAACGGTCGCGAGCAGGTGTACGGCAAGTGGAACGTCAAGAACTCCACCGGCACCAACGGCAACATGAACATGTACCGCGGCGCGGAGATGTCGGTGAACACGTACTTCGTGCAGCTGGAGATGACCACCGGCATGTGTCGGGTCACCAAGATGGCCAAGAAGCTCGGCGTCAAGCTCGGCACCCCGGATCGCGACATCGTCGACTACTACCAGCACACCCCGTCCTTCACCCTGGGCTCGGTCGAGGTCAGCCCGCTGTCGATGGCCGAGGCGTACGCGACCTTCGCCGCGCGCGGCATCCACTGCAGCCCGATCATCATCGAGTCGGTGACCACCCGGACGAAGAAGAAGCTCGAGGTGCCGGACGGCGACTGCAAGCGGGTGATGAGCAAGGACGTCGCGGACGGCATGAACAAGCTGCTGGGATCGGTGATGACCAAGGGCACCGGCACCCGGGCCCGCACCTCGGACGGCCGCCCGCAGGCCGGCAAGACCGGCACCATCGACTCCAACGAGGCGGTCTGGTTCGCGGGCTACACCCCGGACGTGGCCGGGGTCGCGATGATCTCGATCGACAACACCAAGAAGCCGTTCATCAAGAGCAAGGCGGCCAGGTCGGCCGGCGAGTTCCGCCGGCAGGGTGTCAAGGGCTATCGCATCCCGTCGACCAACACGTATCTGGAAGGTTCCGGTAGCGGCGACTCCGGGATGAAGATCTGGAAGCCGACCATGGAGAAGTACCTGGCCGACGTCCCGAAGACCAGCTTCAAGAGCCCGCCGAACCGGATCGAGAAGGGCAAGATGGTCGACGTCCCGAGCCGGTTCGGGTTGGGGATCAAGGCGTACACCAAGAAGCTGGAGAAGGCGGGCTTCACGGTCGAGACCAACTACGTCTACAGCGACAGCGTGCCGCGCGGCGGCTGGGTCGGCTGGTCGGCGAGCAGCGGGTCGAAGGTGCCGCAGTACAGCACCATCTACAAGCTCTACTCCGACGGCCGTGACCCGGAGAAGGTGGCGGCCGAGCGGGCCGCCAAGCGGGCGGCCGAGAAGAAGGCGGACGCCAAGAAGAAGGCCGCGGCCAAGAAGAAGAAGGCTGCGTCAGAGGCGGCGGCCGAAGCTCGTGAGAAGGCTCGCAAGGAGGCTGAGGGCGGCGGCGGCTGATCAAGCGGCGCACTCACGCAGACACCTACCGGGTCGGTCCTTCGAGGACCGGCCCGGTTCGGCGTTCGGGAACTGACGAGGGGTGGGGGGGGGGGGGGGGGGGGGGGGGGGGGGGGGGGGGGG